>JBCCFX010000086.1:0-14772 GCA_039029515.1 Planctomycetota bacterium
CAAAAACTATCACCCACGGCGGCATTATCCCAAACCACACACCCCCCTCCCAACCACAAGCCCCGGGCCCGCCCACCCCGGCCCCCCGCTTCTCATTTCAGGTTGTTCAGCGTCGATCAGGCGATCGGTTCCGCTCGGTTGTTGCCGCGGTTATTCCCACGGTCGCGCTGTCCACGATCTCGGCGCTGTTGCTGCATGGCTTCAAGTTCGCCATCGCTCAGGACGCCGTCCTTGTTCGTATCGAATCGATCAAGCATCTGCTGTCGGCGTTCCTGCCGTGCCTGCTCGTCGTTTCGATCGTCGCCACCGCCGCCACGTCCGCCCCAGCCGCCGCGCTGACCACGCTCACGTCGCACTTCTGGCAGCGCTGCAATCTGCTCTTCCGTCAGCATCTGCTCGAGGAGCGTTCGATACTTCTGGTCGAGTTCCCGACGATCATCATACGAGTCGGCCACGGGATCTTCACCACGTGGACGTTCTTCGCCTCGTCGACGATTGCCCCAGAAACCGCGTCCGCCACCGCCGCCTTCACGCATCGCTTCGGCAATTCGGCTGAATCGATTCGCCATTTCCATCGGCTCGTGCTCGCGCGTGGCGTTCAGGATCTGTGAATTCCGAACCGCACGATCCATCATGTAGGCTTCTTCCAACGCGATGATCCCAGAGAGTACATCCTCATCCAGGCCTTCAAGCGCCTTGGCGGCATCGTACGCAGGCAATGCGCCGCGACTGCGGTAGATTCGCGGATATGCACTGGATCGCCATTCGGCCGCGAATGCTTCGGAGACCGGCGGCACAGCAGAATCCAGAATGATTTGCGCGTACTGCTCATTCGTGTTGCGGACTGCCGTTCGGTAACCGGCTTCTTCAGTCGCGACCTTGATCGCGCCTTCGAAGTTCCGCGAGAACATCGAGATCATCATGTCGATGCGACTGTCTTCAAGGAACGTTTCACGCCGCTTCAATGCGGTATCGAGCGACAGTTCATATTCCTGCATCACGAGCGGATCGATTCCCGTGCCTTCAAATGACTCGACGTCGATGTCACGCAGAATGGCGAACAGATCGGTACTCTCACCGGCAAGTCGACCGTTCCGCATTGACTTCTCGCGACGCAGATCGCGGACAAAGTCATCGAATTGCGGCGTTTGCTTTTCCGTCAACGTGATGAAGACATCGTCGAGGAATTGCTGCCGCAGTTGACGACGCTTCGTCTTCCATTCGTTGGCGATTCGGCGAGCATCATCCTGCAGGAGCTCAAGTTCTTCGGCTTCGGGCATCGGCGGACGAAGCTCTTGCATCTTCTCGCCGGCGGCCTGCATCTGTCCACGAAGGCCTTCAAGCTTCTGCTCGACCGACTCGGAGTTCTGAACCACGCCGGCACGAAGCGCCTGGTTGAGCTCATTCATCTCGCGCCGAATCGCGCGCATTTCGTTGATGACCTCGCGGCGTTGATCGCGAGTCGCACTGTCTTCATTGCGGTCCGGCCTGAGATCCGTGAACTGCTCCATCGTCAGCTCGGAACCTTCCGTGAAGGCGGCCTGGTAATCATCGAGCAGCGTTTCGACCAGCAGTTGCTGGGTTGCGTCGAGATCGAGCCGGTCGGTGAACATCGGCATGTCGCGACGGAGAAACTCCGGCTGCATGAACTGGCCGAACATTCGTCCGCCCGGATTGCGGTTTCCACGATTCTCGCGGTTGCCACGGCCCTGGCCCAGCGCGTCGCCGGCCACAAAGAGCATGGTGAAGGCAATCGCCAGAACGGTCGCTCCGCGACCTCGGAAACGGTTGAAATGGTGCATTGAGAGATTCTCCTCTGCGGAAAAGCGGTGATCGCGCACCGCATGCGTCGTGCCTTGGTCTTCGATGGTACGGACCTCGGCGATGAGCTATCCCCGATAATTCACACCGTTTTTTCCCCAAAGATGCGGTGGTCGCCTCGCCGAAACCGTTGGAGACCCGGAGCCGAACATGCCAACGGCGACCCGGGGCGACGGAGAATGACGCGTGTCCATCGATGTGAATCTCGAACGATGCTGCCGGGGCGATGCTGCGGCATGGCAGACGTTTGTGATTCAGACCGCCCCGCTCATCGCCACGGCCATCCGCCGGGTGCTCTCTCGCGGATCCGCGCCAGGACGTGGGCTGGACGTCGATGATGCGGTCCAGGAAGTGTTCATCCGGCTCGTGAAGGACGATTTTCGACTGCTTGCCTCCTTTGATCCGGGCCGAGCATCGCTCTCAACCTGGCTGACGATCGTCGCCCGAAGCACCACGATCGACCTTGTCCGACGTCGGAATCTTGAATCCGGTTCGCTCGATGATGTCCCGCCGGCGGCGATCGTCATTGACGATCGCCCTGATCTCTCCTGGGACGACCTGCCAACCCACGTCCTCACCGATCGCCAGCGACTGGTGTTGCAGTTGACGTTTATGCATGGGCTGACGGTCCCGGTGGCGGCCGAATCTCTCGGCGTCAATGAACAGACCATCCGTAGCACCCGGCATAAGGCCCTTGAGCGACTCCGAGCAGCCGTGTTCTCGGACGAGAATTCCCCCAAAACCGCGGGGAGAATCGGGCCTGACGATGCGTAGAACAGATAGACCCATGTCACATAATGGACACCAACCTGATTCCCCTGAGACGACCTGGTCTGAGACCGACCTGCTGATGCATCTCGCGGCACTGGCTGACGGCCGGCTCGATGACGATGCTCGGGCTGCACTCGAACGGGAGCTGGGCAACAACCAGCATGCTCGTCTCGTGCTCGCGAGCGCCGCCGATGACGCTGGGGTGGCCATCGATGAAGCACCGGTATCGCTGCAGACCATGCAGGCTGCCACGGCGTTGGTGCCTGCCCCCATGCGTACACGTCGTGCACCGGACATCTGGACGTGGCGCATCGTCCGCGCCGGCGTCGCGGTCGCCGCATGCATCGCGGTTGGCGTCAGCGGTTATCGAATCGGCACGGGTTCCGTCCCGGTCACCACGCCGTCCAGCGATGATCTTGTTCAGGAAATGACATTTGGTGTATTCGGCGACGATGACGATGCGCTGCTCGATAGCGACTTCGCCGTGCTGGCCCAGACCATGCTTGAGGTGTCACCGTGATCCGAACAATCGTGTGGCTCGTGCTATCACTCTCGTTGCTGTTCAACTTGTTCTTTGCCGTTGGCTATGTCCAGGCGAAGCGCCAGGCTGATCAGGCTGCATCGTCGACGCCGGTGGAACAGATCAGCAAGACGCTGCGCCTCGATGACACGCAGGAAAGCATCTATCGCGACCTCAAGACCAGCATGCGGACGCTGCGTGATCAGGCCATGGCCGACATGCGTGCCATCCAGATGGAACTTGCTGACGTGATGGGTGATCCGAACGCTGATCGAAGCCGCGTCGAGCAGATCGTCGAACGAAGTGACGCCTTACGCGAGACGATTCGCGAAGCCGAGCTTGCAACACTGGAAGAGTTTCTCGGTGTACTAAGCGTCGAACAGCAGAACGAATTGCTTGGCCGCCTCGTCATGGAGAAGCACCATCGACGCCGTCCGACGCTCCGAGAGCGTTGTGATACGAATGGCGATGGCCATCTTGACGACGAAGAGTGGACGCGTTTTGACCAGCAACTTCGTGATCGCCAGCGAAGTTTCCGCGATCGATTCATGTCAGACACACAAAACGCTGGACAGCACCGAATCCTCGAACGCTTTGATGCAAACAAGAACGGCGTGCTCGACCCCGAAGAGCGTGAAGCATTTGAAGCCTTCCGTGAAGAACACGGCTGGGGTCGCCGCGGCGGCGGACGTCCGGGATCACGTCGTCACTAACCGACGATCGGATTCACACGTGTCCGTGTCGATGCCCTGCGCGCGACAAGTCCATGCCCATGCAAGATGACGTTCTCAGCTTCACGCCACACTTTCCTGACCACCCGACCAATCCTCCAACGTCGCGGTCACACTGCGCATGGCCGATCGTTCGTATGTGATGGCGTCTGCAAGAACGTCTGGTGGCTGGTTTTCCTTTCAGCGCAATGAAAAACCCCCGGCCATAAGGACCGGGGGCTTTGAGTCTGCAACACGTCACGATGTGACGTGCATGTATTCAGACATTACGGTGCGCACACCGTTTCGAGTGCAGCAGCATCAGCGCAGAGCTGATCCCATTCGGTGTCGCAGCAGAACGCATCAAGACCGCAGATGAGTTCGCAGCAAGCGACGTTCTCGCAACCAGGCGTACCGTTGGCGGCGTTGCAGTCACCTGCACCCGGGCCACAGACCGAAGGCTGCGGGCACGGGTTCGGGGTGCAGGCGGTACCTGCGCCCTGATAGACACCACCAGCGTCGGTGCACTGTGCTTCGTCCATGACGGTGAGGCATTCACCGGTGGACAGGCAGCAGGCATCGCCGGTGACCATGTTGCATTCGACGGCAGCAGCATCAGCACAGAGCTGATCCCACGACGTGTCACAGCAGAAGGCGTCCAGACCGCAGATGAGTTCGCAGCATGCGACGTCATCGCAACCCGGGGTGCCGTTGGCGCTGAAGCAGTCGCCGGTGCCAGGACCGCACGCGGGCGGCTGCGGGCACATCACGGCGGCACAGCTGTTGCCATCACCCTGATAGTCACCACCCGAGGCCATGCAGTCTGCCATATCAGCGGCGAGAGCGCAGGAACCGTCCGGGAAGCAGCATGCACCACCAACGAGGTTGCAGTTGGCAGCGGCAGCATCAGCACAGAGCTGATCCCACGAGGTGTCACAGCAGAAGGCATCCAGACCGCAGATGAGTTCGCAGCATGCGACGTCATCGCAACCCGGGGTGCCGTTAGCGGCGAAGCAGTCGCCGGTGCCAGGACCGCACGCAGGCGGCTGCGGGCACATCACAGCACCACAGCCGATGCCATCACCCTGATAGGCGCCACCGAGGGCACGGCAGGCCATCGCGTCATCAGCGAGGGCGCAGGAGCCGTCGGGGAAGCAGCACGCACCACCGACGAGGTTGCACTCGACGGCTGCGGCATCAGCACAAAGCTGATCCCATGAGGTGTCACAGCAGAAGGCATCCAGACCACAGATGAGTTCGCAGCATGCGACATCATCGCAACCCGGGGTGCCGTTGGCGACGAAGCAATCGCCGGTGCCAGGACCGCACACGGGCGGCTGCGGGCACATGGCGACGGTGCAGCTCACGCCGTCACCCTGGTAGTCACCACCCGAGGCCATGCAGTCTGCCATATCAGCGGCAAGAGCGCAGGAACCATCGGCGAAGCAGCACGCACCACCGACGAGATTGCACTCGACGGCTGCGGCATCAACACAAAGCTGATCCCACTCAGTCTCACAGCAGAAGGCATCCAGACCACAGATGAGTTCGCAGCATGCGGTGTCATCGCAACCCGGGGTGCCGTTCGGGGCAAAGCAATCACCGTTACCCGGACCGCACGGAAGCGGCTGCGGGCAGGAGACGGTCACGCAGAGGCTGCCATCGCCCTGGTAGGTACCACCGGCCATATCGCATTCCATCTGACCGCCGGCGGCGTCCAGGCAGGAACCGTCAGGCAGGCAGCAGGCACCACCACCACCGGCGCCGACGCAGGTGATGTTGAGCACGTCGGCACCACCGATGCCGCCGGCGGCACTGAATGCACCGACGCGGATCTTGTAGCACTGACCAGCAGTGACCTGAATGGAGAGTGACGCTTCAAGAGTGTTGTCGCACGGTAGGCCGGAGTCGCCTTCGTCGGCGTTGCCGTGATCGTCGTTGCACTCAAGAAGTGTACCGAGCGGATCACAACCGCAGCCTTCGTAGATGGCGATACGAGTATCGATGCCATCGGTACCGCAGGTATCCACGAACAGGGTGCCCGTGCAATCAGCGGTGTAGTTGTACCAGAGGTCCTGGTTGATGTCCTGGTTGTCAACGCCACCGAAGGGGAAGTTGCAATCCGGTTCATTGGGACCACTGTTGGTCGCGTTCGAAAGATCGAACGAAGTCGAACCCGAGTTCACCGCAACGCGATCGACGCATTCGTCGTTCGTCGCCGGCGGCGGCGGGCACGTGACGTCGGCGCAGAAGACGCCGTTGCCCTGGTAGTCACCACCAGCAGCATCACACTCAGCCATACCACCACCGTTGGCGGTATCGAAGCATGAACCATCGGGGAGACAGCAACCACCGTCGACCGGCGGCAGCGGGCAGTTCACATCAGCACAAACCGAGTCGTTGCCCTGGAATGCACCACCAGCGGAGGCACACATGGACACGACTGCTTCGAAGCACGAGCCGTCAGGCAGACAGCACGCACCGGACTTCTGGTCCTGTCCCATGACGTGGTTGTCAGCCTTGACGCCGAGCCACTGGAACATCGAACCGTCAGCCTCGTGACCGACTGTACTGTTGAAGACGCAGTAGAAGTTCGGACCGGAACCGAGGACCGGCTCGGCGGTGCCGTACTTCGTGGACGTCATCCAGGTGATGTGCTCTTCGTAGCCGGCAGGAATGGTCACGGCGGTGAGGCCGATCTTCGTGCCTTCTTCGAAGTATTCCTGGTCCGGATCGTTGATGATCGGCTGCACGTTATGGCTGGTGATGACCGTCTGATAGGCGATCACATCAGCTTCAGCACTCTTTCCTGGACGACCAGCTTCGAGCGCGTGCAGACCAACGGTGTTGATCGGCAGCGTGACCGACGTGCCCAGACGCTTGGCAACGCCATTGTCTCGCCATTCGACGAGCGGCGCGAATTCAGCCGGGTGGACGTCGGCTTCGACCGTCACGTTTTTCTGGATGGACGTCAGATAACGACCCGGCAGGAGTTCAGTCACGGAAGCAACTGACGCACCGAAGTAGTGGTCCATCGTCCAGTTGTTGAGCGCCATGCCGTCAAGATGCGGATCGACGATCGTCTCTTCGACGACGCGGATGTTGGCAACGCCGATATCCTGCAGCGCGACCGGCTGCACGTCCCACATCAGGTCAGCTTTGTATCGCTTGCCCTGAAAGTCCACGCGAACGGACACAGGGGTCATACCTGTGTTCGTCAACACGGCCGTCGCGAATGACGTCGTGTCAGTACGAAGGGTCTGATAGGCGTTGCTCCAGGTCACGGCAGCCGCTTCCGGCACGCTGGCTCGGAGTTCAACGACCGTACCCAATGGCATCGCCGTTTGTTCAGGCACCTTGTGCCAACCGGTGGTCAGACCATCGATCGGACCCATCAACACTTCAATCTTGTAACCCGGAAGTCCATTCGTCACTTTGCCGGAGACGCCCTGGTTGCTGCCGCTGAGCGACTGAGCAGCCTGACCGAATGCCGGAAGCGCCACGGACATCGTCGCAAGACCCGCGAATGTCGCACAACACAAATGTGTCAAGCGCGTTTGACGCGAAAGCTTTGACATGCTTCACCTCCTACATGCAAAACAAAAGTGACCGCACCGGGAGTCGGTACGGTCGTCGTTCAATGCTCTGACTCTTGAACCCCGCAGCACACACCGCGTTCGCAACCAGAGCACATAGATTGTCAAGACAACACGAGCAACAACAACAAGCGCACCCGCCACTGTTACTACATGCGACTTTATTGGTGGTTCGATTCGCGATTCGAGTCGTGACGTGGCGGAGTCCGGCAATGGCTCGCAGGAGGATCAGTGCCGACGGGACTGCCGTCGCCAATTGATTCTCGAGTTGTGCCACACCGTACGTCCAGCCCCGCATGCGATCCCCAATCGCTCAGCCCAAACGTGATTGCATCAATGCAACAAACGCCGGGCTACCGATCCTTGCCGGTGCTTTCGCATCCGACTTCTGGATCGACCCGACGTCCGCGTCATTCGAATCCGCATGAACTGTTCTTCTTCCTTCCACCCACACGGCCCGACCGTATCAAACACGGCCAAGGATACGCTCGTGTGCGGCTCCAGATATACCACCGCTTCAGGGGAGCATCAAACAACAAGATTGTGAAGATTTTCCCAGACGCCACGAGAACAGCGCGCAAGCACAACCCTCACATGCGCTTACGGCCCTGCGCAACCGATCGAGAAATCGGCATTTTTGAGTATCGAAATACGTTAGCGACGATCGCGCGGCGAACGACGCCCCGATTTGCCGATGGTCAGCGACGTTTGGCCCGGCATCGACGGACCTGGCACATGGCCCGTGAATTCCAGTTCGAGCTTTGCTGCCTCAGACATCCGATCAGATGTCCAAACCGGTTCCCACACGAGACTTACATCACATCCCGCAACACCTTCGACCGCCGCAACGCGCGTTCGAACATCCTGCAGAATCTTCTCCGCCATCGGGCAGTTCGGCGTCGTCAGCGTCATCTCCACCGTGACATCGCCGTCGTCGGTGATCTCCAGCCCGTAAATCAGACCGAGGTCGTGAATGTTCACCGGGATCTCAGGATCACGGATGGTCCGGATCGCCGCGATGATCGGATCGTGTAACACGTGCTGGTCTGCTTCAGCCATGGTCGGCACCTTCCGTGGTCACCGGCTCATCTGCGTCTTGCAGCGCCGCTTCCAACGTTCGCCACGCGAGCGTGGCACACTTGACGCGGGTGGGATACGCACGAACGCCGGCGAGCGCTGCCAACTTCCCTAACGACTCGGTATCGACTTCGACATCGCTGTCGCTCGTCAGAACCGCCCTGAACGCCTCAGAAAGCGTGCTTGCGTCTTTGCAAGCATGTCCGCGGATGGCATCCGTCATCATCGAGGCGGATGCCGTGGAGATCGCACACCCGCATCCATCAAACTTCGCATCAACAATCTGATCGTCTTCGATCTTCAATTGAAGCACGACGCGGTCGCCGCACAACGGATTGAAGCCGCTTGCCGTCCGCGTCGCGTTCTCGATCGCACCGCGATTGCGCGGACTGCGATTGTGGTCGAGAATCAATTCCTGATATAGATCGGAAAGCTCACTCATTAGCCAAGCACCTCGCGTACGCGATGCAGACCTGTCACCAGACGGTCGATCTCTTCCCGTGTGTTGTAGAACGCAAAAGATGCACGCGCCGTAGCAGGAACGCCAAATCGTTCCATCACCGGCTGCGCACAATGATGCCCGGTTCGAATCGCAACGCCTTCCTGATCGATGATCGTTCCGATGTCATGCGGATGAATGCCATCCATCACGAATGAGAGGACGCCGGCCTTGCTCGCCGCCGTCCCGATGAGTCGAAGACCCGGCACCGACGAAAGCGCTTCCGTGCCGTACGCAAGCAGCTCCGCCTCATACGCTGCAATGGCGTCGAGGCCAATCGACTGGAGATAGTCAATCGCGGCCCCAAGGCCAACCGCATCCGCGATCGCCGGGGTCCCCGCTTCAAACTTGGCCGGCACCTCGTTGTACACCGTCTCATCGAACGACACGCTGAGGATCATCTCGCCCCCGCCCTGCCATGGCGGCATGGCCTCAAGCAAAGGCTGCTTGCCATACAACGCGCCGATGCCGGTCGGACCGCACATCTTGTGCCCCGAGAAGGCATAGAAGTCACAATCAAGGTCCTGCACATCCACCGTCATGTGCGGCGTCGCCTGCGCACCATCGAGCAGGACTGGAATACCACGCGCATGCGCGAGCTCGACGATCTCTTTCGCCGGGTTGATCGTGCCGAGCGCATTGGAAACATGAACCATGGCGACCATCTTCGTACGACCGTTCAGCATGGACGCATACGCGTCCATATCCAGTTCGCCGGCATCCGTGATCGGGACCACGCGAAGCGTCGCACCGACCTCGCGACACAGCATCTGCCATGGCACGATGTTCGAATGGTGCTCCATATGGGAGATGACGATCTCGTCGCCAGCTCCAATGTTGGTCCGGCCGTATGAATTCGCGACAAGATTGACTGCTTCGGTCGTGCCGCGCAGAAACACGATCTCACTCACGCGTTCAGCGTTGATGAACTGCTGGATCTTCCGACGTGCACCTTCATATGCAGCCGTCGCCTTCTGACTCAACAAATGGACACCACGATGCACATTCGCGTTTTCGCGCAGTGCCGAGTGGGAGACTGCATCAAGCACCGATTGCGGCCGCTGCGCTGTTGCCGCGCTGTCCAGATATGCCACCGGCTTCCCGTGAACCTGCTCCTCGGTGAATGGAAACGCTTCGCGAATCCGATGCACGTCAAGGCGTGTCGCAGGCGCCGTGGAGTTGGTCACAATTCACCTCGAATCGCATCGCCATCCGGCAATCGACTGAGCAACAGTCGTTCCAGCGCGACACGAACACCATCAATCGGAATTTCCTGCAGCACCTCGTTGGCGAACGCAAACGTCAGCAGTGAACGTGCGGCTTCCGCCTTGATGCCTCGTGCCTGCAGGTAGAACAGTTGACTTGGCTCGATCTCGCCGATCGTCGCGCCATGTGTGCACTTCACATCGTCCGCGAAGATCTCAAGTTGGGGCTTTGCCGTCACATGCGCCCGTGGCGAAAGCAACAGGCTCATGTTGGTCTGCTTGGCATCGGTCTTCTGCGCATCCTCTTCAACGAAGATCCGGCCGGTGAAGATGCTCTTGGAATCATCATCCAGGATGCTCTTGTAGTACTGCCAGCTTCGGCAATGCGGTTTCATGTGATCGATGCGAAGGTTGTTGTCCGCATGCTGTCGGCCACGCGTGGCGGTCAGTCCATTGAAGGTGACATCACAATTCGAGCCTTCCATGACCGCGTGGATTTCGTTGCGAACCAGAGCACCGCCCCAGTGACTGCAGTTGCATGTCACGGTCGAATCCTGCGCCGCCTTGACCAGCAATCCGCTGGTATGGAATGTCGCTTCGTTCTCGCGCTGGACGCGGAGATACTCGATGTGCGCGTTCTCACCCGCAATGATCTCCGTGACCGTATTCGTCAGCCGAACACCATCATCGATACCGATATGCTGCTCAATCACTGTTGCCTGCGCGTTGCGCTCCGCAACGATCAGCACACGCGGTGACGTCACGATGGATGCACCGCTCGCGCGGGTGACAAACACCACATGAATCGGTTTCTCATGCACGACGTTGGCGCTGACCTGAACGACGACACCGTCATCGATCATTGCGGTATTCAGCGCGATGAACGCCTGATCCTGCGGCAGCGACAGGGAGCCGAGGTGCGGCTCGAGTTCATCGGGCATCGACAGAATAGCATCCGCGAGGGACTGCACCGTCACGCCCTCGGGGACATCAATCGACGACAGTCCGGGCGCATACCGTCCATTGACGAACACCAGACGGTGCGATTCCACATCATCGAAATCGAAGGCATCGATTTCGTCTGATGTGACATCCGCAGTGTTCGGCGCGGTGAACGTCGCTTCGGTAATCGCTTTGATGCTCGTGTACCGCCATGCTTCATCACGAAGCGTTGGCATGCCGAGCGATTCAAACTTCTCAAACGCACGACGGCGCATGTCATGAATCGGCGAGGATGAATCAAGCCGTTCGAACAGCGCCGAAAATCCGGCGGATTGCGTGGCCAACTGGGTCATCGGTGGTTCCTCCTTGCTCACGCCGACGCCGTGGCGAGTTCTTCCGCCCATGCGTAGCCTTTGTCTTCCAGTTCGAGCGCCAACTCCTTGCCGCCCGACTTCACGATGCGGCCGTCAACAAGCACATGCACCTTATCCGGCACGATGTACTCGAGCAGACGCTGATAGTGCGTGATGACCAGGAACGACCGTTCCTGCCCTCGAAGCTTGTTCACACCGTCGGACACGATGCGGAGCGCATCAATGTCAAGGCCCGAGTCGGTTTCATCGAGGACGCCGAACGCCGGTTCAAGCATCGCCATCTGGAAGATCTCAGCGCGCTTCTTCTCGCCGCCGGAGAAGCCTTCGTTGACCGCCCGATCGAGAAGGTCGGCGGGCATGTTCACGAGCTCCGACTTCTCCTTGACGATCTTGAGGAAATCGAACGCATCAAGCTCATCTTCGCCGCGATACGCGCGAACCGCGTTGACCGCGGCCTTGAGGAAGTACTTGCTGCTGACACCCGGGATTTCAACCGGATACTGGAACGCCATGAACACGCCCGCACAGGCGCGCTCGTCCGGGTCCATGTCCAGCAGGTCTTCACCCTTGAAGGTAATCGAACCCTCGGTGACTTCGTACGCTTCTTCGCCGGCGATGACGCGAGCGAGCGTGCTCTTGCCTGAACCGTTGGGTCCCATGATGGAATGCACTTCGCCCGGGGCAATCGTCAGATCGATGCCGCGGAGGATTTCCGTGCCTTCAACGCTCGCGTGCAGATTCCGAATCTCAATCATTGGTCGAATGTCCTGTCAATTCACGGTGCCGTGTGTGATGTCGAGGTGACGCGAGCGTCAGCCCACTGAGCCTTCAAGGCTGACTTCGAGGAGGTTCTTCGCTTCCACCGCGAACTCCATGGGAAGCTCGGCAAAGACTTCCTTGCAGAAGCCGTTGACGATCATGGAGACTGCATCTTCCGTTGAGATGCCGCGCTGGTTGCAATAGAAGATCTGGTCTTCGCCGATCTTCGATGTCGACGCTTCGTGTTCCACGTGCGCCGTATTGTTATCAATCTCAATGTATGGGAACGTGTGCGCGCCGCAGCGATCGCCCATCAGCATCGAGTCGCATTGCGTGTAGTTCCGCGCGTTCTCCGCCTTCCGGCCGATCTTGACGAGGCCGCGATACGTGTTCTGGCCTTTCCCTGCGGAGATACCCTTGGAGATAATGTAGCTCCGCGTGTTCTTGCCGAGGTGAATCATCTTCGTGCCGGTATCGGCTTCCTGACGGTGATTCGTCAGCGCGACCGAGTAGAACTCGCCGATGCTGTCATCACCCTGCAGGATGCATGAAGGGTACTTCCATGTGATGCGCGAACCGGTTTCAACCTGCGTCCACGAGATTCGGCTGCGATCGCCGATGCACTTGCCACGCTTCGTGACGAAGTTGTAGATGCCGCCCTTGCCGTTCTCATCGCCGGGATACCAGTTCTGAATCGTCGAGTACTTGATCGTCGCATCCTTCATCGCGACGAGTTCCACGACCGCAGCGTGCAACTGGTTCTCATCACGCATCGGTGCGGTGCAGCCTTCGAGGTAGCTGACCTCCGAGCCTTCTTCGGCCACGATCAGCGTGCGCTCAAACTGGCCGGTCGCGATCGCGTTGATTCGGAAGTACGTGCTGAGATCCATCGGGCACTTCACGCCCTTGGGGATGTACACGAACGAGCCATCGGTGAAGACTGCCGAGTTCAGTGCGGCGAAGTAGTTGTCCTTCTGCGGCACGACCGAACCGAGGTACTTCTTGACGAGCTCCGGGTGATCCTGCACCGCTTCGGAAAACGAGCAGAAGATGATGCCCAGTTCGTGCAGCTTGTCCTTGAACGTCGTCGCGACCGAGACGGAGTCGAAGACCGCATCGACGGCCACGCCGGCGAGGATCGCGCGCTCTTCCAACGGGATGCCAAGCTTCTCGTAGGTTTCGAGCAACTTCGGATCGACATCATCGAGACTCTGCGGTCGGTCCTTCGCATCCTTCGGTGCGGAGAAGTAGCTGATCGCCTGATAGTCGATCGGGTCGTACTCGACATTGGGCCACTTCGGCTCGGTCATCTCAAGCCAGGCTCGATAGGCTTCGAGGCGCCAGTCGAGGAGCCAGTCCGGTTCGTTCTTCTTCTTGGAGATGAAACGAATGACGTCTTCATTGAGACCCGGCGGGAGCGTATCGCTCTCGATGTCGGTCTCCCAGCCCCACTGGTACTCCTGTTGTTCCCAGCGGTCGAGCGGATCGGCGGTCGGGATCTGAGCCATGACTTTCGTACTCCGAAACAGATCCACCGAGGTCATATCGATGGACCAGAGTTGGGTGCTGAATAGTTACCTAGAATCATTCTAGAATGATGATTCTCAGCCGGTCTACTGCTGCCGATGAGAATCTTCGAGGATTCGCCTACCGGGTGTCTTCGCACGTCGTCGTTGTGCCGATGCTGGTTGTCTGCGGTTCTGAGGTCTACAATTGAGAAACCCGCGTGCTGAAGGGCGAATCAGCCGCCGGAATTCTGAGTCTTCCCTCGCCATGGAGCCTTCTGATGGCCGTCAACGTTACCGAAACTGCTGCCCGCGAGATTGCCACGATCATTCGAGATCAGGGCCTCGATGCCGACAAGATCCGTCTTCGGGTCGGCGTCAAGGGTGGCGGCTGCTCCGGCTTCAGCTACATCCTCGACCTTACCGAGACCCAGAAGGACTCGGATGAAGTCTGGGAATTCAACTACGACATCCCGCAGACCGGCGATGGCGATGGCGGCGTCGCGGTCGAAACACAGTCCGTCACCGTCAAGGTGATCTGCGATCCCAAGAGTTACCTCTACCTCAACGGCACCACGATCGACTTCAAGGACGAGATCATGGGCCGCGGCTTCGTGTTCAACAATCCGAACGCGAACAACACGTGCGGATGCGGCAGCAGCTTCAGCGCCTGATCGCACATTCGATTCACCAGCTTCTCCCACGCGTGACGATCAACGTCACGCGTTTTTCATTGCGCGCTTGCATGCATGTTTCCTCGCCTTGAGAATGCACGCTGCGGGGTGTGCATGATCATTCTTTCCTGGCTGCTGTTGATCATCGGTGCCATCACCGTCATTCGTGGCGTGCGATCGCGGGTCGGCACCGATCTGTTCTGCCCGTCATGTCGGCACAACGTCACCGGCACATGGCCGGACGTCGACACCTGTCAGGAGTGCGGGAAGAGCATCCCCAAGAAGCGCATCGTCCACGGCGAACGCGTCATCTGGAACA
>JBCCFX010000087.1:0-14717 GCA_039029515.1 Planctomycetota bacterium
CGAGTTCGTGGATGGACCGCGGAGCAACCCGCTCTGGATGGTGATCCGAAACCGCATCCTCAGACCTCGCGGAAACAGCGACCGCTACGAGCCGCACCGACCACAGGTACATCCCAACTGACCTCCAAGACGCCGGTCATTCTATTCGGCGTGGTACACTCACCCATCGAGCTTCATGAATGTGGCTCGTCGGCAATCGGCAGGAAATGTTCACGATGGACACGTCGTCCCACCAACTGAGCCTCAACATCGACAGCGTTGGCCGCGCCCTCGCCCAATGGGTCGTCACGCGGATGGAAGAGGACGACGCGACACTGCCGCAACGATACGGCTTTGGGTGGCGTTCCCGCTGGATCGCCGACATGCAGGTGCGCATCAGCCACCTCGCGCAGGCCGTTGCCGTTCAATCGCCGGAGCTGTTCCGATCGACCGTGATGTGGAGCCAGGCCGCGTACATGGCGCGCTCCGTTGATCTTCAGGATCTGCGCAACGCACTGCGGTGCCTGCTCGCAGTGCTTGAATCTGAGATGCCGGACAACGTGACGAGCGCCGTGCTGCCGTATGTGCAACAGGCGCTGGTTGCCGTGATGGAAGAATCACCACCGTCGGCTGAACCGCATGTCTCCATGGATCGCGCGCACGGCAAGTTAAGCCTGCTTTATCTCGAAGCGCTGCTCGACGGACGGCGCGCGGATGCCGAGCGCTTGATCCTCGATGCGGCTGAAGCCGGCGTTCCGATCACCGAACTGTACGAAGACGTGCTGCGTGTCACGCAACTCGAAGTCGGGCAGATGTGGCACATGGATGAAATCACGGTCGCGGATGAGCACTTCGCCACCGCCACCACCGACAGTGTCATCTCGCAGCTTCGTCGCTTCTTCCCGGATTCCACCCCGCGTGGGCGGCGCATGGTCGCGACCACAGTTGGCGGTGATCTGCATGCACTCGGCGTGCGGATGGTCGCCGACTTCTTTGAGATGGACGGCTGGAACGTGTTCTACCTCGGCCCGAATACGCCGAATGACGCCATGGCCGACGTCGTACAGGTGCGCGAAGCGCATCTGCTGGCGCTGTCTGGCGCAAGCGTCCTGCACGTCCGTGCGCTCGCTGAACTCATTCGCCAACTCCGCGACAACGACGCCACGACCGATGTGAAGGTGATCGTCGGGGGGCCGATTTTCCTGATGGTTGATGGCTTGTGGCGATCGATCGGTGCCGATGGCTTTGCGTCTACGGCAACCGAGGCCGTCGCCGTCGGCAACGCACTACTCGATGAGTACATGATCGCATCCGACGATCACGCCTGATCGCCTTTACTCCACCGTGATACCGTCCAGGTCGTCTTCCGCCGGCGGAAACTGTGGATTCATCCCCTCCAGAGTTTCCACCAGAATGCGGCTGATGACGTAATTCCGATACCACTTGCGATCGGACGGAATGATGTGCCACGGCGCATGATGTGTGTTGCAGCGCGTCAACGCATCCTCATACACCGCGACGTAGTCCTCCCACTGCTTGCGCTTATCGAGATCGCCACGCGAGAACTTCCATCGCTTGTTCGGATTGTCCAGCCGCGCCTGCAAGCGTTCGCGCTGCTCTTCATGACTGATGTGCAGGAAGCACTTCACGATCGTTGTCCGACTCTCCGTGACCATCTGTTCGAATTCATTGATACGGTCGTAGCGCGATGCGATCTCGTGCGGCGGCGCCAAGCGATCGACCTTGACGACGAGCACATCTTCATAGTGTGATCGATTGAAGATGGCGATGTTGCCATGCCGCGGCATCGCACGGTGAATGCGCCACAGAAATCCGTGGTCGCGCTCCTCTTCGCTTGGCACCTTGAACGATGTCACCTGACATGACTGCGGATTGAAGCCGCGCATCATCGAACGAATCGTCCCATCCTTGCCGGCGGTATCCATCCCCTGTAACACCAGGAGCAGCGACCGACGATTCTCGGCGTACAGGCGATACCCGAGATCCGCAAGCTTCTTTGCGTTGTCCTTGAGCGCATCTTCGCCGTCATCGCGACTGAATTTCTCGGGGCAATAGCCGGCGTCGAAATCCTTGAGATGAATGGGTGTGCCTGGCGCAACGGTGACCGGTTGGGTCATGATTCCTCCTTGACGATTCAACCCACGGCCGGCATCGGCGTGGGCGCGACCATCATCCCCGATTCCGAGCGTCGTGAAAACTGAAGTGTTTCGAGCAGACCGACCGATACCCCCAAGCAGCGGCAAGGACGCCGCTCACAATTTGGATGTCAGGACATGACCGTTCTCGCTCAACAGGATCTCGAGCAGGTCGTGCGCGGCTTACCCGCACAGGACCGGCTTATTCTCGCTCTTCGATATGCCGAGGAGCTCTCCCCGACCGAAATTGCCCATGTGATGCGAATCTCACGGGCTCGCGTTGAGCACATCCTCACACGCCTGCGACGACTTGCCGTCCAGCACGCACAACAGCGTGAAGATGCAGGCGAACTCCAGACCGAAGCCGTTATTTCAGCGACTTGAACGCGATCATCACGCGTTCGCGTGCGGCACGATGATCCACCACCGGCTCCGGGTAGCCGGCTTCCATTCGTTGCGCTGTATTGGGATCATGGATCGCCTTCGATGTCAATCCACGGAGTTCGGGCACGAATCGCCGGATGAACGAACCATCCGGATCGTACCGCTTGCTCTGCGATGTCGGATTGAAGATCCGAAAGTACGGCGCGGCGTCCGTTCCCGTTGATGCCGACCACTGCCAACCGCCATTGTTCGCGGCCAGATCACCATCAATCAGATGCTGCATGAAAAAGCGCTCGCCGCGGCGCCAGTCGATGAACAGGTCCTTCGTCAGGAACATCGCCGTGATCATCCGCAACCGATTGTGCATCCACCCTGTCTCGCGAAGTTGACGCATCGCGGCATCGACGATCGGGAAACCAGTCCGACCCTCGCACCATGCTTCAAACCCGTCGTCGTCATCCTCCCAGGTGATGGACTGCGTCGGCAGCTTGTACGGCTGATGCTTGCTCAACCGAGGGAAGCCGACGAGCAGATGACTGTAGAAGTCGCGCCAGATCAGTTCGCTGATCCACACCGTCGGGCCAGTGTCCAGCGATCCATCCGTGCCATACGTGCCGCCGTTTGCGTCGCGCGCGCGTTCGAGACACACGCGCGGCGAGATCACACCTTGCGCGAGGTACGGTGAGAGCGAGCTCGTTCCATCGACGTCCGGCAGATCACGATGCTCATCGTAGTCGCCCACACGTTCGGACAGAAACGCTTTGAGACGTCGCGCTGCTTCGTCCTCCCCCGCTGGCCACCGTTCAGGTTGATCCATCGCTGCGTCGAAACCGTCCACGGCATCGGGGACGTCATCGCGCTCAACGTCGATCGCGCGTTGCGCCTTCGGCGCGCGATGCAGCGTGAAGCCGTCCTGCTCAATCACAGTGCGCGTCCAGGCCTTGCGGAACGGCGTAAATACGCTGTACCAACCACCCTGTTGCGTCATCACCGAACCCGGTGGCAATATCACACGGTCATGGTGACGATGCACATCGAGATCATGCGCACGAAACAACGCTTCGACCGATTCATCGCGCGCGTGCTCATTCACCTCGTACTCACGATTGAAGCTGATCGCACCGGCGTCGACATCACGTGCGAGGTTGAGCAGCGCCGCCGGCACATCTTCAAATCGATCGATGGTCAGAATCCGCAGCGGGATCCGACACTCGGCGAGCGAATCCGATAGACGACGTAGGTTTCGCAGTATGAAGCCGACCTTGATCGATGCCCAGTCGTGTTCGGCCCATTGCGAAGGGCTGACGACGAACACGCCGACGACGCCATCGTCGGCCTGCCGGACTGCGTGCGCAAGAGCGCGATTGTCGATCAATCGGAGGTCCGATCGAAACCACACCAGGCATCGCATATCGACGTTCCTTCGGCACAGGTTCATGGATGCTGAGATCCACCATGCGGATCTCGCGTCATCGTAGTCCGGCATGGCTACGGCGTCGCCGTGCTGTGGATTTCCGGGTACGCTTTCGATATGTCGGATTCTGTATTCGCCGATCAGGATGCACTGCTGGAAGGT
This sequence comes from Planctomycetota bacterium, assembly GCA_039029515.1. Classification (GTDB taxonomy): domain Bacteria; phylum Planctomycetota; class Phycisphaerae; order Phycisphaerales; family SM1A02; genus JBCCFX01. The sequence goes on from JBCCFX010000087.1 coordinate 4,096, forward strand.
CTCCGTGCCGAAGACGACGATGCGGCAACACACTTCGTGTCGACGCATAGCGGCCGCATGCTGTCGACGGCGCGACGCATCCTTGGCGATGAACATGATGCGCACGACGCCGTGCAGGACGCGTTCATCTCCGCGTTCCGGGCCATCAACGACTTCGATGGACGGTCGCAACTGGGTACCTGGCTGCATCGCATCGTGGTCAACGCGGCGCTCGGCCGCCTGCGGAAACGGAAGCGGACGAACGAACGACGCATTGAAGACCTTCAGCCGCGATTCGATGACACTGGAAAAAGAGTTGTTTCCCTTGAATCCTGGACCCCGGGAGAGGAATCAAAGATTGCGGTGGATGAACGCCAGCAGGCCGTTCGGCGCGCCCTTGATGAACTCCCCCCGGATTTCCGGGAGATCGTGATCCTTCGCGATGTGATCGGTATGGATACGGCAACGACGGCTCAGCAACTCGACATCAGTGAACCCGCGGTCAAGACTCGACTGCATCGGGCCCGCCTTGCGTTGCGTGAATTGTTGCAGGAGGCATTCGGCGATGTCTGAACACCTCTCTTGCCGCGAGTTCATCGACTTTCTCTCCGCCCACGCGGATGGATCGCTGCCGGCTGACATCGCCAAAGCGTTCGAAGCCCACATCGAGCACTGCCCGCCGTGCAAGGACTATCTGGGCTCGTTCGAGCACACGGTGGGCCTGCTGCACAACCTCTGCCCGCCGGAAGCCGAAGGGACGGACGCCGAAGAGGTTCCCGAAGGCCTGGTTCGGGCGATTCTTGCCGCTCGACGCGACGCCTGACGCCGCATTCGCCCCCAGACACGTGAATCTCCATCGTTTTTCGGACGTCGACTGAGCCTCACGCCCGACGGATGCCGATGGAACGTCAGAGTACCTTCAGGCCACGGATGAGCCTCTGACATGAACCGGATCCACGACAAGATCCTGACCCGCGATGCCCTGCTTCAACTGCGGGCCGATGCCCGGCAGCAACGCCGGACAGTCGTGCAATGCCACGGCTGCTTTGACATCGTCCATCCAGGTCACATTCGCCATTTGCGATTCGCCGCCCGTCAGGGCGATATCCTCCTCGTCACCGTGACCGCCGACCAGTGGGTTGGCAAGGGTGACGGACGCCCATTGTTTACCGATGACCTGCGCGCGGAGAACCTCGCCGCGCTCGATTTCGTCGATTGGGTGTACGTCAATCCCGATCCGACGGCATGCGACGTCCTCGACGCGGTGCAACCTGACATCTATATCAAGGGACAGGAATACGAGCGCAACCGTGATCCGCGTTTCCTCGCGGAGCGCACCGCAGTCGAACGCCACGGCGGTCGCGTCGTCTTCTCGTCCGGCGATCTTGTCTTCAGCTCCACGGACCTCGTCTCAGCGCTCGCGCGCGGTATCTCTGGACACGAGGAACCCAGCGATCCGCGCCACGCACAATTGCAGCACTTGCATACAACACACGATCTATCGGTCGACACGCTGACGAAGACCATGGACGCCATGGCGGGCCAGCGCATCATCGTTGTCGGCGAGACGATCATCGATCGGTACATCTTCTGCGACCGTCCGACGGTCGCGAGCGAAGCGTCGTGCCTGTCCATCCGACCAATTGAGGATGTGTCCTATGACGGCGGCGCGGCAATCATCGCGCAGCATGCGGCGTCGCTCGGCGCAGATGTCACGCTTGTCTCGCTGATTCCCGATACGGACGACGGCCGCGCCCTGACCGCACGTCTCGCGGAACGAGGCGTTCGTGCGGTCTCCCCGAACACAAACGTGCCGTTTCCGGTGAAGGAACGATATCTTGCCGGCTCCGAGAAACTGTGCAAGATCGATCGGATTCAGGCGCACACGCTCGATGAAGCCGCGCGGGATACGATTGTCGATCACGTCGTCGACGCTGCAGGCAAGGAAGTCGATGCCGTTCTGCTTACGGACTTTCGTCTCGGCATGTTCAGCCGAACGCTGCTCGACACGCTCATCGCGCGTGTCCGACCGCGCGCTCGTGTCCTTGCCGGCGACGTCTCAGGCCAGCGTCATCTGCTCGATGCGATGAGTGGCCTTGATCTCGTGACACCATCGGAACACGAACTTCGTGAGACCATGCAGGACTTCGAGTCCTCACTCAATGCCGTCGCGTGGCGCTATATCCAGGCACGCAACGTGCGCAATGCCATCGTGACGCTCGGCGCCGCTGGCGCCGTCGCGTTCACGCCGAAATCTTCCCCGGTCGATGTCGACGGCGGCGTCGTACGACTCGATGCCGACCACGTCCCATCGCTGCTCGACCATGCGGTCGATCCGCTCGGGTGCGGCGATGTGCTGCTGACCGTGTCTGCGATGGCACTTGCAAGCGGCGCCGCGCTTGTCCCCGCGACATACCTCGGTTCGATTGCAGCGGCATTTGCGGCATCACAGCTTGGCAACATCGTTATCGATCGCAGTGCCATCAAGCGCCGGCTGAAGCAGCTGGACGCATCGCCGCTCGCGGTCGCACCAGCCACTGCCATCGACCGCAATCGACAGAGTCCGGTCGTGCTGTTCGCGAGTTGAACCATGCAACTGTCTTTCATCGTGCCGACCCGGAATCGCGCTGATGATGTGCGGCTGACGCTGCACCAACTCGGCACCCTGCACCATCCCACGATTCGTGATGCCGAAGTCATCATCATCGATAACGACTCAGACGTACCGCTCGACGTGCCGGTCGCGCTCGACAACGGCTGGGCGGTCACCGTGCATCGACTCGATTCGAATCAGGGCACTGGCGCACGCAATGTCGGGGCTCGTGCCGCGCGCGGCGACTGGTTGATCATGCTTGATGATGATTCCGCCCCGCTCACGCTCGATTGGGTCGAACGACTCCACACGGCTTCATACGACATCGCCGTCATCGCCTCACCGATCGTCCTGCGCACGGATAGCATCGCTCCATGCCGCGAAGCCGGCGGTCTGCCTTCGGTGTTCATCGGATGTGGTGCGGCGATTCGCCGCGAGACGTTTCTCGCGTGCGGCGGATACGACGAATCGTTCGGCTATTACGCCGAGGAGTATGACTTCGCCGCAAAACTCCTTGCCCGCGACCTGCGCGTTGTCTGGGATCCGTTGTTCGTCGTGCATCACCGCAAGGTCACCACGAACCGCGACATGAACATCATCCTCGAACGGCTCGTCGTCAACAATACACGCGTGATTCTCCGACATGCGCCCGCACGTGCGCGCGAGCAGGAACTTGCGTCGCTGTACGCACGGTGTCGCGTGATTGCCGAACGCGAAGACGCGCAAGATGGGCTTCAAAGCGGATTGGCCGCTGTCGATGCCGGCCTTGGCGATGAGTCGACACCGTTGACGGATGCACAATGGGACGCATTTCGCGGCGTGACCGCCGTCCGCGCCCATCTGCGCCGCGCTCGTGCCGTGCTCCCGTTTCAGACCGCTCGACTGATCGAGCCGACTCACATCGCGGCGAAGCACCGCGATGTCATCGAGAACGTGCTTGAAGAACTGCATGTGCAGACCGTCGATTCGCCAGACGCGGACATCGACATTGTCGCCACGCTCTCGCCCGGACCGATGCTCGACACCGCGGATATGCTCGGCCAGCAGATGCCCGGTCGGCGCATCCTCACGCCGTGGTCGTTCGCGTTGGTTTCGGCTCCGACCGCGTGATTCGACCGCTATACTCCGAGTGTGAGCGAGCCGATCACACCCAATCTGGACGATTCGCAATTCGTGCGCATCGTCGCCGCCAACCGACCGTGCCGGCACGGCGGCTTACGTCTCGAAACCGAAACACTGACGCACGGCGCGCAGTCGACGCATATCTTCCATCACTATGGCCACGGCGGCTGTGGCGTCACGCTGGCGTTCGGGACTGCTGCACATGTCGCCGACCTGATCGCTGAAGTAGCTCCCGCTGAGGAGAGCACGGCGAGTTCTCCGTCGATCGCTGTGCTGGGTGCAGGCGTCGTCGGCCTCACGACCGCATGGACACTTGCGCAGCGCGGCTACCGCGTACGCATCGTCACCGAACGCATGGCCGCAGACACGACCAGCCAGGTCGCGGGTGCGCTCTGGGCGCCAACGGGCATCGACATGGGCGACGATGACGCTTCGATGGCCCGATTCGACGCGTTGCTGCATCGCTCACAGTCCATCCTGCGTTCGCTTGATCCTGAACACTGGGCTTACCAGACTTTGCCAGTCTGCGAACCGGAAGGCGCGCCGGACACACCTCGACTCTTCGCAACCGGCGCGATCGATCCACCGGTGCCCGTCGAACGGCTACCGATCGGCGGACCACCGCGCTCGGGCCGCGTATTCATGACGGAATTCATCCACACGCCACGCTTCCTCCGCGTGCTTGCCGATGAGGTCCGCCAACTCGGCGTGTCGATCGACACGGCGACGGTGCGGTCACCAGACGATGTCTCGACGTTGCCGGAATCGCTCGTCGTGAATTGCCTTGGACTTGGCAGCCGGGACGTCTTCGGCGACACCGCGATGTACGCCGCACGCGGCGTCCTGGTGCACATGAAGCCTCAACAGCTGGGATACATTGTTCACGATGGGTACCGATACATGTTCCCACGCGAAGATGCGTTGATTCTCGGTGGTTGTTTCATGCCCGATGCCGATACCGATACGCACGATGCGACCATCGCGGCCGAGATCCTCGCACACCACCGCGCGTTCTTCGCGTCGAATGCGCGCGTCAATGCGTGACGACGCCGGACTCGTTGTGCGCACGAAAAACGCGGAGCGATTGAATCGCCCCGCGTGAGTCGTTTCGGACAGTGCCGATTGATCAGTTGTTCGACTTGAGGAGATCGCGGATCTCGCCCAGGAGCTTCACGTCCGCTGGCGGTTCGGCCGGCGGCGGCGGCGCGGTTTCCTCTTCGCGCTTGAGTCGGTTGATCACCTTGATGACCATGAACAACGCAAAAGCGACAATCAGGAACGCAATGATATTGTCGATGAAGTTGCCATACGTCATCGCCACTTCAGCCTTCGCAGCGGTATCACCCGACTCTTCGACGGCCTTCTGAAGCACCAACTTCTTCTGCGAGAAGTCGACGCCACCCGTCACGATGCCGAGCGGCGGCATCAGAATATCGCTGACCAGTGACTTGACCACAGTTCCGAACGCACCACCAATGACGATGCCCACGGCCATGTCGACCATGTTGCCTTTGACGGCAAACTCTTTGAACTCTTTCATGATTCCCATGCACATATCTCCACGTTGTCACACACTCACCACGCCCCTCCCGACGTCGGAATGCTGAGGATCCTATCAACTTTGTTGGCGTACGCTACGGAACCGGTTATCGGACCGACGCTTAGGGGTTCGGAACCGTAAAGGTATCCCCAGCCTGCGGATCGCCGGTCTCCAGCCCCAAACGGAACCAGCGCATCCGTTGGGCCGACGTGCCGTGCGTGAAGGAATCAGGCACAACGTAACCCTGCGTCTGCATCTGGAGCCGATCATCGCCGATCGCTGACGCTGCACGCATCGCTTCCTCGATGTCGCCGCGCTCCAGAATGTCCATGGTTCGATCCGCATGATGCGCCCAGACGCCCGCGAAGAAGTCGGCCTGCAACTCCAGCCGAACGGAGAGGTCGTTGTACTCCGCATCACTGACCTTGCCGCGTCGCTGATGGACGTAGTCCGATGTTCCGAGCAGGTTCTGGACATGATGCCCGACCTCGTGCGCGAGCACATACGCCTGCGCAAAATCGCCCGGTGCCTTGAAGCGCTTGGATAGCTCTTCGTAGAACGACAAGTCGATATAGATCTGCTCATCCGCAGGACAGTAGAACGGTCCCATCGCAGAACTCGCACCACCACACGCTGACTGCACGCGGTCGCGGAACAGCACAAGCGTCGGCTCGCGGTATGTCGATCCGCGCGCTTCGAACAAATCGTTCCAGACATCTTCGGTGTCGCGCAGGACTGTCTTGATAAAGTCGGCAAGCTCTTCTTCCGCCGGATCGATCGGCGCATTCGACGTCGTCGTTCCGCCCGTCGAAGACGCGCTGCCGAGCTGCTGGAGCAACTGCTGCGGGTTTTGCTTGAACACGACGGCGATCACGATGACCAGCAGCACCGTCCCGATACCGCCCGCGGCTGCCTTCTTCGGCACCGCGCGACGCCGATCGTCCACGTTGGTGCTTTGTTGTCGCCCTTTCCATCGCATGCCTTCACTCCTCGTTTGGCCACATCACGCGTGCGAAATCATACCGCACAGTACACTGACCGCATGTGCGCCCCGCCGGCAACCGGGATATCTCGATGACTGAGGCGACCGCGGTCGAACCACTGTGGCGTCTTGCCGTCGATACCGGCGGCACCTTCACCGACGCGATCGCCCAGACACCCGACCATCAGGTCGTCACGGCGAAGGTCCTCAGCAGCGGCAGAATTCGCACTCGAATGCTTCATGCGCTTCCTGGCGGACGATGTTCATTTGCGCTCGCCCATCCCAACGCGCACGCGCTGGTCGGGGCAACGATCACCCGTGCCGGTCGCGACAACACCATCGGAACGATCGTCGAAGCTGACTCCGATCATCTCATTGGCGCCCTGTCCATCGCCGACCATGGACTCGATGCCGGTGTGGCCGTCGACCTCTCGACCAACGATGTCGCGCCAGTGCTCGCCGCTCGCCTGCTGACGGCCACGCCGGTCGGACAGGAATTCCCGTCGATGATTGTCCGGCTCGCCACGACGCGCGGCACGAATGCACTGCTCGAACAGCACACTGCACCGACGGCACTCTTTGTCACGCGTGGCTTTGGCGACCTTCTGCACATCGGCGACCAGCGCCGACCGGATCTCTTCGCGCTCCATGTCGTGAAGCGTCAACCGATCACCGATCACGTTGTCGAGATCGATGAACGCATCAGCGCCGATGGGCAGGTCGTGATGGCGCTTGACCGCGATGCTGCCCGGCGAGCAGCGCAGCAGGCGCGGGCAGCTGGTGCGCACGTTGCCGCGATTGCACTGCTCAACGCCTGGGCCAACGGTACACACGAACAGGAGCTTGAAGCCATACTCCGCGAGGCCGGCTTCGAGATCATCACGGTGTCCTCTGACATCGCACCGGCCATCAAGTTGCTGGATCGTGCCGAAACTGCAGCTGTCAACGCCGCGCTTGAACCGGTTGTCGGCGATTTTCTGGATGTCGTCGCAAGCTCGCTCGGCGATCGGCAAGTGCATGTCATGACAAGCGCGGGCGGCATCGTCGACCGGCGCCGTTTTCGCCCCGCCGACAGCCTCTTGAGCGGACCGGCAGGCGGCGTTGTCGGCGCGCGTGCGGCCGGCGCTCGCGCGAACGTGCTTCGCATCATCTCGTTCGATATGGGTGGGACGAGTACGGACGTCGCACGGATTACGGGTGATGTTCCATATACGTTTGAACATGCGGTCAATGGGATCCGAATCGCGCGCCCCGCCGTCGACATCGAAACCGTCGCCGCCGGTGGCGGATCAATCTGCGGCTTTCGCGATGGACGCCCGTTCGTCGGCCCGATGAGCGCCAGCGCGGATCCGGGACCGGCGTGTTATGGCGCGGGCGGACCACTGACGCTGACTGATGTGAACCTCCTGCTCGGTCGCATCGATCCTGCACGCTTCGAGATTCCAATCGATCTCGATGCCTCAACCAACGCACTCAACGACTCGTTGCACGATCTTGCACAACAGACTGGCGAGCGCCCGAGTATCCGCGACGTTCTGCATGGCTTTCTGGAACTTGCAGATGAACGCATGGCCGATGCAATACGCCGCGTGTCTGTTCGGCGCGGCTACGAACCTGCCGACCACACCCTCGTCGCGTTCGGTGGCGCGGGACCACAACATGCGTGTTCGATCGCCGAACGTCTCGGCATCACACACGTGCGGATTCCCCTGGATGCGAGCATTCTCAGCGCGGTCGGCGTCCTGCATTCGCCGATCGAACGAATCGCTGAGCGCACGGTCCTGGAACCGTTGAATAACGTGCATAACGCTCTGGATGCACTGGTCGCCACCCTGCGCCAGGATGCCATCGCGCGCCTTGCTCCGCATATCCGCGAAACGCTGACGATGACAAGCCGGACCATCATCTCACTGCGCTTCCTCGGTCAGGATCATGCCGTCGACCTGGAGAACGTCGCCATTACCGACCTCGACGATGCGTTCCGCCAGCGCTATCAGGACTTGTTCCAGTTCGTTCCGTCTGATCGTGGAATTGAATGCGTTTCAGTGCGCGTTGCGGTCATGTGGTCAGCACCATCTACGGAACCACCGCGCGAAGCGCCGGCGATGTTCGATGCCGCACCATCCGCATCACGCGACGATAACACGGCAATCTTCAACCGAGATGATCTGACGCCCGGCGCTTGCCTCTCTGGTCCGAGCATCGTGATGCAGCAACAGACCGCCAGCATCATTGCCGCCGGCTGGACCGGGCTGATCGATCCGGATGGCACGCTTGTGCTGTCGCGCGATGCCGTCAAGACGCAGCCAACCGCCGCTGTCCATTCGACCGTCATGTCCAATGAACTGACCGTCACACGGCTGACCGCGATCGCTGAACGCATGGGCGAACAGCTTCGAAGAACGGCCGTTTCGGCCAACGTACGAGAACGGCTTGATTTCTCGTGCGCTGTCCTCGACCCCTCCGGTCGACTCGTCGCGAGCGCCCCGCACATCCCCGTCCATCTCAGCGCGCTTGGTGCATGCACTCGCCATGTTCTTGATCGCCTTGGCACGCTGGCACCAGGCGATGTCGCGATCACAAACCACCCGCGCGATGGCGGCTCGCACCTTCCTGATGTGACCCTCGTGCAACCGGTGCACGACGACGATGGAACTACGCTGCTCGGCTACGTTGCGAGCCGGGCGCATCATGCCGAGGTCGGCGGGATGTCGCCGGGCTCGATGCCGCCCGGCGCGCGGTGTCTTGCCGAAGAAGGCGTTGTCATTCCCGCGATGCGCCTCATCACCGCGGGCACACCACAGTGGGATGATCTCCGATGCATCTTCTGTGACGGTCCGTATCCGACCCGCGCATACGATGACAACGTCGCCGACATCGCCGCCGCGCTCGCCGCCGGGCAACTTGGCGCCGATGCACTCCGTGACGTGTGCTCGGAACGCGGTATCGACGCCGTCCACGAATCGATGTCGTGGATCATTGATCACACGCGACGACTCGTTCGGCAGGCGTTCGAGTCCGTTCATTCCAAGCTGATCATCGGACGTGATGCACTGGATGATGGGTCGCCGATCAATGTGCGTATCGACGCACACGCTGGTGGCATCACAATAGACTTTGAGGGTTCCGCACCTCTGCATGCCGGGAATTTCAATGCCCCACGTGCGGTGGTGTACAGCGCGGTTGCCTACGTGGCGCGGCTGCTGGTCGACCGCCCTATTCCGCTCAATGAAGGACTGCTGGAAGCGATCGACATCCGCGTACCCGCGCACAGCATGCTTGATCCGCGCTTCACCGACGATCCCGCATTGTGCCCCGCGGTGGCCGCGGGCAACGTCGAAACGAGCCAGCGCATCGTCAACGTGCTTCTCCATGCGCTTGGACGTGCTGCCGATAGCCAGGGCACGATGAACAACCTGGTGTTCGGCAACGCATCCTTCGGGTCATATGAAACGATTTGTGGCGGGACGGGCGCTACGCCGCTCCATGATGGGACGAGCGCCATCCATTCGCACATGACGAATACTGCGATTGCCGATGCGGAGATCATCGAACGACGGTATCCCGTGCGCGTGCGCCGGTTTTCGATTCGCCGCGACTCCGGCGGCGCTGGCGCGCACATCGGCGGCGACGGCGTCATCCGCGAACTTGAGATGCTCGAACCGGTGCAGCTCAGCGTGATCGGCGAGCACCGTGTCGCAGGGCCACGTGGATTGCATGGCGGGCACGATGGCAAACCGGGTCGCCAGCATGTCGTTCGCGCCGATGGACGTGTGGATGCCCTTCAGGGCTCTGATCAGTGTTCGATGCAGGCGGGCGATCGCATTGTGATCGAAACCCCGGGCGGCGGCGGCTACGGCACGCCACCGGATCAGGCGTCGTCCTGACGGACCGCATGTGTTCATTCAAAAAGAGACAGGCTCCGCCGAAGCGGAGCCTGGTGGTCTGTCTCAATATGAAGAAGGTCCCTGCAGATCGTCGCGTCGATCAGTGTCGACGGCGACGACGGCCGCTGCAGACGGCGGCGATGGGCATAAGCGCCATCGCGGCGGGTGCCGGAACCGGCTGGGTCGAAAAGACGAAATCGTCGAATCGAACCGAATCAGCCATCGGCAGCTCAATGGTGAAGGACGTGATGCCTTCAGTCGACAGCGCCCCGAAGTGGCTCACACCACCGCCGGCCGGCGCGATCAGATCGCCAAGCTCAAACGTACCGAGCGAACCGCTGTCACCGAAGAATTCGATGGGCGTCGCATCGAGGGCCTGGAAATCGAAGGCCACGAATCCAAAGGCGTAGACCGCCTGGTCAAAGACGACTTCGAAGCCGCCACCACCGGCGCCGAGAACAGCGCTGGTGAACATGAAGTTCGGGCCGGACGATGTGGGTGCCGACGTGCCGATCACAG
>JBCCFX010000088.1:0-14704 GCA_039029515.1 Planctomycetota bacterium
CAACCCAGAAGTCGTACCACATCTTGGCATCATCAGGATGGCAGAACCATTCCATTTCCATCTGTTCGAATTCGCGGGAGCGGAAGATGTAATTGCGCGGCGTCACTTCATTGCGGAATGACTTGCCGATCTGGGCAATGCCGAACGGAACGCGGACGCGCGTCGTGTCGAGTACGTTCTTGAAGTTCAGGAAAATGCCCTGCGCGGTTTCAGGGCGCAGATAGGCGACGTTGTCGTCGCCTGATGTGGCGCCGACGAACGTTCGGAACATCAGGTTGAACTGGCGCGGCTCGGTCAGCGTGCCGCGATCCTTCGCGCCCGGCGCGATGGTGGCCTCGCGTACGGACGCATCGGCAATGCCGTCGGCGATGCGCCGAATCACGTGCGATCCCTCGAGGTTGTTCTTGCGGATGATCTGCTGGACGGCTTTTTTGTGCGCATCGATGAGTTCTTCGTCGACGGCATCCGTGAAGTCCGCCACCGCGGCGAAGTACGGACCGACAATCTCGCCGTTGGCGGTGTTCTCGACGCCGAAGATCGTCAGGTGATCAGCGCGATAGCGTGATTTGGTTTCCTTGCAGTCGACCATCGGGTCGTTGAAGCCGCCCACATGGCCGGACGCTTCCCAGACCTTGGGATTCTGCACGATGGACGTATCGACGCCGACGATGGAGACCGGGCTGCCATCGGGGCCGATAGGCGGGCAGCGCACCATGTCATTCCACCACGCATCACGGAGGTTGTTCTTGAGTTCGGTCCCCAGCGGGCCGTAGTCCCAGAAGCCGTTGAGGCCACCGTAGATTTCACTTGCGGGGTAGATGAAACCGCGTCGCTTGCAGAGGGCGACGAGGTCATCCATTGATTTGGCCGGCGTGGTCGTGCTCATAGTGCGGGGATGGTACCGCACGAGTGGTGGAGCGACTACGGCATCTGTGGGCGGGATTGGAATCTAGCGCGCGGCGGGGCGGGCCGTGGTCTCGGCCGCACTTGACCGACGCTGCTTCGCGACGTCGATCGCCAGTTCAATGGCGGCGACCATCGAGCCTTCACTGGCGGCGTACTTCGGTGCGAGGTCGAATGCTGTCCCGTGGTCAGGGCTGGTGCGCACGATGGGAAGTCCGACGGTCCAGTTCACGGCTTTGTCCCAGCCGAGCAGCTTCACGGGAATCAGGCCCTGATCGTGATACATCGCCACGACGGCGTCGTAGTCGCCGGCGGCGGCTCGGATGAAGAGCGTGTCGGCAGGGAAGGGGCCGCGAACGTTCATGCCGGCATCGCGGGCGACCCGAATCGCGGGCTCAATGATCCGACCTTCTTCATCGCCGAATTGCCCGCCTTCACCCGCGTGCGGGTTGAGGCCGGTGACCGCGATCTTCGGTTCCTCGATGCCAAGTTCCAGGCACGCCTGATGTGCAAGGTCAATCGGATCGAACACCTTCCCGATCGTGAGGACATTGCGGACGTCCATGAGCGGCAGATGCGTTGTGGCGATGGCGACGCGTAAGCGCGGCGAGATAAACATCATCGCGTGACGCTTCGCGCGCGTTCGGTACGCGAGCAGTTCAGTGTGGCCCGGCCAGTTGAAGCCAGCGAGATTCCATGCTTCCTTGCTGATCGGTCCGGTCACGATGGCATCAATGTGGCGCGGCGAGGTCATGTCGAGCATCGCATCGGTGATGGCTTCTTCGACGAACGTCTTCGACGCAAGGCCGCCCATCTTTGTCGGCTTTCGTTGTGTGGCCATCAGGCCATCAAAGTTGTCGAAGTCGAGCACGCAGACACCTTCGACGATGCGCTGACGCGAACGATCGGTGTCATGCTGCACGCGGTACCAATACGGCTCGATCTCCAGGGCATCGGCGACGTAATTCATCACGTCGTTCAGGCCGTAGATCACAAATCGTGCCTGTCGCCGAAGCGATGAATTCGACAGGGCGCGCACGATGACCTCAGCGCCGATCCCCGCGGGGTCGCCCATGGAAATGCCGATCGTCGGCTTGCCGGTCTGTCGTGGCGAGTCAGCCATGATGTCTATGGTACGCGTCACCAGATCGTTGCACCACAGTGATGCGCACAAACATGCGTGAGGCCATGCTGCGGGTGATATTTGCGGACGTCGAAGACTCCACCGATACAATCTCGATATGTCGGGGACGCAGAACAATTGGTGGCGACGGCGACGGTGGCATCACTCGCCGTGGTTCGATGCAGGAATGTGGATCTTTTGCGTCGTCCTATTCTTTTTTCCGTGGCAGCAGTTTGGTGGCTACCCGGAATGGAATCAGCGGCCTTTGCTCGTCGTCGAACATGCCGGGGTGACAACGGTGCACGACCAATCTGATTGGCCGACGGCATTCAGTGTCTCCAAGGCAGACGACGCTCGAATTGTCAAAGTCAATTTGACCACGTTTGAACTGCGGTGGCCCTTCGGTGTGATCGGCGAAAAACGAGTCAGCAGCGTTTCCGTCGAGTCTGTTGTTGGTCATGGTCCCTCTGCATTTCGCATTGGTAACAGCGAACTTCGTCGCTACTTGCTTCGTGACGGACTCAACGAGGCGCAGGTCAACGCAGTCTTTGACGACGACAAGGTCGACTACTCATGGATACCCGGCGAAGTCCTGAAACTTGTGCTCGTGACCGCGGCTGCCTCAATAGGCGGCATGCTCGTCGGTTGGCTTGCTCTTCGGCTCTATCGCCGAACACGTGAATATGTGTTTGGCCATGCATGCTGGACATGCAAACGGGTCTTCGAAGCTGGCGAGAGCGCGCGGTGTCCATCGTGCAGCCGACTCTCGCGGCCGCGTGCACGGTTGGTTGGCGTGGAATGTAACGATTGCGGGTACTTCTTCGGGAATCGTACTTCTGTCGCGTGCCCCGAGTGTGGGACAGCGAGACCGACGCCTACGACGGCGACGTCAACGACTCAAGCAACACCTTGAGCTGTGCGACCTCGCGTTCCAGTGTACTCACGCGATCCGCGAGTCCGGAATCAGCCGCCTGTGCACTGGCAGCAGGTGTCGACGATGAACCAACTTCGGCCGGCGCATCGAGCGGATGCAGGTCTGGGCAGAGCAGTTGCGCATAGCGAGGTGCGCGGGAGCCCGGTCCGGGCGCGAGCTTCCGGGCCATCGCCGGCTCGCGAGCCATGAGATTGTTGACGATGTTCTGCACGACGTCGGTCGAATCCAATGCGTGCATCCGCGAAGCGCGCGTGCGAAGTTCACCGACCGTCTGCGGTCCGCGCATCAGCAGTTCTGCCATGACGACCAATTCGCGCGTATCGATGTCCAGGCCTTCACGCGCGTTGTGTTTGTACTTGGTCACACGGCTACCCGACATCATCACCTCGCGTGCAAGCTGCTTTGTGCGCAGGCTATCCAACGCACAAAGCACCTGTTCCTCAGAGAGCGTCATGACGGGATTGCGGTTGCTCTTCTGATTGCAGCCGGTGATCAGGCCGTTGAGCGTGATCGGATATTGACTCTGCACGGTCAGTGCTTTCTCGATCATGACCGAGAGCACACGGCATTCATGGGGCGACAACGTGATCATGGTCGCAGTCTATCGCTGATTCGAATCGGCGCGAATACTCAGGAGCCGCGTTCATCGCCGGCGCTACGCGAAGATGCGAGGATGATCTCGTGAAGTCGCTTGGTATGGGCGGCCAGATCCGTGGTCTCATCCGGCACCGGCACATCGTTGAAGAGTTCCGGGTGATGACGATGAGCGGTATCAACGGCTTTGGCGAGTTCATACTGCCGCGGGCTCAGATATGCCTTCCACGAGGTTTGCGTGTGGATCGCCGCATTGATCTTCGTTTGCTGGCCCGGCGTCAACGGCATGTACTTCAGCGCGGTCGCGCGAAGCGTGTGCTTCTGATCGGAATCCTTCGCTCGGCGATTGTCCTTGGTGATGCGTTGGGTTGGTGCACCGAGCTTCGAAGCGATGCCGAACTGCGTGTCATTGTGTGCAAACACTTTCGTTGCACACTTGAACGATTGCGCTTCGCGGAGCAATGTGTCGTAGGAGATCCTTGTGGGATCAAACGTCACTTCGACGACTTCGAGCCCGTCCTGCCAACCGGACTCCGTCGTCACGACGCCATCAAGCGCGCCGATGCGACCTTCGCCTTCCCAGTAACAGTACATCGCGAAGGTCGCGGTCTCGAGCTTGGGTGCGGTCTCTGCGGCGAGGACGTTGAGATAGCCGGGAACATCGTGCTTCGCGGCCTGCAAACCATCGATGAGTCGAGTCGAGACTTCGTGCACCGAATACTGCTTGTCGCGCCGTGGAATGAGATCCTTGCCATTCGCATCGATGACGCGCATGACCGGGTAATTCCACGATGGTTCGTTGAACTGTTTGAGGATCTTCTCGTCATACCCCGGTTTGTTGTTATGGATCGCGACGGGAACAAACGATGTTTCGAGGGCTTCGACGATCAACGGATGCGACAGCGGTTCCTGCCCGAAGACCTGACAGCCGTGACAACCGGGGATTTCCTGGAAGAGCAGCAGCACCGGCTTGCCCGTCGACTTTGACGTTTGCAGCGCCGAGTCCAGATTGCGACCCCAGTTCACCTGCCCGAGTTCCACGGGTTGGTCAGCGGGAACGGTCATCGTCAGCATCGCGGAAAGCAGCATTGAGCATGTCATCGTCGTATGATCCTCCAATGAAGCGACGCGACGATCTGCTCGCGTCGCATCGATAGAACCCGGTTCAAATCAATCGTATTGCAAACCGCACGAAATTGTGCATCAACATTCCCAATGGACGCTCAGACAGATCGAATAGCGCGAGAAGCGGCCCGGTTGCTGGCCCTGAAACAGGTGGAGTCCATTGACGCTGCGATTTCGCGCGCGATGGAGTACACGCCGCACGATGATGTCCATCGACCCGGCGAGGGACGTGTACGACAGCATCTGCAGGCGATGACGATGCAGGCGCTCGGCGAAGCCGGCTATCAGGATGCACTCGTCAGGAGATTGGAGTCCATTGAACAGCTCATGACCACGTTCGGCGAATTGACCGATGACGTTGAGCCGATCCTTGCTGGCCGTGCTGCGCGTGGTTTGTTTGATGGACCGAGTGCGATCTACATTCGGTTGTACACCGATCGGTCTGACACTGAACTGCTTGATGTGCTTGCACTGTATGACTACCCGGAAGCGCGCGTTGAGACCGTTGACACGCAGCATGGCCGCGCGAATCGATTGGTGTTCGATGATGACGATCTGTCGTTCGTGCTGACGCGGTGTCCGCGACGGTGGCGCGCTGATGCCGATCGGCAGTTGGTTGACGGCTCACCGATCGACACCGCAGATCTTGACGCTGTTCGCGCCATGATCAGTCAGGCTCGGATCAACCAAGCCCGCCCTTGAGGTTGTCGCCGAACTTCTTGCCGAGCATCGCCTTCAACTTCCGCAGTTCCGGATCCTCGTTGCGCGATGTCTCCGCTTCCGCTTTCTCGCTCAGCGCCTTGAGCGACAGGCTGATCCGTCGTGCGGCGGCGTCGATACTCAAGACCTTGACCGTCACCACCTGATCGACCTGCACGACCTTCTGTACCTTGTGCACGCGTTCGTGGCTCAGTTCAGAGATGTGAATCAGGCCTTCGACGCCCGGGGCAAGTTCAACGAATGCACCGAAGTCCATGATCTTCGTCACGCGACCAGAGACCGTTGCGCCTTCCGCGATGTCCTTCGTCGTGGCTTCATACGGATCAGCTTCGAGTTGCTTCATCCCGAGACCGATGCGCGTCTGATCGCCTTTCGTGTCGATCTTGAGGACCTGCACCTGAACCTGATCGCCTTCCTTGACCGCTTCCTTCGGATGCTTGAGGCGCGAGTGGCTCATGTCAGAGATGTGAATCAGGCCGTCAATGCCACCAAGGTCTGCGAACGCACCGTATTCCTGCACCGATGTGATCACCGCAGGCATCGTCTTGCCGACCTGCAGATCCGCCATCAGCTTGCCGCGCATCTCTTCGCGCTCGCTGTTGAGCACCGTCTTGCGGCTGAGAATGATGCGGGCCCGATTGCGGTCAATCTCCATTACTTCGCACGGCATCTTCTCGCCGACGAACACGGCGAGATCCGCGACATGGCGAAGGTCAACCTGACCTGCGGGCATGAAGGCGCGGTGGTTGGCGATCTCCATTTCGAGACCACCTTTGTTTGTTCCGGTGCAGCGCGCTTCCACGACCTGGCCGACTTCGAGTGATTCCCATTCCGCCTTCTGGACCTTGCCGCGACGCGACAACACCCACATGCCGTCACTGTCGTCGTAGCGATCGAGAAAGAACTCCATCTGGTCGCCGGTCTTCGGCGGTTCATCGAAGTGCTGGATGTTGCAGATGCCCTGCGTCTTCGGTCCGAACTCGACGTAGACATCGTCGCCGCGCACGTTGGCCACGATGCCTTGACGAACCTGACGTTCAGACTTGCCGCGCGATGAACCACCGCCGCGACCCATCTGCGGCCGACTCGGCGTATCCACCATGTCTTCGATGCTCATGTCACCGAGAGCGGCTTCGATTTCAGCGCTCAGCTTGTCATCAAGATCCACTCGAGGACGCGACGTATCCGAATCAGACATTCGTATGTTCTCAGGCAAAGGAACCGGGCAGGGGAAGTGCAGGCGCCGACGTCCGTGGCGCGATTGATCCAGATCAGGTCGATACGACGGGCAGCGTGATGCGCTCCGGCATCAACTCACCCACAAGGCAGTCGTGTTCGACTTCCTGAATCCTCAGTTCAATCAGCGTACCACGCGGACGATCCGTGAGCACGCGAACTTGTGCATAGTGATCACAACGGCCGGTCATCCAGCCGGTGTGCGCTCGTGACGGCTGTTCGAGAATCACCCGAACGGTGCGACCGTGCAGGCGATCGCGATACCGGCGCGACAACCCGACGGACGCGTCGTGCTCGAGATCGATCAGCTGACGTACACGCGCTCGGGCGATGTGGTCAGGCACCGCAACATCCGTCCAGCGAGCTGCGGCGGTCCCGTCACGCGGACTGTATGGAAAGACATGCATATGGAGGTATCCCACGCGCTTCGCCACCTGCACCGTCTCGTCGAAGTCTGCATCGGTCTCGCCGGGAAAGCCGCAGATGATGTCCGTGGTGATTGCCGGCGGCAGGCCATCATCGGTCGTCAGGGCCGAATTCATCGCGTCCACCATCTCCAGATAGTCACCGACGCGATACTGGCGATTCATCCGACGGAGGATGGCATCTGAGCCGGACTGCAGTGGCAGATGCAGGTGGGGCACCACAATCGGTGCGTTCGCAACCATGGCATCGAGCAGCGCGGAGGATACGTCGCCGGGCTCCATGGAACTGATCCGAAGTCGTTCCACGCCCTGCACCTGGGCCACGGCGTCGAGCACATCCGCGAGTGGTTTCGCGCCGGGAGAACGCTGTTTGCGACGCAACGCTGTTTCATGGCCATACGCGCCGATGAAGATGCCCGTCAGGACGATCTCCTGATGCCCCTGATCCACCAGCATTTGCGCTTCGCGTACCGCATCATCGATCGATTTGCTTCGAAGCGTTCGGCGGATCTTCGGGATGATGCAGAAGGTGCAGTGCGCATCACAGCCATCCTGAAGCCTCAACTCCGCGCGGATATGCCGGCTCGCGCGATCAGCGAGTTCAATCACCGGTAGGGGGCGAATCACTGGTTCGGCAGCTGCGGTGGATTCGGAACAGGACGACGAAGTCAGCCGTATCGGAGAGATGTGATCGCTTTTCGTTCGGTTCGACAGCCAGGCATCGACACGTCGGGCAAAGCGCTCGGCGAGGGTGGAATCATCACCGGTGGCGTGGGGGATCGCATTCTTCGCGTCGGTGGCCAGATTCGCCGCCACGGTGGGATCGGTGCCCACAAAGCACCCGGTGACAAAGACTTCCGGTTCTCCGCCATGCTTGCGGGCCGCTCGCCGGATTGCCTGTCGGCTCTTGGCGGCGGCGGTTCGGGTGACAGAACAGGTGTGGACGACCTCGAGATCTGCATTTTCGCCGGCGTCCGCAGGAATCAGTCCGCGATCCTGGAGGATCGAGGCCAGTTCGCGCGTCTCCGCGTGATTCACGCGACAGCCGAGCGTGGTGATTCGGAATCGTCGAGGCGTCGATGGCACGGAGCAGACCCTGTGGGGCAAAATGACAGAATTTCGATCGCTGGCGCCGGCCAGCATCTAAGACTGAGCCATTATCATCGTAAGTCTTTTCGTGACGTGAGCGCGATGATCCGCGCTCGCGGTCGCACGAATGGCGGTGCGCCGCATCGCCGAGACTGGAGACGTGCAACGGCCACCGCGGCCTGAGGAAGCAACCATGGCAAACCCCAAGGCGGCGTGGGGAATCGAAGTCGGTTCCTACGCGATCAAGGCGATTCGTCTCGAACGGGAAGGTGATGACGTCCGCGTGTCGGACTTCGCGGTCATTCCGCACAAGCTTGTGCTGACCACGCCTGATCTCGATCAGGACGAAATGACACGCCTCACGCTCGGTCAGTTCATCAGCCGACATGCGCTCGAAGGCGAGCACATGGTCGTCTCCGTGCCCGGCCATTCGGCGTTCGCGCGATTCGCGAAGCTGCCGCCGGTCGAACCCAAGAAGGTCCCGGACATCGTCAAGTTCGAAGCGGTCCAGCAGATTCCCTTCCCGATTGAGGAAGTGGAATGGGACTACCAGACATTCCACGATGAAGACTCACCGGAAGTCGAAGTCGGCATCTTCGCGATTACGCGCGAACGTGTGCAGCACATGCTGAGTGTGTACGGCGAACTCGGCGTCACGCCGGAAAGCCTGAACCTCAGTCCGGTGTCGGTCTACAACGCCGTATCGTTTGACCACGGACTCGGCGCGCAGAAGGGCCCGGTCCTGTATGTCGACATTGGTACGTCCGCGACAGACGTCGTTGTCGCCGAAGAAGGTCGCGTGTGGATCCGCACGTTCCCGCTTGGTGGCACGCACTTCACCGAAGCCATTGCCAGCGCATTCAAGCTGAGCTACTCGAAGGCTGAGAAGCTCAAGCTCGAAGCCGCAACAAGCAAGTACGCCAAGCAGATCATGTCTGCGATGCGTCCGGTCTTCAGTGATCTGCTTCAGGATCTTCAGCGCTCCATCGGGTACTACTCATCGCTGCATCGTGACAACGAGCTGAGCACGATGATCGGTCTCGGCTCGACGTTCAAGATTCCCGGCCTGCGTAAATTCCTCGGCCAGCAATTGCAGATGGACGTAGCGCGACTCGACGAATTCAAGCGCATTACCGTCACTGGCCGCGAAGCTGCGACGTTCGCGGAATCCACCGTCAACATGGCCACGGCGTACGGCTTGGCGCTGCAAGGCGTTGGTCTCGCACGCATCGATGCCAACCTCGTCCCCGTGACCGCATTGCGTGAGCAGATGTGGCACTCGAAGACCAAGTGGTTCGGCGCTGCGGCGGCGATCATGATCATCGGTGCATCGTCCATGCTGCTTCGTCCGATGCGTGAACGTGCCGGCCTCGGCTCGGAACTGCCGCGCGAAGCATCAAACGTGCTTACGAATGGCAGTCGCCTGAAGAGCGAGTACGAGAACCTTCGTGCCAATTCCAACCCGGGCGCCGTGGCAACGAATATGGTGAACCTGCTCGACTACCGTCGGGTATGGCCGTACCTGCTCGAAGATGTCAGTGCCTGCATCGCGTCGTCCGAACCGCAGCCGGAATTGCTGGGTGCAGATCTGAATGCGATTCAGTTGATCGATCCTGAAGATCGTCGGCTGGTCGAACTCGAACAGCTCGGTGCGCAGTATGTCGCGCCGCCGAACGCCAACGGGCCGCGCGTCCTTGAGGTGACGATGGATCTGCGGCTTTCACATGACAAGCCGTTTGAGTTCCTCAACGAAACACTGATTCAATGGTTGATTGAACGAGCCGGTGCAGAAGTCGCTGCCGGTGCGCCGTACAAGATTGTCGACCGGTCATGGAGCATTCGACCGAGCGATCTCGCACAGCTGACCGTGAGTGAAGATGGCACGCTTGCCAGCGCTGGAAGCAGTCGATCCGGTTCGTCACGATCCGGTTCCGGCGGCACAACGTTGCGCGACAACAACAATCGCGGTGGTGGTGGCAGCTTCGCCGGCTCAGCCAGTGGCGATTCCGGTGGCGGCAGTGGTCGTGGCCGAAGCCTTGAGGGTTCCGGTCGTTCCGCGCCGGGCGGCAGTAACTTCGCGTCCAGCACCGATGGAACTTCAGGACCGACACGGTCAGGTTCCGGGAATACCAATCGGAGTAGTGACGGCGGTGCCTGGACTTCAACGACAGATGACAGTGGCACGAACCAGACGGCTGAACAGGGTGAAGCCATCGAACGCCTGGGTGACATGAACACGGTCGCCCCGGTGCCCGGTGAACCCGGCTACCTGCCCGCGGGTTCCACGTTCTATCGCATCCCGGTGTCATTCCAGATCGAGATCATTCCGCCGCAAGCGCCGGCCACGTCGTCCGACGATGACCTTGCGTTCGTGATGCCGACGGAGAATCAGACCTCATGAACGTTCACACCATTCTCGAATGTGTCAAAGCCAATGTGCTGATCGTTGTGTTCATCGTGGCGATGGTTGCCGCATTGGTGGCCATGCCGCTGGTGACCGGCAAGATGAATGCCTCGATCAAGGACGACACCAAGAAGCGGGCGCAGAAGATCGAAGAGATCAAACGCCTGACGACATCCGTCGACGTGCCGGGTGTTCCCGATGCCGGTTCGGTGCTCGTCAACGATCGCTTCAACAAGCGCTACAAGGAAGTGACGGAGATCCTTCGCGAGGACGCCGAGAAGGTGCACGCCGAAGCGCTTCGCCATAACCAGAAGTCGCGCGGTGTATTTGCCCGATCAAACTTCCCGATTCCGCAGCAGAACCAGGAATTCAAGGTTCCTCGGGAATTCCATACCGACATGGTGGAAGGCTACGAAGCGCTGCTCGAGGATGTTCGAGCTGGTTCGCCGCCGGCCGAAGCCGATGTCGCCGAAGCGTTGCTTCAGGTTCGTCGTCGATTCTACGTGTCGATCGGTCGTGATGTCGGCGATGAACTGACAGACGAAGAGCAGCAGGAACTCGAAAAGCGCCTCGCGTCTAAACGACTCAGCGCGTACTTCGACGGTGCTGGCGAAGTCAGCATGTATCTCAATCGACGTACGCTGAATGTGCCGGAATTCAATCAGGCGAGCGCGTATCCGCTCGGTGAGTTGTATGCGTGGCAGTGGAAGTTCTGGATCGTCGATGACCTGCTCCGCGCGTTCTCGTCCGCGAACGATGGGTCGACCAATGTGCTGACCGCCCCGGTGAAGCGCATCACCATGATCGATCCGTATCTCCCCGTCACGACCTCCGGGTCTGCTCGTGGCGGTGGCGGCAACCCCGGTTCGTTCAGCGCCGGGAACGGTGGTGGGTTCGGGAATAGCAACTCCGGTGGTGGACGCGGCAACGACGGCGGTGCGCCGCCGGCTCAGGCACCGAACCCGCAAGCGGCAACGCCCACTGATTTCAATGCATCGTTTACAGGCCGTGTCACCAATCCGCTGTACGACGTGGTCATGGTTGACGTGAGCCTCGTGGTGAGCACACAGAACCTCCCTGCGGTGCTCGATGCGATCGCTCGCTACAACTTCATGACCGTCATCGACGTGCGCATGCGTCCGGCCGATGTGTACGGTGATCTCCAGCGCGGCTATCGCTACGGCGGTGAAGCGGTCACGGAACTAGAGTTGACGATCGAGACCGTCTGGATGCGGGAATGGGCCATGGAGTTCATGCCCGAGGAAACGCGCACCGCGCTTGGCATCCCCGCTCGGAACAACTACGCCGCTGGCTCGTCTGACGAAGAAGACTTCTGAACGCCCGGACCGAATGAGGCTTGAATCATGAAGATCAAAGGCATCTCCATCTGGGAACAGTATCTCGAGTACATCGTGCTCCTGATCGCCGTTGTGGTCTGTGTCGCGCTCGTCGTGCTGCAGTTCATCGGCAATCCCAACGCCGCCACCGTGGGTGGCGATACGTACGGACCGGGCGACGTTGATCAGGCCGTGGCTGACGCCGCGGCCAGGGTCGCGCCGAAGCTGGAACCGAGTGCACGATCGCCGATCGATATTCCCGATCCCGTGTCGCTGCTCGATCGCTACCTCGCCGCCCAATCCGACGGCGTGGCGCCGACGGAGATGCTCGCCGGTCTTGGTCGCCCGCCGATTATTGATGGCGAGAGCGTGAATATCGGGCAGGACGCCAGACCGTTCCGCATGCCCGATGTCACGGCGCCATATGACATCGCGGTCGGCCAGTACTTTGACGCCCTCGTCGAAGAGCAGGTGCAGAACAACGATGCACTCCTCGCAAAGTATGACGACGGTCCCTATGACGTGACCTGGACGACCGTCAGTGCGAACTTCGATCTCGATGCGATCCTTGCCGCGTATGACGCGGAGTCCGATGAGTTCGGGCGCATTCCCTCGTCGTGGCACAACGATCGCGTGTTCATCCTTGATGTCATGCTCGAACGGCAGCAGCGCACCGATGACGGCTGGTCCGATCCCGAAGTCATCGCGATCCTCCCCGGCTACAACTCACTTCGAGAGCAACTCGAAGGCGATGTCGATGTGGCCGACCGCGATCGCATGCTTGGCCTGCTTCGAGATACCGGCGCGCAGCTCGAAATCGTGCAGCCGCCGTTCTATGAAACCCAGAACAACAGCTGGCTCCCGCCGGTTCCTGGTGCTGATGACGACGTCGAGATGGACGTCGAAGATGATCAGGACTCGCCTGAAGCCGAAGAGCGTCGCAAGATCGAACGGCTTCGTCGAAACTTCGAGGAATTGAACGCGAAGCTCAACAGCAATCTGCAGCAGCAGGAAGATCTCGACTGCGATGACATCGTCACGGAAGACGAAGAAGACAGCCGTGGCGGTGGTGGTTCGCGCCCGAGTGGTGGCGATGGCGGTGGTGGTCGTGGGGGCGGCGGTAGCTTTGCCGGCGGCTCGAGCGGCGGCGGTGCTGGTCGTGCCGACCCGTCTGGGCAGAACAACGCGCAGCAGCAGCGTGACATTCGCAAGTGTCGTCAGCTCGATCGCGCTGAGAAGAACCTTCGTCGCCAGCTCGAGAATGTCGCGAAGGAACTCGAGAAGTACAACGAGGAAGTGGTCGTCGTCGAAGAGGTCGAGGAAGTCGACCCGCTGACGCAGGATGTGCTGCAGATCTGGGCGCACGACATCGATGTCGAACCGTACGCCGAGTATCGCTATCGCTTTTCCGTGAAGATCTACAACCCGTTCTTCGCGCGTGGCCCGTTCCTGGCTGAGGAGCAGCAGAGCCTCGCTGAGGACATCACGATTACCTCGGCGGCCAGCGACTGGAGCCGGCCGATGCTGATCCGCCCCGCGTTCGAGGACTTCATCGTCAAGGCACGAGTCGGCGGCTCACGCGGCCGTCTGGCCTCCGAGGATCTCGGCTCCGCCACCGTGGAGGTCTACCGCTTCCAGCATGGTCGCTGGTGGGCAGAGACTTTTGCGGTCGAGCCTGGTGACCGGATCGGTGAAGCCCGCATGATGGGCGCCGCGGGTGACGAAGTGGAAGTGGACTTCGGCACGGACTGGTTCGTCCTGGACATCGTCTCGGACTTCCTCGCGAGCGAGAACGACCGGAGCCGTGGCATCGCGGCGGTGGTGCAGTTCCAGAACATGGTGACCGGCGAGATCAGTGACGTACGAACCCCGCGCCGAGAGGTTGTGGATCCCCGTCGTCGTGATCTTCGGGACGAAGTGGAGCTCGCGAACAGCGGCTCCGGCCAGGTGGCGATGGGGGGATCCGGCGTCCGTTAAGGATGCGTCAGAGATTCGCCGAGGAAATTTGGAGAAACCTCCTCCGGACGCGTTGACAGCTTCGACGGGATCCGTAGGATACGCGACTCGACGGCGCGAATGGAACTCACCACTCGCGTTGCTCGAAAACCGACTTGGCGCTTCGGAATCACAGATTTCGGGGCGTCCGGCACGGATCGGGCGCAGTTCATTGACAAGTCATGTATTGGCAATGATGACGACAATACGTCCGCTTCGGCAGGCGGTCGGCACCCCGCTGACCAAATGCCCGTGAAGTGGACAATGTAAGTGTCTCATCGAGTCAAAGAGAATCGAGTGTCGTGCCCGACGGCATGCCCACAGGGGGATGTCGTCAGCACAAAGCGTGGCGATCAGGTGTCGTCGGCGTGATTGACGGAAGCAGTTCGGCAAGCCGGAGTGTGGATGTGAATCGGGTCGGTCGGGATCGGGTCGGCACGACGAGGCAAGGGCAGACGGTGGATGTCTTGGCGTTGAGAGGCGATGAAGGACGTTGGAACCTGCGATAAGCCTAGGGAAGCTGGTAACCGAGCTGTGATCCTAGGATTTCCGAATGGGGAAACCCGGCCGAAAGGTCACTGTCACCTGAATGCATAGGGTGGCAGAGCGAACCCGGAGAACTGAAACATCTCAGTACCCGGAGGAACAGAAAGCAAAAGCGATTCCGTAAGTAGCGGCGAGCGAAAGCGGAACAGCCCGAGGTAGCCGTAAAGCGAAGTTGGCATGAATGTTCTGGAAAGGACAACCAAAGAAGGTGAAGGTCCTGTAGTGCTGGCAATGTGTAGCGGTCTCATTGAGTAGGACGAGGAAGGCGGCCTC
>JBCCFX010000089.1:0-14704 GCA_039029515.1 Planctomycetota bacterium
AGGGTCTCGAAGCGAACGATCCCTCGGTCATGCAGTACCAACTGTGGATCTTCGACGCCGAGCGCAGCGCCGATCATCCGGTCGACGGCGGCGTTTTCGACATCCCCGCCGGTGGCGGAGAGGTGATCGTGCCGATCGACCCGAAGCTCGCGGTCTCCGACGCGACGCTCTTCGCGATCACGGTCGAACAGCCGGGCGGCGTCGTCGTCTCGGCGCGCGAGCGGATCGTGCTCTTGGCTCAGCCCGCCCAGGGCTGATCATTTGTAAAGGGCTGTAAAGGGCGAAGGCGCCCGCGCGCGAGGTATAACCAGGAGCATCCGAGGAGGCTCCTGATGAAACCGTCCCGCTTGCTTCTCTCTGCCGCCCTGCTCGCTGCCTCGCCGCTCTTCGCGGCCGACTTCCGTGAGGGCAACATCGAATACCCCTCGACCGCCAAAGTCGATGTCGTCGAGGACTATCACGGCACGCGTGTCTCCGACCCGTACCGCTGGCTCGAAGACGACGCGCGAACCTCCGACGAGGTCGCCGACTGGGTGCGGCGCCAAAACGAGCTGACCTTCGGCTACCTCAAGTCGATCCCGCAGCGCGGCGCGATTCGTGAGCGCCTCGAGAAGCTGTGGAACTACGAGCGCTACACCTCACCCTTCAAGGCGGGCGACTACTACTACGTCTTCCACAACGACGGTCTGCAGAACCAATCGGTGATCTACCGCAGCAAGTCGCTCGACGATCGCGGCGACGTCGTGCTCGATCCGAACCAGTGGAGCGCGGAGGGTACGCACGCGCTCTCCGGGATGGCCTTCAGCGACTCCGGTCGCTACATGGCCTTCGCCAAGTCGGTCGCCGGTTCCGATTGGCAAGAGTGGTTCGTGATGGACATGGAGAGCGGCGAGCAGCTCGACGACCATCTGCAGTGGACCAAGTTCACCGGTGCGACCTGGACGAAAGACGACAAGGGCTTCTTCTACGGCCGCTTCGATGCCCCGACCGAAGGCGAGGAGTTCCAGGCGCTCAACACCGGCCAGAAGCTCTACTACCACCGCGTCGGCACCTCGCAAGATGAGGACGTGCTGGTCTACCAACGGCCCGACGAGCCGTCGTGGGGCTTCGCGCCCTCGGTCAGCGAAGATGGTCGCTACCTGGTGATCAGCATTTGGAAGGGAACCGACGCGCGCAACATGGTTCTCTACAAGGATCTGACCGAGCCGTACGGCATGCCGATCGAGCTGATCGGGACCTTCGAGAACGACTACAGCTTCATCGGGAACGACGGCACGACCTTCTACTTCCGCACCGATCTCGAAGCGCCGCGCAAGCGCGTGATCGCGATCGACCTACGCCGCCCGCAGCGTGAACACTGGAACGAGATCCTCCCGCAGGACGAGAACGTGCTGACCAGCGCGAACATCGTCTCCAACATGATCGTCGCGCGCTACATGAAGGACGCCGTCACGCAGGTGCGCCTCCACAAGAAAGACGGCTCGCTCGTGCGCAACGTGGAGTTCCCCGGCTACGGCTCGGCAGGTGGCTTCGGAGGGCGCTCTTCGGATACCGAGACCTTCTACACCTACAGCAGCTTCAACACGCCGCCGAGCATCTACCGATACGACATGATCACCGGCAAGAGCGAGCTCTGGAAGCGCGCTGCCGTCGACTTCGATCCCGACGACTACGTCGTCAAGCAGGTCTTCTACCCGAGCAAGGACGGCACGAAGGTGCCGATGTTCATCGCCCATAAGAAGGGGTTGAAGCTCGATGGCAACAACCCGACGCTGCTCTACGGCTATGGCGGCTTCAACGTCTCGCTGACGCCGAGCTTCTCGGTGACGCGCCTCGCTTGGATGGAGATGGGCGGCGTCTTCGCGATGGCGAACCTGCGCGGTGGCGGCGAGTACGGCGAAGCATGGCATGCCGCCGGCACCAAACTGCAGAAGCAGAACGTGTTCGACGATTTCATCGCGGCCGCGGAATATCTGATTGCGACCAAGTACACGAAGTCGGACAAGCTTGCGATTCAAGGCGGCAGCAATGGCGGCTTGCTCGTCGGTGCGTGCATGGCGCAACGTCCTGAACTCTTCGGTGCGTGTCTGCCCGCAGTCGGCGTGATGGACATGCTTCGCTTCCACAAGTTCACGATTGGTTGGGCGTGGGTTGATGACTACGGCAGTTCAGATGACCCGGACGAATTTGAAGCGCTGCTGGCGTACTCGCCGTACCACAACATGCAGCCGGGCACTGAATACCCGCCAACGATGATCACGACCGCGGACACGGACGATCGCGTCGTGCCCGGTCACAGCTTCAAGTTTGCCGCCGCCCTTCAGTACGCCCATCGAGGCGACAATCCGGTGCTGATCCGCATCGAAACGCGCGCGGGACACGGTGCGGGCAAGCCGACAAGCAAGATCATTGAGGAAGTCGCAGACCAGTGGGCATTCCTTGCTGATAACCTCGGCATGAACCTCAACTGACGCGATACGCGATTTATCGGTCATCAGGACGCCCCGGTCGATGCAGGCCGGGGCGTCTTTTCGCGCCACCCATGTGACCGCAGTGAATTGCCGGACGAACCGGTCCGATCCACTGTGCATGGAAGCCTACGACCTCGTCTGTCTGGGCTGCGGACCCGCTGGAGAGCGAGCGGCCGCCCAGGCGAGTAAACTCGGAAAACGTGTCGCAGTCATCGAGCGCGAAGTGCGCCCCGGTGGCGCGATGGTCAACACGGGCACGCTGCCGTCCAAGGCACTGCGCGAGACGGCCCTGCTCTGCTCGATGTTCCATAGACGCCCACTCCCGGGCATGGAACTCAACTTCGATCGGACGATGTCGGTGCCTCGATTCATGGCACAACGCCATCGTCTCGAAATGGAAGAGCACGACCGCATCGAATCGATGATCGACCGGCACAACATCACGGTGTTGCGCGGGCACGGTCAGATTATCGATGCCAATACGGTCGCGTACGCGCCGGAGTTTTCCGATCCGATTCACGTCCGCGCTGAGCGCATTCTGATCTGCACGGGTTCGCGCCCGGTCCGGCCGGAATTCATCCCGTTTGATGATGTGCGCATCGTCGACGCGGACAGCGTCCTGACGCTCAATGCGATGCCTGAACGTATGGTGATCGTAGGTGGCGGCGTGATCGGCTGTGAATACGCATCGATTTTCGCGGAGATCAACGTGAAGGTCGATCTCGTGCATCCGCGAGACGCCGTCCTACCGTGGCTCGACCCGGATTGTCGCGGCGTGCTCGAAGACACGATGCGCCATGCTGGCGTCAACTTCCGTTACAACGCGTCAGTCGAATCGGTTGATCGTGACCCGAACGGCCCGTTGCGAGTGGTTCTCGAATCCGGCGAGTCGATCGAAACCGATGTCATGCTCTGGGCCGCAGGACGCGCGCCGAACACGGATACGATCGGTCTCGACAACGTCAACGTCGAAACGACCGAGCGAGGCCACATCGTCGTGGACGAGTCGTTTCAGACCAGCGAGCCGACAATCTATGCGGCCGGCGACATCATCGGATTTCCCGCCCTCGCGGCGACTTCACTCGAGCAAGGCCGAATTGCCGCATCGGCGATGTTTGGCGCCCCGTATCTGAAGACGCTTGCGGAGACCATGCCGGTCGGCATCTATACCGTGCCTGCCATTTCCTGCGTCGGCCTGTCAGAAGCGGATGCCATCAAGAAGGGCATGGATGTCGTCGCTGCGTCCGCAAGCTACAGCAGCAACTCGCGCGGCCGAATGCTTGGTGACAGCCAGGGCATGCTCAAGTGCATCTTCGAACGAGACTCGCGACGAATCGTCGGCGCCACCGTTGTCGGTGAGCAAGCGACGGAACTCGTCCACGTCGCTCAGCTGGCGATCTCCGCGCAGGTTGGCGTCGAGTACTTCGTTGATGCCTGCTTCAACTACCCGTCGTTGACCGCGCTGTTCAAAACCGCCGCACATGATTTCCTTCGACAGATCGAAGTGCCGGTGTCGCGCGCGGCGTGAATGCCATCACACCCGCGCGGGCTTCAAGCCCAGTCGTCGCGCGAGCCATGCGCTCGGAATATCATCGACGATACCCCCGTGCGCGGAACACGCTGCCGCTGCCGCGTACCCACTGCGAACGGCGCCCTCCATCGTGGCCGGCCAACCGGTGTTGGTCCAATCGCCTGCGATATACAGATTGCTGATGCCCGCGCCAGACATCGGGGCGACATCCGGACGAAATGCATCCACGCCGGGCACAGGCGCGAACGTCGCTCGTTTTTCCTTGATCGCCCGACCGGCCGTCGGACGCGCATCACCGATCGCGGGATAGGCGTTCCTGATGTCGTCCGCGACACGATCAATGATCGTCGCTTCGTCCAGTTCCATCCATGCATCGGCGGCGCTGATGACAGCATGAATCCACTGACTGCCATCCGCAGCCACGCCACGATTGAATAACCAGTGCGTCCCCATATCCACGAGCACAAGATGCGGTTCCGGCATCACGGCCTGTTCATACTGAACATGAACACCAAGGATCGGACTGCATGTCACCTTCTCGATGCCGTCGAGTCGAGCATCCGCACGGCGCATGTCATCGGTCGTGAGCGTGTGCAAACGATCAGGCGGAACGGCGACAACGACCGCGTCTGCATCAACGACGCCTTCGCGCGTTTCCACGCCGGTCATCGTACTGCCATCGAACACAAGCCCGCTGACTGACACGCCGGTTCTGATCTCACCGCCGGCTTGCTCAATACTGCGAGCGGCAGGGTCGTACAGACGTTCGAGTGGTACGGTTGACAGTCCCATCACGTAGGCATCGCGGTTTGCGAGAAACCCTTCCTGGAACACCTGCAAGGCATATCGCGCGCTGACTTGCCAGACGTCAAGATTGCACGCGCTGACGATGACCGTGTTCCAGAAGTCACGGATCACCGCATCAGATTGCCCCCACTCACGCAGAAGGTCGGCGAACGTCGTCGAGGATGCCTCGTGCGTCGCGGTGCCAAGACGAATCATGGCCCACATGCCGCGCGCAATCTCGCGCCGTTGGCGCCGATCAAACAGCGAGAGGCGATTGAATGCACTGGACAGATGAAGCGGCGCTGGCATCCAATTCGCGCGCAGCAGATCGATCGTGCCGCCACCGCGCGTCCAATACAGCGTTTCGTGCCACTCGATCAGCGATTCGACCTCAATGCGCCGGTAGAAGTCAATGAGGTTCGTACAGCAGCCCAGTAACACATGCTGACAGTTGTCGAGTGTCGCGCCGCTCTTCGGGTCCACAAAGCTGGTTGCACGTCCGCCAAGTCGCTTGCGCGTTTCGAGCACGATTGGTGTCCAGCCCTGTTCGGCCAATCGAATCGCCGCCGCAAGACCTGCAAGTCCCCCGCCGACCACCACGGCGCGTTTCGTCATGACACCGCCTCGCGCGTCTGCTGTCGCTGTTGCAGTCGAGCGCGGATCGCGATCATGCCCTTATGCAGGCCATTGAGTTTCAAGCGACGCGCCGCCACGATCTGCTCGGGTCGCTGCCCGACTTTGTGCAGGATGTTGCGGTAGATTCGCGTCATCGCCCAGAGCGTTGGCCGACAGGTTGGCGTAATCAGGTCATCAAGCGGCATTGATTCCGCATAGAGCGATTCCGCTCGTTCCACCTGTTGGGCGACAAACGTCCGGCAACGTTCCGGATCGGCCCAGTCACGCAATGCTTGCGGTGTGAGTCCGGCATCGCGGAATTCTGATGCGGGGAGATATACACGGTCGCCATCAAAGTCCTCGCGATAATCGCGCAGGATATTCGTCAGTTGAAATGCCACGCCTCGTTTGATCGCCAGTTCTCGCGCGGCCGGATCCGCATATCCCCAGATCTCGATGCACGCGAGTGCAACGGTTCCCGCGACCTGATAGCAATATCGACGCAATTGCTCGAACGATTCGTACGGCTCCCATTCGAGATCGGCAAGCTGGCCGTCGAGCATGTCATGGAGCAGTGACAGATCAAGCCGAAACGTGCGCGTGACATTCTGGAGCGCACACCAAAGCGGTTCATCAGGTTCTACACCTGCCTGCACCGTAGCGACGGTACGTTCACGAAAAGCGGTCAACGCGGCCTTGGCCGCATCAGGACCATCGGTGGCGCCATCAACGATGTCATCCGCCTGTCGCATCCACGCATACACGGCATACAGCGCGGATCGCTGCGGCTCGGGAGACAGTTTGAGGCCGTAATAGAAGTTGCGCGCGCGTCGGCGTGTCACGTCTTCGCACCATCGGTATGCATCAATGACTTGTGGAGACCGCTCAAACGTCATGTGGAGCGACCTCCGGCGCGTCGAGCACGTCGGCGTTTCCACCGCGCCGACAGCAGGATCCGAGCTTTGACGAACTTCGTCAGGCGCGGGCGATGAAGACAGGTTTCGAAATTCCACATCTCCACCTGATGCAGGACGTGGCGTCCGCCGGCTGCAAACAGCCAGATCAATGGCCGAACCTCCGGATCAAGCTGCGTCAGCAGTGCTTCACCGCGTTGGAACAATGTCCAGGTGCGCTCGACACACGTCTTGAGGCCAGTGCGATACTCGCCCAGAAAAGTCTGGTCGACGGCATGACCTGCCCGAGCGCTCTCGCGAAGCCGGCGCTCGAAGTCTTCGATCGGGAACAACTCCGTGGGCAAGTAGATGCGATCACGATCGAGGATGTCCCGACGTACGTCCTGCCAGTGGTTCGTCAGTTGCAAGGCCGTACAAATGTCATCGCTGCGCGCCAGTAGATCTCCCTTCGATTCAACGTCGAGCATCATCAACACAAGACGTCCGACGGGATCCGCACTTCGTGCGCAATAGTCCAGGACACCATCCCACGTCTGGTATCGCGTTACGGTCTGATCCTGTTGAAACGCGGCGATCAGATCACTGAATGGCTGACGTGGAATCGAGAAGCGCTCGATCGTCGGCGACAGGGCGACGAACACCGGATGTGACGCCGATCCTTCATAACACCGATCCAATTCCTGCTGCCACCAGTCGAGCAGGCGGCTGGAATCCTCCGGCGATCCGGTCTCATCTCCCAGATCGTCTGCCCATCGGCAGAAGGCATACACCGCGGCGAAATCATCGCGGCGATCGTTGGGGACAAGTCGGCTCAGGACGCTGAAGTTCTCGTAATGCCCGACGGCAAGATCCGTACACCATCGCCGTGCATCGGCTTCGGCCATGGTGTCGGTTCCGTCAGGGCCGAACCGCTCAAGTTGGGCGATCGTATCAGTAGGCATGAAGCCGAGGATTCTACCGACGCCACGCGGCTGGCGATACTCGGTCGGCCCGCTGGCCATCCGTGCCGTCGGACCTCGCTATGATGCTTCGTCCCCTGCAGGAACCTGACCATGCGACTGCTTCTCGCCAATCCACGTGGTTTTTGTGCCGGCGTCTTCATGGCGATCGACGTTGTCTCACAACTGCTCGATATCTGCCCCGACGAGACGATCTACGTCTATCACGAAATCGTGCACAACCAGCATGTCGTCCAGCGTTTTCGAGATCGGGGCGTCGTGTTTGTTGAAGACGTCCGCGATGTCCCGAACAACGCCATCGTGGTATTCAGCGCCCATGGGGTCAGCCCCGCGGTGCGCGACATGGCGGCTCACCGTGAACTGACGGTTGTGGATGCGACCTGCCCACTTGTAACCAAGGTTCACATGGAGGCGATTCGCTATTCGCGGCGCGGGTATCAGATTCTGCTGGTCGGCCATGAGGATCACCAGGAAGTCATCGGTACACGAGGCGAGGCACCTGATTCGATCCAGGTCGTGGAATCCGCGGAAGACATCGCGAATCTGACAATCAACGATACGAAGAAACTCGTCTACCTGACACAGACGACACTCAGCATGGCCGATGCGTCGATCATTATCGATGCGCTGAAACAGGCGTTCCCTGACATCAAATCGCCCCCGAGTGAAGACATCTGCTACGCAACGACTAACCGGCAGACTGCCGTGCGCGCATTAGCTCCGCTGTCGGATCTTGTGCTCGTCATCGGCAGCAGCAACAGTTCGAATTCACAACGATTGCGTGAACTGGCGGAAGCCACGGGCACGCGAGCGCACCTGATCGATGATGCTTCCGAACTGAACGAACAGTGGTTTGCAGGTGTGGATTCAGTGCTCATCACGGCCGGCGCCAGCGCACCGGAAGATCTCGTCAAAGACTTGATTCTCGAATTGGTCCAGACGTATGGCGGCGAAGTCGAACAGCATGATATCTTCGAAGAAGACGTCGAATTCGGCCTGCCCGGCACGCTGAAGACGTTCATGCGCGATCGGGGCGTCGATCCGAGCACGCGGCGCATTCACATGAACGACGCGGCAGAGATCACAACCTGGCTCAACGACCAACAGATCCCCAACCGACGCGTTGATCTTTCGATCGGAATGACCGATTGAAACCTGATGCCACCATGTCCATCTTCGATCACACGCCGGACACGCTGCAAGCGTGGTGCACATCTGCGGACCGGCCCAAGTTTCTTGCGAAGCAGTTGCTTGATTGGGTCTACCAGAAGGGCGTGATCAACGTCGATGAAATGACCAATATCAGCAAGGCCAACCGAGCCTGGCTGAGAGACGCTATGACGTGGACGACCGGCTCGATCCTGAAACACCAGATAGCGAGCGACGGGACGCAGAAACTTCTTGTCGGTTGGCCGGAGCCCGGATCGCCATCGACGTTGCCGGTCCTGCAGGCCGGGTCCGGCCGCGAAACCGAATGTGTCATGATTCCCGCACCAGAACGGAAGACGGCATGCATTTCTAGCCAGGTCGGCTGCCCGGTTGGGTGCCGGTTCTGCGCTTCGGGCATTGGCGGTCTCGATGGCAATCTGCGCCGCGGCCAGATCGTTGAACAGGTCTTCCACCTTCAGGCATGTCCGGACATTGATCGCATCACCAATATCGTGTTCATGGGCATGGGTGAACCGCTGTCCAACTTCAATGCGGTCACACACGCAATTCGCACCCTGAATGCGCCATGGGGTTTCGGCATCTCGGCCCGCAAAATCACGGTGTCCACCGTTGGCCTTCCCGGTGCGATTCGAAAGCTCGTCGATTTCGAGATTCCGGTCACACTGGCGCTGAGCCTCCACGCACCAAACGACGAGATCCGCCGTTCACTTATTCCGTGGGCAGAGTACGCCACAATCGATGAACTCTTTGACGCTTGCGATGCGTATTACATGAGCACCGGACGAGAGATCACCCTTGAATATCTCTTGATTCGTCGAGTGAACGACCGGCCGGAACATGCGGCTGAACTCGCTGAAATCGCACGTCGGCTTCGCGCGAACATCAACCTGATTCGATACAACGAAGTTGACGGGATGCCGTACGAACGCCCGACCGACGATGATGTTCGAGCATTCCAGCGCGTGCTGCGCGAACGCCGACGCAATGTGCACATCCGCGCAAGCCGGGGACGCGATATTGCTGCAGCGTGCGGCCAGCTTCGTCACGAACGGCGTGCAGAATCATCGTCACGTTCGACATCTACATCAGATTGATCCATCGGCTCGCTTGGCGCATCGTCGCGGCCGAATCGGCGCATGGATTGACGAAGCTCGGCAATGGGCAGCCGGCGGAATCGTCCTTCCTGGGCTGCTTCATGGCAGCGGCTCATCACCGCGCACAGCGTTTCGTACTCCTTCGATGCAAGTACAACCGCGCGATCAACGAACTCCGTCAGCAGCTCGCGCTGTTCGCGATCGCGCCGTGTTCCTCGGAAGCGAGCTGGATAGAAACGGCGCACCCGACACAGCACACGCGCGATATCCGCACCGATACGCAGATGAGCGCGGAGTCGATGCTTGATGAAGATGACTTCAAGTCGCGTCACGATCGAACGCACCAGGCGATCGCCACGAGATCGCCGTACGTGCAATTCCCGCCGTAAGCGACCTCGATACGCCGGGCTGGACACCGTCGCCATGATGAACAAAGGATCGGGGATGAGCATCGCTTCGGCCAGTGGCCGAACGGCATCACGTGTGAGCTGTCGGCCGCGATCGCCTCGGTCCGCGTGATACAACCGGACCAATCGATCGGCGTACTGTTCGGCGTACCGGAATCCGCCCCACATCAGGCATCCATATACCGCGAGCACAAACTGCCGTTGCGCCGTTCGGCCTGCGTCAGTCTCCGCCAACCCCGGCATCGCCGTCAGGCCGCGATCCACCAACCGACCGAACTCGCCGGCTGACTGATCACCGCCCCATGACTCCATATGGAGACCGAGGCGCAGTCGCCGCACCAATCGCATGACGGGTTCATTGCGGCCATCGGTCGTGCGCGTCACCGAATCCGGCAACGCGATAAGCCGACGCCCAAGATGAAATGCACTCGCGATCTGCCCGAATCCGAGCTTCTCCGTGCGCACGAGGGCAACCTCAATCGCGTCATTCGTCACGGGAATCCAGCCGCGCTGGTATGCCGCGCCAAGGAGTACAACATCGAGCATGCGGTCGGAATGAAACCACGTTCGGCATACGGCTCTGACATTCGTACGTACGAGCTGATCGTCGCCGATGACTGTTTCAAGTTGAGCCTGAAGCGCGTCCAGGGCTGCGGCATCGTCATCGTTGGCCGAGTGCGTTGGCCAATCGAGCATTGCACATGTCGTGTCTGAGGCAGCGACGCGGATCGTGCCGTCGGTTCTGATCGCATTCGCGACTGCATGTCGATCCTGACCAATCAGCACTTGTGCTTCGCCAAATGGAATGGGGATGCACGGCAATGCGCCCTGTCGCTCTGATCGAGGCTGCGTAAACAGGACCTGTGACCAGTCACCCGCCGTGCGAGCCGCGGTTTGTGGCGCACGCCAGCCTCGAACGACATATCCCATCGCATGACCCGCCTGCGCCAACACGTGCGCGGCGACACCAAGCCCATCGCCCCGAACGCCGGCGAAGTGCGCACGCCAAACGGGAAGATGCCCATGATGAGGTGTTGGCACGGGCAGCCGCGCCGATTGACGTTGGAGCAGCGATGCAGGCGGCTGTTCGCGAAAGACATCCACAAGCTCGGCGACGGAGCGCATCCGCACACGAATGCGCGGGCCAATATGCTCTCCAAGTTCTTCAACCGTCAGACCACTGGTCATCTGGTCCGGGCCGTCGCGACGATCGCGCGCGACCTGTGCAATCGGCGTCAACTCGGGGTGACAGGAGAAATCGGCGGGCACGGTCAATCGTTGTCTGGCCTCAAATCCGAGCGCATCGATCTCGCGCATTGCCGATCGGGCATCGTCTTCGAGATCTTCCGTCCTGGTCACGATGCAGATCGTCAAACCGGAGCCGGCGATGGCCTGTCGAATGGCATCTGCGGCGGCAAGTTCATCATCAAGCGTGACGCTCACGATCGTTGTTCGCGCCGCGTGTTCGCCAGGAATTGCACCGCGCACGAAGCGCGTCATATTCTGAAGTTCCTCCGATTCGCGGACCTGCACGAGCATCAACGCAGGTTGGCGTTGTGTTGCCAGGTATCGAACGCGCGAAACGCCGGTGCGCAGGAATGCGTCATCGTCGATGATGCTGACGTGCACGATGCGACCGCTTGCGTCGGGCATCACCCGGTCATCGAACGCAATACTCGTTTCATCAAGATCACGTTCCTCGCGCAACGATGGATCGTTGATCCATCGCACCGCATCATCAATGAGGGCGCGAAGCGATGCCATGTCCTGTCGCCGGCGCGACCACGTTGGCACCGACAACTCGTGTTCATCCACATGCAATCGCTGCTGCACTTGCACGCTGGGTCGAATTTCGTGAAGGAGATGCGCAATCCGACGAGCAAGCACTGAGGGATGCAGCATTTCATCGCGCGCGACCGATTTCGGCTCCTGTGACTCCGCGCTCGTCACGACGTTGCCCCAGATGTTGGCCGGCGCTTCGCCGTCCTGCCTCATTCGGGTTGCGACGTGATGCAGGAGAGTCTCGACGGTTCCTGGCCTTGGTTCCAGAACGATGACATCATCGCAACGGCTGAGCAATCGCCCGACGAGGACATCATCAATCGGATGCAACGCGGTGAGGTGGAGAATCGGTACGCGACCTGTGAGCTCAAGGACGCGGATGACATAGCTCAGCGCCGCTCGCGCCGGCCCCACCACAACAAAGCCCGTCGTAACGCGCTCGCCGGGATTCGGAAATGCAAGCGATCCATTGAGTTCATATCGACGCACAAGACGGAGTACGTTGTCGGTCTCGAGCCTCGTGCGCCGCCGTTGTCGGCGACGGACTCCCACTTGACCGGGCATGGCAACCCGATTCGGCTGCACGTCAATGGTGTCCGCACTGCGCCAGATTGATTCATGCGTCACGATCGCGACGGGACGTGAGGTGGCCCGACTGATACGCGCTGCTGACGCGTGAAGAATCCGCCAGTCTTCGAAACCGGATGCTTCGAGCGTCGGAATGCCGAGCGCCAGAACCGCCTGACGAGGATCGATTGCAGGGCAATCCTGCGGATGATCCGTCAACGTCACGACGAGGAAACCGCCCCGCTCACGGAGTGGGCTCGCCAGTGTGTTTGCCCATGAAGGCAGCGTTTCCCCCAGATTGATGTTGGGCAGCAGTGTCGCAGCGCCTCGACCAGAATCCGCGTGCGAACGCGCCAATGCAACAGCATGGCCGGCATCAAATGTCCGCGTCACCTGCATCTGGTGCACATGAAGCACCTCAGCGGTCACAGCGCGTTCTGCGGCCTGCATCAGGCGGTCACCCAGCACCGAGTGCGGAACCGTGACCAACGAGACGGGCAACTC
The DNA here is from genome assembly GCA_039029515.1 of Planctomycetota bacterium. Classification (GTDB taxonomy): domain Bacteria; phylum Planctomycetota; class Phycisphaerae; order Phycisphaerales; family SM1A02; genus JBCCFX01. The sequence goes on from JBCCFX010000089.1 coordinate 12,801, forward strand.
GAGCTCGCACAATCCCTTCAGGTAGCACTCTTCCGCTGAGGACAACTCGGCGCCTTCATCGGCGCCCGGCTGTTGCAACAGATGCGATGCGTCAGGCCACGTCATGCTGTCGTCAGCAGCAGCTCGATCGCTTCGGCCACGCCATCACAGTCGTGGTGAGCGACGACATGCTGCGCCGTTGATCGCACAACTTGATCTGCGTTGTCCATGGCGAAACTCCGCGCGGCACCCGCAATGAGTTCACGATCATTCAAGCCGTCACCAACCGCGGCCACACGGCCCGGATCGTACCCGAATCGCGCACAGAACCGCTCGACCATCGTCCACTTGTTGACATCCGTGTCGAAGACTTCCAGCAGATGTGTGGGTGAACCGGTCGCCTCACTCTCCGTCACTGCGCCCCAATGCTGGAGCACAGCGCGGTCGCGAAGCACATCACGCAGCGTGGTCGCAATCGAGCCGAATGCGCTGCCGCTTGCCACCGCGCCGACGCGAAGCGAGTGCTCAGGATGCGCATCATCGTCAAGGTGATCCACATGGCGAACTTCTACCTGATGGGTCTCGAACCACCACGCGGATGCGGGATCCAGCGGCGCATCGCCAATCGTCAGATAGTCATATCCCGTCGCATGGCGATCCTTGAGAATCAGGATGCGATGACCATCGTCAATCAACACGTCCGCGACATCGGATACGACCGTCCGGCAGACACTGCGCCGATCGATCGTCGAACCGCTCTCACGGTCACAGAGCAGCGAGCCACCGGCAGCGATCATGAACCGCGCGAGGCCGATCGACACGAGCACCGCGCGAGCCTCGGTCCAGCTCCGTCCGGTCGCAATGATGATCTCCCAGCCTGCATCATGGGCTCGATGCACGGCCGAACGGTTGGCATCCGATACGACGCCATCGCTGTTCAGCAGCGTGCCGTCGAGGTCCAGAACCAGCACATTGGCATCTGCGGACATTGCATCGTCACGGTAGTGGCGCCAGCACAGGCAGGCAAACCGTCGATGCTTGTCGGCAGAACCTCCAGTCCGTAGGCTGTAGACATGATCCAGGTCCGGAGCATGGCATGAGTGCATCCGCTCGCCAACTGGCCGAAGGCCTCGTGCCGGCCGTTCGTTCGGCGTGCGAAGATCGCCTTGGCGAAATCACCTGGTTCCGAACTGACTGGCAACGCGGCGGTGCCGCAACGGGCGAAAGCACGTTCCGTACGGATCACGACACGGATGTGCCGGTCGTCATCAAATACCCCGTTGGCGAAAAGGAACTCCGCTGGACACGGCGGCTCCAGGCTGATGATGCCCCGGTCATCCCACGCCTCTATGCATCAGGGACTGAGATCGGCGGATACGACTTCGCCTGGCTCATCATCGAACACCTGCCGGCCGGCCCGCTCGGGATGCACTGGGACGATGCAAACGTTGAACGCGTCGCCGATGCCGCAGCACGATTCCACAAGGCGACGAGCGCCTATCCCGTTGATCGGGTTCCGGTGCGCGAGGACTGGTCGACGCTCGCCAAACGTGGCAGCGAAGTCCTCCGACAGAATGATGTCCCGGATAAATCACTGTGGAAAGAAGCGATGAAACGCTTCCGCAAACACCTGCACACGCTGGCCGATGCATGGCATGAACACGAGCCCGACCAGTGGATTCATGGCGATCTGCACCTTGCCAACGCGATGTGTCGCGATGATCGTGATGATGCCGACGTGGTCCTGATTGATCTTGCCGAAGTTCGCGCGGGACACTGGATTGAAGACGCGGTGTATCTCGAGCGGCAGCTCTGGGCTCGCCCCGAGCGATTGAAAGCCACGCGACCGGTCAAAGCGATTGCCAATGCTCGCAAACACCACGGCCTGACGGTTGATGCTGAATATACTCGGCTGGCAATGATCC
>JBCCFX010000090.1:0-14644 GCA_039029515.1 Planctomycetota bacterium
GTTCGCGTCGAGCCCGGTGATGCCGTTCAGCAGTCCGTGAAAACTGACAACACCACGCACATCAGCGCCGCTGCGAGCGATGTCCAGTGCACACAGACCACCGAAGCAGTATCCCATCGCACCGCAACGATCGGTGTCGACGACGTCGAGGCTTTGCATGGCGGTGAGACCGGCGAGCAGTCGGCGGCGCAACATCGCACGATCCTCGACAAACGGCGTCATCAGCGCTGCGTTCTCATCGTTGTTGCTGCCGAGCGTGCCGCCGCCGTAGTTGTCGACGGCGAAACCGACGTAACCCATCTCGGCCAGTTGAACGGCTTTGTCGCGCTCGAACTGATCCTGTCCCGCCCATGCGTGCGAGATCAGAACCCCCGGTCGCGGACCGCTGATCGACTCATCCCAGGCGACGAAGCCGTGACACGACACATCGCCATCCTGATACGTGATTGTTTCCGTCTGCATGCCCGGATTATACGGTTCGACTGCGCCGCGTCAGGGCGCGGTCGATGTGGTGTGCGGGATCGCCGATTCGGGCGATATCGATGCGTTCGTGTAATAGCGATCCAGCACCGATCGCCAGTCATCGACGGATCGACATCGGATGAATTCGTTCTTTACGCGGTCTGGCGTCGGGTGGTGCGTGGAAAATTTGATGCCGAACTTTCGCATCATGCGCGATGCGGCTGACTCGCCATGCAACGCCATTGACAGTTCGAAGTGCTCCAGCAGGGCACACCGCTGTTCATCCAGAGTCGGTGGCGTTGGTTGCTCGCCGGCCATCAACTGACGAGCCTGACGAAAAATCCACGGGTTGCCGATGCAGCCGCGCGCGACACTCACCGCCTGTACGTTGGTGACATCGAGCATCGCGAAGATGTCGTTGACGGTCCAGATGTCGCCGGATCCGAAAATAATGCGATCCGAATATCGCGCCGTGAGATCGGTGAGGAACGCCCATCGGCCGGGGCCGAGATACTTCTGCCGAACGGTTCGGCAATGCACGGTCGCCCAGATGTACCCGAGTTCGTACGCCGCGTTGAAGATGCGCTCGAAATTGTGCGCCATCTCCGGCGTGTCGTCATACGCGCGTCGAATCTTCAGCGTGGTCTTCTGCTCCGAGGGCAGTGCATCGCGCACCGCGCGCAGGATGTCGATGGCTTCGTCCGGCGTGCTCAGAAAGTGGCCGCCGCGGCTGCGCTTGCGAATCTTCTTGACCGGACAGGCGAGGTTGACGTCGATCGTCTCGTAGCCCATCGAGGCGAGAATCTGCGCGCCGTGCGCCATCTGATCGGGATACGTCCCCATGATCTGGCCGGCGATCGGATGATCATCGAGGCCCGCCGCGCGGTTCTCTTCAACTTCGCCGGTACCACATTCTTCGGCCAGGATGTCCGGATCTTCGCGCGTTCGTCCCTTGCCACCGTTGATCAGCGTCTGATCGAGGAGCGCCTCGGTGACGCAGTACGGGCAGCCGTGACGGCGGGCGACCAGGCGCATCGCGCCATCAGAGTAGCCCGCAAGGCCGGCCTGAAAGAACGGCGCATCGAAGCCGGGCACGAGAGCAGGAATCCGGGGATCGACGATCGTATCCCGTGCGATCTCGGTGATCGGTCGGGACAGTGCTCGGTCCGGGACATCAGATGGCGTCATTTCGACGGACATGATCCCTGATGGTACCGCGTCGCCGCCTCCGATCGAGCACTGAATCCATGTAAGCTATGGCCATGCGAAACGCCGGCTCGAAGATATGTCTGTCGATTGCCCTCATCGGGCTCGCCATGATGGCCGCAGGATGCGTGCGAACCACGTTCGACGTCAATCGGGCGACCCAGCCATATCCGCGTGAGCTGCACAACACGCGAACGCTTGATGTGCAGGTCTTCCGCGAAGGCGAGGACATCCGCATCGTCAATACGTCGCCGGTGTCATTCTCCAACGTCCGGCTGTGGTTGAACCAGCGATTCATGCGCGAGATCGAGTCGCTGCCGGCGGGTGAGACGATTCGGTTGTCGCTGTGGGAGTTCTTCGACGAGCGCGGCGAGGTCTACAACGCCGGCGGCTTCTTCGCGGCGTTCGATCCGCTTCCGTTGCGCCTGTGTCAGATCCAGGTGGATGACACGACGCCGCTCATTGGTCTGATCACAATTCGATCCGAACCGGCAAGCTAAGGCCGCCGTTCCCACGTCTGAAATGAATGTGCAATGGCGTGCCGATCGTCGCGTGCTCGATGCTCGTGCGCGACGAGGATCCATGCCTCATCCAGCCGGGGAAAATGTGTGTCGCCTTCGACGATGGCGTGAACGCGCGTGAGGTACATGCGTTGCGCGCGAGGCAGCGCTTCGCGATACAACGCTTCGCCGCCCACGATGAAGACTTCGTCGTTGTCGTCGGCCGTATGCTCGCGCGCTGCGTTCAGCGCATCATCAAGGGAATGACAGACGAGAACGTCATCGGCGGTGAATGTCGTATTCCGCGTGATGACGATGTTCGTGCGATTGGGAAGTGGTTTCCCGACCGACGCAAAGGTCTTGCGGCCCATGATGATGACATGGCCGGATGTTGCGGCCTTGAAGCGTTTGAGGTCGTCAGGCAGATGCCACGGCAGATCGCCCGCACGCCCGATGACATTGTTCTCCGACGCCGCGACGATCAGGGCGATGATCATACGGCCACCGGCGCCGAGATATGCGGGTGCGGATCGTACGAGTCAATGGTGAAGTCTTCGGCGGTGAACGCGAAGAGATCACGGACATCGGGGTTGACGGCCAGTGTCGGCAATGCGCGCGGCGTACGAGAAATCTGTTCCTGCGCCTGTTCGATGTGATTCGAATACAGATGCGCATCGCCAAAGGTGTGAATGAACTCGCCCGGCTGCAGGTCGCAGACTTGCGCCATCATGTGCGTGAGTAATGCATACGACGCGATGTTGAACGGCACGCCGAGAAAGATGTCGGCTGACCGCTGGTACAACTGGCATGAGAGCCGGCCATCAGCGACATAGAACTGGAACAGACAATGACATGGCGCCAACGCCATGCGCGGGAGATCGGCGACGTTCCACGCACACACGATGATGCGTCGGGAGTCCGGATCGTCGCGGATGAGATCCAGTGCCTGCGTGATCTGGTCAATGGACTCTCCATTCGGAGCCGGCCATGAACGCCATTGATGCCCGTAGACCGGGCCGAGGTCGCCGTGCTCGTCCGCCCATTCATCCCAGATCGAGACGCGGTGTTCGTTCAACCATGCGATGTTTGTGTCGCCGCGCAGGAACCACAGCAACTCGTGGATGATCGAGCGGAGATGCAGTTTCTTTGTCGTGACCAACGGAAAGCCGTCGGCGAGATCAAAGCGCATCTGGTGTCCGAAGATACTGCGCGTGCCGGTTCCGGTGCGGTCTGATTTCACCGCGCCATCGGCAAGGACGGTTCGCATGAGTTCGAGATAGGCTTTCATCGCGTCGGATCGTCCTCGGACGCCGGGCGATCGTCAACCGCCGGGGCGCGGAACGGCAGCAAGCAAACGTTTCGTGTAGGCATGTTGTGGATCGCCGATGATGTCCTCTCGGCTTCCCTGCTCCACGATGCGTCCGCGCAGCATCACCGCAATGCGGCCGCAGATGTGGTCGATCACGGCCATATCGTGCGAGATAAACAGGTACGCCATCCCGAACTCATCCTGAAGGTCGCGAAGGAGATTCAGAATCTGCGATTGAATCGAAACGTCCAGCGCGGAAGTCGGTTCATCGCACACAATCAGGCGTGGCTGGAGTGCCAGCGCTCGCGCAATGCCGATGCGCTGGCGCTGGCCACCGGAAAACTCGTGCGGATAGCGATCCGCCGTCTTCGCATCGATGCCGCAGCGGCTCAGAAGGTCGTTGACGCGGCCGCGCAGTTCGCGCCGTTCGACGATCCCGTGCACGAGCAGCGGTTCGCCGACGATCTCCGCGACGGTTAGTCGCGGGTTCAGTGATCCGATCGGATCCTGAAAAATGATCTGCATCTCGCGGCGCAGGCGCTGCATCTGCCGGCGGTTCAGCGCGTTGACGTCCTGTCCATCGAATTGAATGCTGCCTTCGGTTGCAGGGGCGAGGCGAAGGATGGTGCGACCGACAGTTGTCTTGCCACAGCCGGACTCGCCAACGAGGCCGAGCGTTTCGCCTGGTCGGATGTCGAAGCTCACGCCGTCGACGGCTTTCACCCACGATGTTCGTCGGCCGAAGATCCCGCTGCGAACCGGGAAGTACTTCTTCAATCCGTCGACCCGCAGCAGCGGGGCGGATTCATCATCGGACACCGTTGATCGAACTGTGAACGTGACCACGACTGCGCATCATACCGCAGCGGACGCCGATCGCGTCGCGCGGTGTGATGTGTCAATTCGTGTGTGTCCTCGACAGCGGGGCCGACCGATCCATCAATCGACGTACAACGTGGGCTTCGCGGTCGTGCCATCCGGCTTGACGACCGTCACCGTGACGCCACCACGACCGAATCGTGGTGTCAGCAGGTTGTACTGGCGAAGCTGAGTGAGCAGATCATTGGTGGTCTTGACCGGCACGCCAGCAACCTCCGTGATGATTGCGCCAGGCACGATGTCGTCGCCGTATCGATTGTCCGACGTCAGTTCACGAATGATGACGCCGGCCACGAACGGAACCTTGGCCTGCGTTGCCAGACGTCGCGAAGCGGTTGCCATGCGCTCGATGCCGAGTTCTTCGAGACGATCCTGAGGCTGATCTTCCGGAATGCGACCGAGCACTCGAAGCGTCGACAGTGTTTCCAGCACCACGTCCAGCGAGATCGTTCGACCCATCTTGATCGTGGTGTCATAGCGCCAGACTTCGATCTTGATCGACTCGCCCGGGAGCGTCGATGAAATCACCGAACGCAGCTGGTCGGTGGATGAGACACGGTCGCGACCGATGTGCGTGATGATGTCGTCGCGACGAAGTCCGCCACGCTCGGCCGGACTGTCCGGCTCGACCGATTCAACACGAACACCCTTGCCGATGAATCCCTGCGCCTGCAGCTGACCGGACATGCTTGGACCGATGTTCGATGGACGCAGACCGAGATAACCCTTGCGCACCACGCCGTCGTTGATCAACTGATCAACCACCGGCACGATCATGCGCAACGGAATCGCGAGGCCGATACCGGCGAACTGGCCTTCTTCAAGACCGTTGTCACGACGCGGACCGGTCGCGATCGCGGTGTTCATGCCAATGACTCGACCTTCGAAGTTCGTCAGCGGACCGCCGGAGTTGCCGGGGTTGATCGCCGCATCGACCTGAATGAAGTTCTCGTACCCGCCACGGCCGCGAATGACGCCGACCGATCGACCCTTGCCTGACACGACACCCTGCGACATGGAGAAGCGGAAGTCGAATGGCGAGCCGAACGCGTAGACGAGATCGCCCTGCTGGACGGTGGAATCGAGATCGCCGAGACGGGAACCGCTCAGTCGACCCGGATTGATCTTGATGACCGCGATGTCTGTGAATTCGTCGTAGCCGACGACTTCGGCTTCACGCAGTTCGCCGGTGTGCAGTTGCACTTCGATCTCTTCGGCGTTCTCGACAACGTGGTAGTTGGTGACGATGTGGCCTGCTTCGTCATAGATCCAGCCGGACCCGGACGAGAACGCGAGGCTGGGACGATTGCGGAACTGGCTGCTGACATTCTGCGTCACGCTGATGTGAACGACCGACGGTTCAACTGCGGTCGCGATGTCGCGTGATGCCTGATTGATCTGGGCGAGAATGTTGTCGGGGCCTTCGAGTCGCTCGCTTGCTTCGACAATTGCCGCGGAGGTCCGGGCGTATTGAAGGGCTCGGACGGCGTTGGGGCCGACGAAGAGGACCATCAGGGCGGTGAGCAGCACAATCAGGCTGGGGCCGTACTCGGTCAATCTTCGCATCGACGTCTCCATTGTCGTGGTGGCGGGAGGCATGTCCCAGCCGACTGTCTTCGATTCAGCGAGGCCCTGGTTTCAGGAATCCTCACGATGAACCAACGCAGATCAGCCTTCCATCCATGCATTCAGTATGCATTCCAGACGGATCAGCGGGGCATCGGTTCCAGCGGATGACGCCAGAATCAGAACTTCCGGGCTTCGTCGTCAGGCATATGGTAGGGATGATCCCCCATATTGCCCGTTTGCACCCGGTCTATCCAGGTACGTATCGTCGCAATCAACGGTTCACCATGCCAATCAATCGGTTGAGCGAATGACGGCTGTCGCGGCGTCAGACCGAGAAGATCCTGCGTCACGACGATCTGGCCGTGGCACGCCGGACCCGCGCCGCATCCGATCACGGGAATCGATGTTCGTTCGACCACGCGTTCGGCGACTTCGGCGGGAACCGCTTCGATCAGCAGCATCGACGCACCGGCATCTTCAAAGGCGATCGCCTCGTCAACTATTTGTGCCGCTTCACTCGCAGTCTTGCCGCTGACGCGATATCCCTGCGTCTTCACGTGCTGCGGTCGCGTGCCGAAGTGCGCGATGACAGGAATGCCCGCGCTCGCCATCTTTCGAACAATGTCGATGTGGTCACGCGTGACCTCGACCTTGACCGAGTCCGCAAGACCTTCCGTCAGAAAACGACCCGCATTCCGCATCGCGTCGGCTTCATCCGCCTGGTAACTCATGAAAGGCATGTCGCCCATCACAAAGCAACGCGGCGCGCCGCGTTTCACGCCTGCGGTCAGTGCGAGCATGATCTCCAGCGGCGCATGAATCGTGGATGGCAACCCCAGCACGACTTCGGCCAGTGAATCGCCCACGAGCAACACCGGCACGCCGGCTTGCTGAAGCCATCGCGCCATCGTGGCGTCGTATGCGGTCAGGCACGCGAAGCGTTCACCCTGATTCACACGCCGGTTGAGCGCACGAAGCGTGACCGGCCGATCGAGCGCCCGGTCGTCCGAAGACCCGGAGGTCGGTGAGGAAGACAACGAGGTCATGCGATTATTCTATCGTGCTCGATGCGATCAGGCCGCTGGCGTCGCTGAATCGCCTTTACCACCGCTGTCGCGACCGTTTCGGGAGCTTCGGCAAGCCGCCAATCTTCCGGATCTGCTCCTCATTGAGAATCGACCCGAGTCGGGCGATGGCCGAGGCGTTGAGTTCGCTCTGCTCGAATTTCAGCCGTTCTTCTGCCTCGTATTGCTGCTGCCACTCCGCCTGTGATTCCTCATCCATGAAGCCCCATGGCGATGCGTTGCGGTAGATCTCGATCAGCCCGTCATCGAGCGTGGCATTGACGGGGAAGTACGACGAGGCGAGTTCCTGAAGCTGCTCGACTTGCGACGAATTCAGATCTGGCAGGCGAAGCGCGGCCCGAAGCGCGCTCACCGCGGAACCGGTGTTCTGTCCAAGGCTCGGGAACGCAATTCGCCGATAGCGATCGCGCACCGTGATCGCATGCTCGTCGTCGAGGATGGCAACAAGTGATTCGAGCGTCGTCGCGTTCTGCATGCCGATCGCACGAAGCTGGTCGGCGTACGCCCGCTGCGGCTTGCCCATCAGCTCGCTGTAGATCGTCTGAAACTCGACGGCCATCTCTGCGGTCGTCATGTCGGCCTGACGAATGGTCCATTCATCCGTCGCCTTGGCCACCGCCAGTGATGACTCCTGCGCGGTGATGAACAACGGCGTAATCGCACGTTCGTGTTCGGCGATCAACTGCTGCGCCGCGAGCGGCAACTCGTCGCGTTGCTCGATGGTTCGAACAAGTGCCGCAAGCTCGACACTATGTTCATTCGAATTGCGGGTGACACTGCCGGATGTTGTCAGTCGACACGCTCGGCGCGTGCGGTGGTCAATCACGCGCTGGAACGCTTCGTCATCCGCGTCTCGACCGAGTTCATCACGCAGCAGCATGAAGAACTCGGCGTCCAGAGCACGGCCTTGCGCAATGGCGGAAGCGCGCGACGCGTGATAATGATCCAGGTCGAAATCGGGGTTCGGCTTCCATGTGCCTGCTTCTTCAAGATGAATATACGACTGAACCATGGAGTAGCCGTCACGCATCGTCTGTTCGAGCGATTCGTACTGCGAGGCGTACGACTCATGCAATGCATGCGCCTGATCGCGCTGCGCATCATCGACGCCAAGCAGATCGCAGTAGCGATTCAACTCTCCCGGCGAAATTCGTGGCGCGACGTACCCGTCGACCATGGCAGTCTCAGCCACATCCAGCGCATCATGGCTGGCTGATTCCGCGCTCTCCGCCGCGGTCTGCTGTGGTGAGCCGGCAATCTGTTCGAAGAATGAGCCGGCATCGCTCTCGTTGTCGCGTTCCGCGGATGCGGCGAGCTCCTGCATGCGTGTTGCGGTGAAGCCGGCGGCGAGTTGTTCACGTGCCGTCGCGACCGCGGCATCGAGCGTCATCGTCGCTTCATTCACCTTGGTCATGTACTTCGACCAGATGTCGCGATCGTCCGCCATCGCGAGGTTCGCGCCGACGCGCATCAATGACTCCTCAAGCATCGTGTCGATGGTGGGGTCGAGTTCGTTGCGTAGCGTGACGGCCGCAGCATCAAGCGCAGCGCGTTCGGCGTCATTGCTTGCGGCGGTCGTCGTGCACACGCGCCACCAGCCGCCGGCGCGGCGGACCGCAACGGAGACGCTTGGTTCAGCGACGGCGAGAAAGCGCACGCGCAGCTCCATCGCTTCCGTCGGCGTCAGATTGCTGACGAGCGATGACACCGTCTTGCGATTGCGTTCGGCCATCTCGCGGGCGTCTTCTGCCGCCTTGCCGAAGATCTCCTGCTGCACCTGAAGAATCGCCTGCATCGCTTCAGCCGCCTGTTCCGGATCCTGAAGTGATTCCGCGGTCAGGCCGCGCTCGTCCATTGCGTCGAAGAACGTTAGGATCATGCGCGAGGAATCTCGGGCGGTATCACGAAGCTCACGCGTCAGCTTGATTTCGTACGATTCGATGATCGGCGTCACGCGCACGCGTGATTCCGGGGTGAGGCTCATCTCGTCGATGATCTCGCCGACATCATTCACGCCTCCACCGCCAAGGAAGTTCAGCGCGGACTGTCGATACCGCGTCCGCTCACGTCGTAACCGAATGCGTTCGAGCGCGCCGCGCTGTTCATCGGCCAGGACAATGGCCACGCTGTCGAAGAGTTGTTGGTCCAGCGTGCTGATCTTCTTTTGGACACGGTCCATCTCGCGCAGCAGTTCGGTGATCTCCTCACGGTTCGGCATCTGGTTGTTCATGCCGCCCATCAGGGCCATCACTTCGGCGATATCGCCCTCGCGGAGCACGCGGAAGTTGGCTCGGTACGTGGCGTGCGCGTGTTGAATCGCCTGCACCTGCTCCGGGCTGCAGTTCAGCCGGTTCACATCGCGCATCAACTCCGAAGTGGTCATCGGGTCGGGCAGCATGCCCATCGTGCCCTGAGCACGAACGTCGCCCGCGTGCATCACGCTGATGATGACCATCAGCACGTACATCCACCAGATAGACCGTCGACCGTTCGGTACCGTCATGCCTCTGCCCCTGTCATCAGCCCGGATCGCCGCAGCGCGCACCCCGCGCGCCCCGTACCTGAACCATTCGATTCGTTCCGCGTTTCACCAATGGGATTTCATCAGGTTGCCGACAGTTTGTCAGCCGGTCATTCCACGCCCAGGATCGCACGCATCTGACGTCGCGTCGTTTCTTCATAATCCCGGATTGCCTCGATCTGGCGGTCCGCATCCGCTCGGAGCACCTCGATCTCGCCCCAGTCCGTGGAATCATCCGGCTCCGGCTGCCACGCCGCCGCTGCCCGATACGTCGCTGCGAGTTCCGCCTGAAGCACCTCATGCTTCCGGCTGTACGCCGCGCGAAGATCCTCGAGCCTCGTTTGCTGCTCGGTGGTCATTCGTGCAATGCGCATCAACTGGGCGATGTCATCGACGAGCCGCTCGCCGGACGCGTAGTCCGTCGGGAATGCCATCTGCATGGCCGTCGCACGGATGGTCGTTGCGATTTCGGATGGCAGGATGTCGTCGATCGTTGACAGCGCATCGGCGTTCATACCGATGATGCGCGAATGCGTGATCGACTTGCGATGAACCATGCTCGTGCGGAGCTTGCGCAACGTCCGAACATCCAGTGATGACTCATCGAGTTCACCCGCGCGCTGGAACGCGACGAGCGTGCGCGTTGCCATGTCAAGTGTGCCTTCGATGTCCGCAAGCGATGCAAGCTCCATCGTGATGTCGAATGCATAGGTCGGCATCGCGGCATCAAAGCGCCGTCGCCCGGATTCGCCAAGGTCAACACGATCGAACACGGTATAGAGATCGAGCCGGCCTTCGTGCGTCGTGCCGAAGCGCGGTTGCTCATCCGGCCGATGCAGGTTCAGTCGTAATCGTGCAATCGCGCGTCGTCGTTCGGCGCGCCAGCGATCAAGCTTGTCATGGTCTTCGCTCGGAAGGTGCTTTCGGATCGAGCGCACCAATCCATCGTCGATCATCTGCACAGATTGATGGGCCTGAATCAATGATTCAAACGTGGATCGAACAGCCGATCCGGTCGGCCAGCCGAATTCGCCGCCGTTCGTTCGTCCGAACCATGCCGCGTTGGCGAGCACTCGATACCTGCCGATCGGACCATCATCGCGATCCGCCTGCGCGTACTGATCGCGATACGCATCGAATGATGCCATGATCGAATCGACTGTGCGGTCATCGATGTCGAGCGCGTTGATCAGCCGGTACACATCGGCAACGGTCATCGGCGACGGAAGCTCACGGACGAGGCGAGCACGTCGACGCTCATCCTCGATCGCAGTTGCCGCATCGTCGAGCGGACCACCGCGGCTGTCGCGCACTATCGCGACGGCAATCGCGGCACGATCCGACGCACTGCGCTGTGTATCCATCGCCATGACGTCGAGTGCCTGAAGGACTTCCGCTTCCAGCGCTTTACGACGTCCAAGCATGGCATCAAGTGCGGCTTGATCGTCATCGACCTCCTCGATCCCGGATCGCATACGGAATGGCGTGCGATCGGCGCGAATGCCATCGACGAGATCCATCGTCTGTTCTTCCAGCCACCGTCGTCGCGTGTCGTAGGCGTCGCGGAGCGCAACCACAGCCCGGCGCGTGTCACTCGAGACGTCACCGAATTCAGCCTCGATCAGCGCGACTTGTGCGGTTCGGTCTTCCGAGAACACGCCGGGATACGCGAACTTCACGAACGCGTTGTACAGCACGCTGGCGTGTCGATCGCTCGCGACCGTGTCGATCTGTCCAAGTGTTCGTCGATGCAGGTCGATGATGTCCGCGCACGCACGCTGAAGGTTTCTCTGCACGGCCTCCATGGCGGATTGCAACGCTTCGTTCGCCGCGCGCTGGCCTTCGCGGTCTTCCAGCATCGATGCGGTGATCCCTTGCTCGTTGAGGCGATCTTTGACTTCCAGCATGGCGCGGACGATCTGCGTGTGCGCGCGGTTGGTTCGTTTGAGTAACGCGAGTTCATACGCGTCCAGAGTCGGTCGTAACGCTGCGCGAGCTTCCGGGCTGAGTTTCTGTCGATCGAGCAGGTCGATCAGGCTGATCGTCGCGCCGGGATTCATCCGTCGTGCGGTATCCGCCATGCCGGTCTGCAGCCGGCGGATTGCTCGTCGGCGCTGTATCGACGCCGTATGCGCGCGCTGTGCATCCGCGAGCACGGCATCGCAGCCGCTGATGAATGCGTTGTCGATCGCAGCCGCCTCATCGCACAGTTCGCGGTACCGCTTGTACGGCACGGCGAACGCTTCCCGTTCGAGATCGAGCGCTGAGCCGCGCGGCACGTCGCGCAGCGACGCTTTGAACGGATCGACCGAAGCTTCCCGAAACGCGGCGTACGCTTTGCGATACGCCGAATGACGCTCGGCGATGGCATCGTGCTGCGCATCGGTCCATTGCTGTGCCTGCGCGTAACGCGTGTATTCCTGGAACGTCATCGCGTTCGGCACATGACCTGAAAACACCTGCGCGTGCGATGTCCGCGCCGTCGCCATCGACATGCCGATGATCGTCAACAGGAACAAAAATGCAGGTGCGCACGCCGCGCGCGCGCACCTGTGATCGGAGTTCGAATTCATGCGGTCTCGACTCATCATCACATTGCCGATGGCATACCGACGGCGCGGCGCCACGCACTGATCTGTCCGAGGTGCGTGCCAACGTGTGCAGTCAGCAGGAAGTTGATGGCGGCGCCGACGGTCGGGCACATTTCGCGGAATCGACCTTCGCGCGGATTCTCCTGCTGGAACACAGATTCATCAAGATCCGACAGCGCGTTGATCAGCACTTCGTGACGATCCATGAAGAAGTCAACGACCGTGTCCTTGTCGGGATACTGGCCGGTATTCGGGGCGCACTCCACGCCGGCGGCGAACAGTTCATCAAAGCCGTCTTTGTCGTCGACGAGTTCAGGCTTGCCGATCATCTCGAGCACGCGGTTCGGGTAAATCGCAAGATGACCAAGGCAGAACGCGGGATGGTTCATCGTGGGATGCGGCATCTCGTGGAAGCGATCCGCGGGGATGTCGTCGACGAGCATCTTGGCGTAGCCCTGCATCAGCCGGGCGGCCGGGACGATGGATTCGATGGTCGTGGTCGCGGTGGTGGACATGGTTGGTGCCTTCCGATTCTCGGTGGGGGGAGGAACATCTTGGCGTCCCGGATGACGCCGATCGATCCGTCAGTGTAGGTCGCCCCGATGCTCTCGGGTCAGGTGCCGATGTACCGGGCGTAAATCGCGCGGGCCACCTCGGGTTCGCTGGTGCCCTTGATGATGGTCCGGCCGTTCGGAAACACGGTGAGTTCCAGAGGATCGGCGTCGTCCCCATCACGGCGAAGCTCGCCCCGAAGCAGTGAGTCGTTGCAGCGGAACTCGCCGAATGGCGCCAGTCGATCCGCCAGCGCATGCAGGTCCATCCGTTGCGACGATCGATCCGCTGGCGGCGTGATCTGAACGGCGTTCCGTCCACACAGGCTCGTCGCGCCGCTCGTCGCCTGATCATCGAGGTATTCGAACGCGCCGCTTGCGCAGGTCGGGCATGTGCCTTCGCGCCACGCCGACGACACGTCGAACGATCGGTCTTCGTTGTTCCACCCATCGAAGGAGTGCAAGCGCGTGTCGACGGCATCGATGGCGCCGACGCAGAGTTTGATCGCTTCCATCGCCTGCCGGGCCGCGACAAGGCTGACCACCGGGCCGAGCACGCCTGCAGTGTCGCATGTCGGTGTGGAACCGGGCGGCGGCGCTTCGGGGAACAGGCACCGCAGGCATGGCGTGGATTGGCCCGGACGCCAGCCGATATGACCTGACCACGATGGCTTCGCCGCCGTGCTGTGCGGCAGGATGACCATCGACATCCCGGTTGTGCCGACCGCGCCGCCGTAGACGTACGGCAGGTGATGCTTCACCGCGAGGTCATTCAGCAGATAGCGCGTCTCGAAGTTATCGAGACCATCGAGGAGCAGGTCTGCGCCTTTGAGGTAGCGTTCGGCGTTGAGCGCGTTGAAGTCGTCGGCGTAGGCATCGATCGTGACGTTGTCGTTGACGAGGCGCAGGCGATCGCGCGCGGCTTCGGCCTTCGGTTTCGCGAGGCGTGCATCATCTTCGGTGTACAGCGTCTGTCGTTGCAGGTTGGTGAGTTCAACCAGATCGCGGTCGATCAGCGTCAGTCGTCCGATGCCGGCGCGAACAAGCAGATCGGCGATGGTGCAACCGAGCGCGCCACAGCCAACGAGTGCAATGTGTGTACGGGCGAGTTGCTGCTGACCTTCTTCACCGATCCCGGCGAGCAGCATCTGCCGGTGATAGCGATCAGAGGGATGGAGCGGCGAGCCGGACATCCGGGCATGGTAGGGGAAGGGCAGCCATGAGCCATGAGCCATGAGGGATGAGGAATTGGTGATTCGGGATTTGGGATTCGGGATTTGGGATTCGGGATTTGGGATTCGGGATTTGGGATTCGGGATTTGGGAACGGGGCCTTGTAGGCCGGGTTCTGTTGAACCCGGCGAACCGTTTTGTAGGGCGGGGGCTGCGCCCCCGCCGAAAACCGGTGCCAAGCCCACGCCCTACGATTCCCGCCATCAGCCATCAGAGCCATCAGCCCAAAACCAACACGGCGATCGGAATGTCCGATCGCCGTGCAGCGTGTTCATTGATCTTCGATTCGTCAGGCTGAGAGCTGACAGCTGACAGCTCTCTTACCACGCGAAGTGCGCGAACGCCTTGTTCGCGTCGGCCATACGGTGGGTCTGCTCGCGGACGTTCATCGCCTTACCTTCACCGCGGGCGGCGTCGTACAGTTCGCGGGCGAGTCGTTCCGCCATCGGGCGCCCCTTCTCACTGCGGGCTGCGGTGATGATCCAGCGGAACGTCAGGCTCTGCTGACGACGCGCGGTCACCTGCATCGGCACCTGGTAGTTCGCACCGCCGACTCGACGGGAACGGACTTCCACGTTCGGGCGAACGTTGTCCATCGCCTTGCGGAAGACTTCGATGGCCTTCTCCGGCGCATCGGGATTGTTTTCCTTCTCGAGGCGCTTCTGGATGATGTCGAGCGCATCGTACATCACACGTTGTGCGACGGACTTCTTGCCGTCCTGCATGACGCAGTTGATGA
>JBCCFX010000091.1:0-14506 GCA_039029515.1 Planctomycetota bacterium
CATGACTTCGTGTCGGATCGCGACGGCAATGTAGGCCAGCAGCCCACCAAGTGCGAGCGAGCCAGTGTCACCCATGAAGACGCGCGCGGGCATGCAGTTGAACCAGAGGAAACCCAGGCACGCGCCAGCCATGGCGCCGGTCACAACCATGAGTTCCTTGGTGCCCGGGACGTACGGGAACATGAGATCGCTCGCGGCATCCGGTTGTCCGGCGATGTAGCACAGCACCATGACCGCGAACGATGCGACAGCGACCGTTCCGGTGGCGAGGCCGTCCATGCCGTCGGTGAGGTTGACGGCGTTTGACGTCCCGGCGATCAGCAGTGTCGCGAGCAGGATGAACATGGGCGCCGCAAGCACGATGACCGATGCCTCGAGCTGCAGTGAGCCGGGTTCGTAGGTGCGTTGAAATGGCAAGACGAGTACATGGGCAGCAGGCGATGCTGCGTTCTCACCAATGCGGTACAGGAACAGGCCAGCGATGAGGCCGATGCCGAGTTGGAAGAGGAGTTTCTCCCATGCCAGCAGGCCTTCGCGTCGTCGTTCCTTCGCCGTTGCGGATGTGAGTTTGAGCCAGTCATCGAAGCCGCCAACGGTCGCGAGCACGACGAGTACAGCGAGGCCGATGTGCACATACGTGTTGCGCAGATCGGCAAGGAGCAAGGTCGTGATGAAAATTGACCCGCAGATCAGGACGCCGCCCATCGTCGGCGTTGCGGCCTTGGACTTCATGAGTTCGTTGAGGTCGGCGTTGTAGAACTCCGGCGCATCGCCAATTTTTCGCCGCAGCAACCAGCGGATGACGGGTTTGCCGAAGACGAGCACGAAGAAGAAGCTGAGAACGACGGCGACAAACGCTCGAAACTCCAACTGGTGCAGCACCTGCAGGAATCGGTATGACCCGATGTCCTCCAGCCACTGCTGATCCATGGATTGAAGGAAGTTGTAGAGCATGTTTCGTTCGTCGTCGGGCGACTCGTCGGTTGAACGTCAGCGGATCAGAGCGTCACACGTTAAGTGCGGAAGGTTCAGGGTGCAGGTCGTCGAGCAGCGCATCGAGCCCGATGCCGCGAGATCCTTTGAGCAGGATGAGGTCGCCCGGTCGGAGCCACCTTCGGAGCGTCGCGCGGGCATCATCGTTGAGTGCGTCAGCATGGAACGTCGTGTGGTCTCGCGGCGCATCGATGTACGGGAGCGCTGCGCGCAATGCCGGGCCGATCAACATGACCGCATGGACGTAGCCGCCCTGCTGCTGCATGGCGATCTCGCGACCGAGTTGCCCGTGGCAATCGCTCGTCTGGTCTCCGAGTTCGAGCATGTCGCCAAGGACGACGATGCAGCGCTGTGCCGGGGTACGAATCTCCGGGAGCATGGCCAGTGCGGCATGCATCGACTCCGGGTTCGCGTTGTACGCATCGTTGATAATACGGAGGGAATTCTGCTCGATGATCTCAGCCCGCATCGGTGCCGGCGTCACGGTGTGCAGTCCCGCCCGGATGGCATCGTCGGTCATGCCAAGGCGGCGCGCGATCGCAATCGTCGCGAGCGTGTTCATGGCATTGTGTTCGCCGGGCAGCCGGCACGGGAACCGTTCTCGCTCGTTGATCTCGACCCAGCCGTCATCGCGTGTCCACTGCCGATCGGTCAACGTGAGTTCGGCGTCCTCATCACGTCCGTAGCGAACGAGTTGCATGTCCGGTCGAATGTGTGGTTGCCAGCCTGGTGAGTCTGCGTGCATGATCGCCGTGCCGCGATCGCCGAGTGCGCGAATGAGTGCCATCTTTTCGATCGCGACATCCTCGATCGTGCCGAGGCCTTCGAGATGACCACGGCCAATGAGCGTGACGACGCTGATGTCGGGTTCGGCGATATCGGCAAGCGTCGCGATCTCGCCTGGTGCATTCGTGCCGACTTCCACGATCAAATATTGATCGCCAGCTCTGGCATGGAGAATTGTGAGTGGTACGCCGATGTCATTGTTGAACGATGCCGGCGCGCACGAGCCTTGCATCGTCTGGCTCAGCACGGTGTGCAGGAGCGTCTTTGTCGTCGTCTTCCCGGCGGTTCCGGTGATGGCGATCACGCGCGTCGTCGGCAGTTGGCGGCGATGGTGCCGAGCAAGGCGCGCCAGCGCCAATCGCGTGTCGTCGACTCGAATGATGGCGATGTTCGCGGGTATATCGCTCGCGTCGACGTTATGGTGAATCACAATGCCGCTCGGCGAGCGCAGCGCGACGTCCGCGACATACTCGTGGCCATCGAATCGCTCGCCGGCGAGGGCGAAGAACAAGGCATCGATCTGGTCGACCCGAGAATCAGTGGTCACGCGGTCGGGAACGATGGCATCACCGGGGCGCTGCACCCACGTGCCGCGCATGACGCTGCGAAGTTCATCCCAGTCACGAACGATCATGCGGGCACCAATCCATGAATGCGTTGCAGCGCATCGGTGGCGATGACGCGATCGTCAAACGGCCGGCGTTCGGTGCCGATGATCTGGTAGTCCTCGTGGCCTTTGCCCGCAATGAGGACGACATCATCCGGGCGCAGCGTGTCGATTGCATATTCGATTGCGGCAGCACGATCGGGCGTTCGATACGTCGCCTCACGCTGGGCAGCCGGAATGCCCTGCAGAACATCCTCAATGATGCGATCGGGATCTTCGGTGCGCGGGTTGTCGGATGTGACGATGACTTCATCGGCGAGCCGGTGAGCGATGCGCGCCATGCGAGGTCGCTTCGTGGTATCGCGATCGCCACCGCACCCGAATACGACGCGCAATCGACCTGTCAGAGGGACAATCGGACGCAGTGCGGTCAGGACGTTCGCGAGGGCATCATCGGTATGGGCGTAATCGACGATAACGTCGAACGGCGCATCGATCGATGTGACGCGCTCGAGACGCCCCGGTGGCGACGGCGCGGTACGCACGGCATCGAGAATCGCGTGACGATCGAGTCCCAGTCGTTCGGCGGCCGCGATCGTGAGCAGTGCATTTTCGACGTTGTGCCGACCGAGCAATGGAATTCGCAACGCGATGTCTTCGCCGGGGAGATGGACGGTGAGATCGACGCCGGCGCGAGTGACATCATGCACGTTGGCGATGTACGACGCTTGTCCCCCACGGCTGCTGACCGTGATGACTTCGGCTCGACAAGCCTGCACCATCCGCGGTGCGTGCGCATCGTCGATGTTGATGATGGCGAATCCTGTCGGCGGAAGTTGCTTGAACAACATCGCCTTGGCGTTCGCGTAGTCGTCCATGGAACCGTGATAATCGAGGTGGTCGCCGGAGAGATTGGTGAAGATCGCACCTCGGAATGTGATGCCGGCGGTGCGCTGTTGATCGAGTGCGTGGCTGGAGACTTCCATCGCACACGCGGCGCACTTGTTGTCATGCATCTGGCGGAGCCAGCGGCTGAGTCGATCTGCGCCGGGCGTCGTCAGTGACGCTGGATGGGTCGTCGTACCGTCATCGACCTCCACCGTGCCGATCAGGCCGCAGCGATGACCGGTGGCGTGAATGACGTGACGAAGCAGGGCGCACGTGGTCGTCTTTCCATTGGTGCCGGTGACGCCCACGACGGCGAGGCATTGTGACGGTGAACCCGCACATCGCTCGGCGATGCGTGCACTAAGGCCGGCGACGTCCGAGGTGACAACCGACACCAGTTCAGGCGGAATATCCGTGGGATCGGCACTCAGGACGGCGACGGCCCCGCGCTGATGTGCATCCTGAATGAACGCTCGACCGTCGGCCTGGGCCCCGCGTCGTGCGACGAAGAGGCTGCCGGGAACGGCGTCACGAGAATCTTCGACGACGGTACTGACCTGCACGGCATCCGAGCCGTGCGCGAGTGTCGCCGGGAGGTCTTTGAGTAGGTCCGCAATGGTGATCATGGCGCGTCGATGCCCCTCGCTCCATCGAGTTCATCGACCGTGTCGACGATCGACATCCAACAACAGGCATCATAACGATGGCACGATAAGCATCGCATCGCCATACGAGTAGAAGCGGTACGCGTTGTCGACGGCTTCGCGGTAGCACGCGAGCAAACGGTCGAGACCGACCATTGCTCCGACCAATGCAAGCAATGTTGATCTCGGCAAATGGAAGTTTGTCAACATGCCGTCGGTATGACGGTAGTTGTACGGTGGCGCGATCAGCAGATCTGTCGATCCGGATGCCGAAGTCGTTGGCAGCGTGGAGACATCATCGGGCAGAGATTCGAGCGCACGAATGGACGTCGTGCCGACGCCGATCACTCGAGTCGAGTTTGGGTCCGCACGATGCGCGACCAGGCGCTGGAGCGTCGCGGGTGGAATCTCGTACCACTCCCGATGCATCGGATGGTCCTGGACCGTCTCGGTGTCGATCGGCTTGAACGTGCCGGGGCCGACGTGGAGCGTAATCGTCTCGCGGTCAATGCCGGCCGCATCGATCCGGGTCAGCAATTCTCGGGTGAAATGGAGGCCTGCGGTGGGCGCAGCAACCGAACCGGCATGCGCTGATGACGCATAGACCGTCTGGTACCACGCGCGATCCGCTTCATCCTGCACATCGATCGCCGCGTCACGCCGTGCTTTCAGGATGTACGGCGGGAGCGGCGTGAGTCCGACCCGTTCGAGCGTCGCGAACGTCGGTTCATCGGATTGCACATCGATGATCCAATGGGCATCGTTCCGCTCGACCAGCGTTGCGACAACATGGTGGTCCGGCTCGCCGATCTCGATAACCAACCCGTCACGCAGTCGCCCGTTACTACGCAGCATGACGCGCCATCGGCCGGGATTCACCTCATCGAGGAACAGGCCTTCGATGCGTCCCCCGCTGCCATGCCGGCGGCCCTCGAAGCGAGCGGGTACGACCGATGTGTCGTTGAACACAAGCGTGTCTGTTGGTTTCAGAAACGAAGGCAGTTCACGCACGGTCGCATGGATGATCTCATCGTGATCGAGCGGTACGACCATGAGTCGAGCCGAATCGCGCGGCGATGCCGGTCGTGTGGCAATGAGCGACGGCGGCAGGTCGTAATCCAGCGCATCGGTTGGGAGTGGTTCGTGACTCATGTGCGTGCCGGGATACACGGTGCGTGGGATGAATGCAACATCCCGCACAACCGGAATAGTTGCGTCAAATGGACATGGCCGGCGAATCGTACGCTCGAAGTCGCTTCGTCGTCTTTTCTCGGACATCGCACCGAGCACAACGAATCCTGATCATCGGCGCGGGATGTGCGGCGTGTTGGATGACAATGAAAGACGCAGTGTCCATGCCGAGTGTGATTGCGGCCTCCCATCGATATCAATCGGTGGAGATATCGGCGTGGTCGCGTCGCTGCACGGATGCCTGTCGTCAGGAATTGCAGGCGGCGGAACGAACGATCAGTCGGCTGCGTCGAGGCATCGAGCCGCCGGTCGAGTCGCCCCCGCCGCAGCCATTGCCTGAAGGGGCGGAGAAGACGCCGGCCGAGGCTGATCAGTCAGCACCGATTTACGCAGTGTCGCCATTGGGCACGTGGACCGCATCGACGCCGCTCGTGCCACGCGAAGTGACGGTGACGGATCTCACGTTCGCATCGATCAGCAACATCGGTCAGGAATTCGATGCGTTTGCGTGACGATCGCGCGGACGTACGAATGGAACAAGCTCTTCAGGCAGACGCTTCAACCCGCGGCGATGTGCTTTGACGACGGCGTAGTAGAGTGAATCGTGCATGCGATTCTCGACGGACGTCGTCACGTTGAAGTTCAATTCGCGCATCGTCTCCAATGACCATCGCCACGCGTGATATTCCTCGAGGCATCGCAGTCGATAGGTACCGAAACCGATCGCATGATGTCCGACTTCGTGCAGAAAGATGGCGCAGCTCATCGGTCCACGTGGATACGGCGATTCAATCAGCCGGGTGATCGTGCCGTCCTTGTAGTGCACTTCCCATGCGCAGCCGGATGAATTCGTTCGCCACTTGCGCACGCGAAGTCCGTACTGCGCCTTCATATCGGTGACGAGTTGATCATAGCGCTCGCGCATCGGCGTTCGACGCGTGGCGACTGGCGGCGGAGGTTCTGCCGCTGGCGGCGCGAAGCGGTCCTGGCGCGAGGTCCGCGCGGGCCGCTTGGGCTGCAACAATTCCCACAGGTTGGCCGCAATCCAGGTCATTCGAGCAGTGGTCCGCGTGGTTATTCCGATTCAGGTCTTCGTGATTGTCTTCGGCGAGACGAGCGTGCCGGCTTCGATGTTCCGGCCGCGGCGATAGGCTTCAAATGTCATGGACTTGCCTCCTGCAGGCGTGACCGCGAGGAGTGCGATCGAGCCTGTTGCGCAGGCGACTGTACCGTCATCGAGAATCGTGCCCGGTTCGGCGATCGTGCCGTCGACCTGATCGACGCGAACACGCGTCACCTTCAGATCCTGTTCGGCAAGGCGGACCGTGCAGCCTGGCCATGGCGTCAGGCCATGAATTCTCGCGCGAATGCGATCGGCATGATCATTGAAATCCGTCGTGCCATCGGCCTTGGTGAATTTGGGCGCGGGACAGGCAAGTGTTTCGTCCTGTGTGACTGGCGCGAGCGCATCCCGTCGGAAATCGTCGAGCACCGACGCCACGACGTCCGGACCGAGGGCTGCAAGCCGATCATGCAACTCCCCCGCTGTTTCCATCGGATCAATGCGCAGCCTCGATGTGGCCAACACAGCACCGGCGTCCATACGTTGTGCCAGCGTGATCACGCTCACGCCAGTGTGCGACTCGTTCGCGATCATCGCTCGATTGATCGGTGCAGCACCGCGGTACTTCGGGAGCAATGATGCATGCAGGTTGATCGCAAACCGATCGCCCAGCAGTGCCTCGCTCAGCTTGTGGCCGTACGCGATGACAACAAACGCTTCGGCGTCAATGTCATGGATCCGCGCGATGGCGTCCGCATCATTGGGTGCATCGGGTGTGAACGCGGGGAGATCGTGGTCCGCGGCATATGCTTCGATCGGCGTCGGAGTCAGCACGCGTTTCCGTCCTGCCGGCCGTGCGGGCTGTGATACGACAAGCGCGATGTCATGGTGCGCGTGGAGGTGATCGAGTGTGGGCAGCCCGAAGTCGCCGGACCCGAAGAAGATCAATCGCACGGCTCAGCGCCTCGCCGCGTGTTCGAGTTCACGAAGTTGCTTGCGCGTCGCGAGCCGATCCATCGGCCCCATGCGATCGATGATGAGCCGGCCATCGAGGTGATCGAATTCGTGTTGCCAGATTCGAGCCGTGAAGGCATCCGTCTCGAGCGTGAACGAGTTGCCGTCGAGATCCATGGCGGTGATCGAGGCGGCTTTGGGGCGGCGAACATCCACCGTGATCCCGGGCAGGCTCAGGCAGCCTTCCTCATGCGGCACAAGATCGCCGCGAGCGAGGCTCAGGACAGGGTTGATGAAGACCGTCTCCGGCTCGCCGTCCTCGCCTCGGGTCACGAACATGCGCCAGGGCAGGCCGACCTGTGGCGCGGCGAGGCCGATGCCGTCATGCTCATGCATCAATTCGATCATGCGGGCAGCGACCGCGCGGACCTCATCGGTGATCTCAGGGATCGGCGCGGCCTTCTGTCGCAGAATTGCGTCGGGGTAATACACAACGTCGAGTTCAGCAGGATCGATGCTCATCGCCGATATGCTACGGAGCGTGGTCGGTCACGACCAGCCGCCTGACATTGACCGAGGCACTCGGTCGACCTACCTTGCGAGGGTCTCCGGCAGGACGCCCGACCCGGGAAACCGGGGTTCCCTGCCCGGTGCGGCTCGTTCGAGCATCTGGAAACGCGCAGAGGAGCAATCGTGGCGCTGTTCAAGAAGAAGAATTCCGACGGTGACGACGGCAAAGATCCCAAGGGGCAACCCGAGGGTTTTCAGCCGGATCCCGAGAAGGCCCAGAAGTGGTTCACGCACGCTCGCGCCATGGCGGATAGTGCGAATCATCAGACGGCCCTGTTCTACTACGGTCAGGGCATCAAATTTGACCCCGGCACGATGTCTGCCCACGAGGCGATGCTTGAGTGTGCGGTCAAGCACGCCAAGACCGGTGACAAGACCACCATCGGCAAAGACATCAAGAAGCTCGACGACGGGAGCGATGTCGGCAAGTTCGCCGCGGCGGAACTCACGTGGCTGACGGACTTCACGAATGCGAGCCTCGCGCTCAAAGCGCTCGAGGCAGCGGTCAAAGCCGACCAGCACGAATGGGGCGCGTGGATCGCCGCCCGGATGTGCAACATCGTGATGAAGCACAAGAAGCTGACCAAAAGCATGGCGCTCCAGGCGAAGGATCTCTTTGCCGCCGTGCAGGCCTGGAACGAAGCGATGGCCGCAGGCCAGAAGGCGCTGGAAATCGATCCGCGCGATTCCGATCTCGATGCCGAACTCAAGAACCTCTCTGCCCAGCGTGCGATGTCCCAGGGTGGCTACGAGCAAGCCGCCGGCAAAGAAGGCGGCTTCCGCGCATTCGTCAAGGATGCGGATAAACAGCAGGAGCTCATCGAGCAGGATTCAATCTCGGGCGGCGCCACCGTTGAAGAGCGCAACCTCGCGCGGAAGAAGGCGGCGTACGAAGAAGACCCCAACGTGCCGGAGAACATCAACTCGTACGCACTTGAACTCAAAAAGCGTGGCGATGTGGATTCGCTCAAGCTTGCACAGCAGGTCTTCATGAAGGGCTTCGAGGCGATCGGCGAGTATCGCTTTCGCATGTCTGCAGGCGACATTCGAATGCAACTTATTCGTCAGCAGGAACGCGCGATCAACGAGAAGCTCAAGGAATCGCCGGACGATGCGGAGTTGCAGGCCAAACGCGCCGAGATCCGCACGAAACGTCTGGATCTCGAAGCCGCCGAATTCGGTGAGCGCGTCGAGAAGTATCCGACCAACCAGGAAATGAAGCACCACTTCGGTGAAGTGCTCATGGAACTCGAGCGGTACGACGAGGCGATGGCGTGCTTCCAATCCTCAAAGCAGGAACCGAAACTGCGCGTCCGCGCGGGACATCGACTGGCCCGTTGCTTTGCGCATGAGGGTTGGCACAGCGAAGCGATCGAAGAGTATCGCGAGGCGCTTCGAAGCCCGGACATCTCCGATGCGCAGCAGGAACTCCAGATCAAGTACGACCTGATGTTGTCATTGCTCGAGCATGCTCGTGAGGAGCAATCCGCGGATATCGCGGACGAAGCGAAGACGATCTGCTCGGAGATCGCGCGCAAGGACATCACCTATCGCGACATCCGTCAGAAACGCAAGGATGTCGATGAACTGATCAAGTCGATGCGCTGATCGTCATGTCCACCACCGGCGTCACCGCAGTCATTCCCGCTCGCTACGCCTCGGAGCGTTTCCCCGCGAAGATGCTCGCGGATGCGACAGGATGGCCATTGATCCGTCATACCTATGAACAGGCGTCCAGGGCGGCGCTCGTCGATCGTGTCATCGTGGCCGCCGATGACGAGCGCATCGCCGATGCCGTGCGCGGATTTGGTGGCGAAGTCATCATGACCCGCGTTGATCACCCGAACGGCACGAGCCGGATCGCGGAGGTCGCTGAACAGCTTGAGACTTCCATCATCGTGAACGTGCAGGGTGATGAGCCTGACATCGATCCGGCGGTGATCGATGAAGCGGTCCGAACGCTTCGTCATGCAGACGACTGTCCGATCGGAACGATCGCGAGTCCGTTTGCCGACGATGAGGATCCTGCCAATCCCAATATCGTGAAAGTCGTGATCAGCCGAAGCGGTCGCGCGATGTATTTCTCACGTGCCTTTATTCCGCATGCACGAGATGGAGGGCCGGTGAGCGTGCTGAAGCACATTGGCCTCTATGTCTATCGCCGGGCGTTCCTCGCGCAGTATGTCGCGTTGCCTGCGACACCATTGGAGCAGGCAGAGCGCTTGGAGCAACTTCGCGTGCTCGAACACGACATTCCGATGGTCGTCGGACGTGCGCACGCCCGTCATCACGGGATTGATACGCCCGAACAGTACGACGCGTTTGTCGCGCGATGGTCTGCGGCGAATCCTGCATAAGACAACGCACCCGCCGAAACGGGTGCGCTGTTGTGTTTCACAATATGGGCGAATCTGACGCGCTGAATCAGCTGTCTTCGCTGTCGTCGTCATCATCCTTCATGTTCTTTTTCAGCGTCTCGACCCAGCCTTCGGCTCGGTCGCGTTCGCGTTTGTCGCGATGCGATGTCGCAATGGCCTGAAGTGGTTCAAGCGCGCGTTCGTTGCCGATCTTGGCAAGCGCACTGCCGGCGGCGCGACGCGGACGTGTGTGCGGGTCGTCGAGCAGTTCAAGCAGGAAGTCGACGATGCGTTCCTCATCGTGTTCTGCCAGATCACCCAGCGCGGAGATGGCACGAGCACGCGGACGATCCTGATGACCCCACGCGGCGTATTGCATTGCGAGATCGACGCCCCGCTCATCTTCCATGGTCGCGAGGGCCGAGAGCGCTGTGTCACGAATCTGGTCGTGCTGGCTTGGTACGTGCGCCGTCGCGGCGATGAGATCAACATGGTCTTCTGCTTCGAGCTTGGCGAGCACGTTGATGGCATTGTTGCGCGGGTCATACCCTTCGTCGTTCTTCAGGACGTTGACGAGACGATCCGCAACATCTTCGAGGTCATATGAACCGAACTCGCTGATCACCGAAGCACGAACGCGAGGATCGGCAATGCCTTCGTCATAGACCTTGAGCAGCTCATCGCGAGCGTCATCTGAGCCGTACGAACCGAGGGTCGCGACTGCGGTCTGACGAAGCGTGTGGCGACCATTCGGATCGGCCGCGATGGACGAGGTGAGCGCGATTGTCTCAGGCATATCCCATGCACGAAGGGCGCGAACCGCATCGTGGCGGGCAACGATGGTCACGCCATCACGTGCTTCGGTCATCCAGAAGGCACGAGGCTTCGTGACATCTACGGTCTTGAGGACGTGCAGGTACGGATCAACCTGCACCATCGACGGAGCGCTTGTGAGCGTGGCACGGAAGACGGTGTTCATCTCGGTCACATTGACGGTATGCACTTCATCTCCGGCCGATGTGCGGACATGGATCGGCAGATCAAACCGGAAAGCCGGCGTGCGTCGGTCGATGTGCTGCGTCTGATCAATGGTGACGATCAACTCACGTGAAGCGCCGTCGTAGTCGACATCAATGTCGAGTGCCGGCGTTCCTGGTCGGAAACACCATTGTTCGAAATACCACTCGAGGCCCATGCCGGACACTTCTTCCATGGCGTAGCGGAAGTCGTTGGTCTCGGCGACGCCGAACTTGTGGCGATTCATGTAGAGGTGCACGCCATCCCAGAAGACGTCTTCACCGAGCTTGCATCGCAGCATGTGCAGGATTGACGACCCCTTCGGATACGGGTTGGCGCGTCGGCGGAAGACTTCCCAGGAATCGCCATAGACGGGCGAAACCATCGGCAGCTCGTTGGTCGTGACATCACGGCGGGCGACGCCGAAGCTGCGACGCATCGAGTCGAGATAGCCGTCTTCGCCGTCTCGCTCTTCAAACCACAGCGCTGAGCCGTACGTCGCCCAGCCTTCATTGAGCCAGATGTGTGCCCAACTCTTGCAGGTGATCATGTCACCTGTCCACTGGTGGGCAAGTTCATGGGCGATCAGGCCGTCGAGATCGTTTTCCTTCAGTTCCGTGTCATCGAAGATGGCCGATGGATACATGCTGGTGACCGTGGTGTTCTCCATGCCACCGGCACCGAAGTTCTTCACCACGAGTTGGTCATAGCGGTCGTACGGATAGGCCACGCCGAGGCGTCGCTCGAAAAGGTCGATCATCGGCGCCGTGTTACCGTAGGTCGGCATGACCTGGTGGGCGAGTCCTTTCGGGACCCAGACCTTCATCGGAACGCTGTCGTGCGGCAGGTCGACGATATCGAACTCGCCAATGACCAGCGAGACGAGGTAGCTCACGTGCGGCTTGTCCTGGAGGTAATGCCAGATCGCGCGGCCGTCGTTGGCGAGATTCGACATAAGACGACCGTTGGCGGAAACGGCGAAGCGGTCCGGCACGTTGACGATCAATTCAGTCGTCATCTGCTCGTTCGGGAAGTCATGCGCGATGAACCAGTTGCGGTTGCTCTCCGTCTGCCCTTGCGTATGCACTTCCGCGGTGTAGTCCGGGGCGCTGTCAGACGACGGCGTGAAGAACATGCCATCGGTCGGATGGGTGCAGGCGTACTCGAAGACGATGTCGTATTCGGTTCCCGCTTCAAGCGGCGGGCTGAATCGAAGCGTCAGGATCTCATCATCGTGAAAGTGCTCGACCGGACGGCCGTCCAGCCGGACGTCACGAACGTCCAGACGAAGCGCATTCAGTTTGAGCGAATCCGCCCCATCGCCTTCCGGCACAACGGTGAGGGTTTCCGTCGCGGTAAACGAGCGATCGTTGAGATCCTCGAAGTACATCTGCAGCTTCATGTGCTTGTAGTCGACCACGCGGTCCGGCGGAAAGTGCCGGAGATCGCGACCGGTGGATTCGTCGTACGCATCGGCCATGGTGCCGAGGTAGCCGGCGTACTCCAACTTCCCGTGCAGACAGCCGGCGGACGTGCAGTAGCCGTGGCTGAAGTCCTCCCAGAAGTAACCTTCGCCTTCCGCATTCGCGGTCGATGGAGCAAAAGTCATCAGACCGACACTGAGTGCCGCCCCGAAGGTTCGGGTGGCTGATCGACACAAAGACATGGGCGGTTCCTCCGTTCAGACTGGGCCGCAGGCGGCATTCGGCCATTCGATACAGGTTGACTGGGGCGAGCCGCCTTCAGGACGCGGGCGCTTCGCGTTATGCATGCTAACGGCGCGAACGGCTGGGGAAAATCATGAAGGGTCGAAATAGACGTTGTCGACTACCCTTGCGGTGGCGTTCGAGCATGGTACGCTAGGAAATGCCCCACTCATCGAACCCGGACAATGCCGATTTCGTTCCGTCCATCCTCGGACGACTCGGACGCTCGGAAACCAACACGGAATTCTTCTCGCCTGTGCCTGATGGCTATGTCGCTGGTCGACATAAATATGTCATTGTGCTCGGGACGGTCATGTCCGGCCTCGGGAAGGGCATCTTCAGCTCGTCGCTCGCGAAACTGCTCAAGGACAAGGGGCTGTCCGTCGCGCCGATCAAGCTCGAAGGCTATCTCAATATCGACTCCGGCACGCTGAATCCGTATCGCCACGGCGAGGTCTTTGTGCTGGAAGACGGCACCGAAACGGATATGGATCTCGGCACGTATGAGCGCATGCTCGATCAGTCGCTCTCGCGTCAGAACTTCTGCACCTCCGGCCAGATCTACACCGACATCCTCGAACGCGAACGCCGTGGCGGCTATCTCGGACGCGATGTCCAGATGATCCCCCACGTCACCGGCGAAGTGAAACTTCGGCTTCGGCAACTGGCGATGACCGGTGGTCCTGACGGCGGGCCCGCGGATGTCGTCTTCGTCGAAGTCGGTGGCACCGTCGGCGACTACGAGAATGGTTTCTACATCGAAGCGCTCCGCGAACTCGCATTCGAGGAAGGTCCGGGCTCGGCCTGCTTCGTGGCGCTGACATACGTCATCGAGCCACAGATTCTTGGCGAGCAGAAATCAAAGGCCGCGCAGCTTGGCATTCGCCGGCTCATGGCGAGCGGTATCCAGCCGCACCTGATTGCGTGCCGGGCGCATAAGACGGTGACCGAGACGGTCAAGCAGAAGGTTGCGATGTTCTCCAACGTGCCGATTCGGCGTGTCTTTTCGATGCATGATCGAGAGTCGATCTACTCGATCCCGGATGACATGCGCGGCGAAGGTCTGGATCGCGAGATCATGTCGATCCTGGACCTGCACAATCGAGTCGATGCGACCGCGGAAGATTCCGCACGAACGACGTGGCGGACGTTTGCCGATCGTATTCGCGCCCCGCGTCAGCACAACGTCAGGCTTGGCGTGCTCGGCAAGTATGCTTCGCTTCGAGACGCATATGCGTCGATCGACAAAGCCATCGAACATGCTTCGGTTCACTTGTCCGCCAACGTCGATATGGAATGGATCGATACGTCGGAAATCGCACAACGCACGGTCGGCGATCGTCTCAAGGGATTCGATGCGATCATCGTGCCCGGCGGATTCGGTGAGCGCGGTGTCGAAGGCAAGATCGCGAGCATCGAGTACGTGCGCACCAACGGCATCCCGTATCTCGGCATCTGCCTTGGATTCCAGCTTGCCGTCATCGAATACGCGCGAAACGTTCTTGGACTAACCGCGGCAAATTCGACCGAGTTTGACGACCAGTGTGCCGAGCCGGTAATCTCCGTTCTGCCTGAACAGAAGAAGATCGAAGGCCTCGGCGCTTCAATGCGACTCGGCGCGCAGGATGTCCAGTTGCTCCCGGAATCCCTTGCGTCCCAGTTATACGGCGATGTCACGAAGAGTCGTGAGCGGTTTCGTCATCGATGGGAAGTTGATCCCGCGTACATCG
>JBCCFX010000092.1:0-14472 GCA_039029515.1 Planctomycetota bacterium
CTGTGATTTTTGCCAGACGGCGAGCTTGATTGACGACCGCTTTAACATGCTCCCAGCGGTAGATAAAAGCGGGTTTTTTCTTACCGGTTTTAGACTTCGCCTCTTTTACGGCCGCCTTCTTCATTTCATATCGGCACGCATCACGCCAATTTTTCTTTTTGTTTGCTTTTGGCTTTTGGCTTTTAGCTTTTGGCTTTTGGCTTTTGGCAAGATCGTAGCCATGTAGGGCGACTGCTTGCAGCCGCGACGATCGGTGTTGGCGTCCTTGAAGATGCCGGGTTCAGCAGAACCCGGCCTACGAAGAACGGAAAACGACCAACGTCAGACGGTCATCGTTCCGCGATGTGTATCCGCGTGACGTACTGGAATGTGACGAGGTCATCATCATCGGCGTAGTCGGCGTGAAGCTTGCCCAACGCGCGCTCCAGCGCATCCCAGCGCGGCCCTTCCTTCGGCACGTATGACGCCGATCGCGCGCGTTCGAGCAATCCATCGATGGTCAACCGTTGGGCGTTGGGAACCGTTATTGCGTCAATTCGCTGCAGCGGCGCGACGATCTCCGGCTGGCGCGCGATTCTTCGGTGCGGAAGATCATCGATCTCCCCCGCGTCCATGACGAGCCTGATGTACGTACCGGCGACCGGCGAATCATCATCGTGATCATTCCACATCAACACCATGCGACCCTCCGGCGCCAGGATGCGTGCAAACTCAGCGCACGCCAGTGTGGGTTCGAACCAGTGATATGCCTGCGCACAGAGAATGAGATTGGTGCCGTGATCATCGAGCCCCGTGCGCTCCGCGGTACCGCGCAGTGGCGTGACGTTCGGATGCGCGGGGATGGCGGTGCGCATCGCATCATTGGGTTCGACAGCGACGACGTTGACGCCGCGATCGGCGAGGAGCAGCGCTGAGATGCCAGTGCCGGCCCCGATGTCGGCAGCGCGAATCGAAGCAGGATCACCAAGACCGTCCAGGATCGCGTCAATAGCTGCAGGTGGATACGAAGGCCGGGCCGCGACATATGCCGCGACCCGGTCGGAGAATCGTGTGAGGTTGTCGGTCGTGTTCGGTTCACCGCTCATGTGAGCAGTGTACCGAGCGTCGATGGATGCTTAGTCGTAGACGGAGGGCATCGCGGTGATTTCGCGAAGCAGTTTCTCGCGGATCGCGGCCCCGAACTCATCGAAGTCATCCACCTGCATCATGAAAGCGCCGTCGCCTTGCGGGAGGACATCGGTGTAGAAATCGATGACTTCCTGATCGGTGGTGATGCAGATGCCGTTGATCTGGGAGTCACCAGCCGGCATCGCGGCGAGGACACTGTTCCACGGTGTGCCGTAGAAGTCCGCATCGTCGCTGTCGTTCTTCTTGTTCCCGTTGACGTGGAAGTCCCAGTTCTGACCGACGCCATCGCCGGACACATCGATGACCCACTTCAGGGAGTCATAGTTGTTGTTTGCGATCTCCATGGCGGCGTATTGCAGTGCGGGCGCGACCATGGTGTAGCCTTGCGTGGTTCGTCCGATGAGCGAGATGTCGTTGGAGAACTCATCGCAGTCTTCGGCGGTCACGAGCTTCGTCCAGTCGACGCGCGTATTCTGGTGGTCGGCGTTTGACCATTCGATGTAGGTCACGGCAATACCACCGACATCAACGATGCGCTGCTGCACAACCGGATCTCGGAAGGCGTCCACATAACCCTGCTTCTGCAGGTTGTATTCGTTGGCATCGACACTGCCCGAGGTATCAACGAGCAGCACAAGTTCGAGCGGAACACGGTCGGCATTGAGTGCGGTTGCTTCCTGCACCGTGGATGTACTGGGCAGCAGGAATACGGCACCGACGGCACATAAGAGGCCGGCGACAGCGAGGGAACCAAGTCGTACGTTCGTGTTCACAGCTCTTCTCCTGATCGTAGTGTGGTCAACGCGTCGAGACGCATCACTGACTCCCTTCACAGTGCGCCACGGTTCGTTCAGGTGCGAATCCATATGACGTGATGCGTTGATCGCGGGTGGCATCGCGCACGTTGTTCATGTTGTGCGGGTCCGGATAACAACCACGATGGGCGCACGAAAAAGGCGATGCATGCAGCATCGCCTTTGTGAGGTCAGATTGGAGACCAGCGATCAGTCGAAGATCGACGGCATGTGATCGATCTCGGCGATTAGCTTGGCCTTTATTGCGGTGCCAAACTCGGTGAAGGAATCGACCTGCATCGCGAATGCGCCCTCACCCTGCGGGAGGACGTTGTTGTAGAAGTCGATGACATCGCTCTTCGTCGTGATGCAGATGCCGTTGATCTGGAAGTCGCCGGCCGGCAGTGATGACATGACGCTTGACCACGGTGTGCCCGTGCTGCCACCACCGTCATCGTCGTCATCATCATCTCCGCCGCCATGCTCAGTGTCGTACCAGTTCTCGCACTTTCCATCGCCAGAGACATCGATAACCCACTTGAGCGAGTCGTAGCTATTGGTGGTGAGTTGCTGGGCGGCGAATTCGATCGCCGGCGCCATCATGGTGTCACCAGACTGAATTCTCACGAGGCCGTTGATGTCATCGGCGAAGGCATCGCAATCCTCGGCGGTCATGAGCTTTGTCCACGGGACGCGAACGGCCTGGAAGCTCGAGTTGCTCCATTCAATGTAGGTGACAGCAATGCCGCCGACATCCGAGATGCGCTCCTGGACATCGGCATCCCGAAACGCATCGACGTAGCCCTGCTGCTGCAGTGCATACTCGCCGGAATCGACACTGCCGGAGGTATCCACGAGGAGGACAAGCTCGAGCGGGACCCGCTCGTTGGTCATCGCTTTGACGCTCTGCACCTGCGAGACATTGGGGATCATGAACACGGCGCCGGCTGCGGCCAGAAGACCAGTGACGGCAATCGTGCTGACAAGCTTGTTCGAATCCACGGCTCTTCTCCTCGATGCAGATGTGGTGTGATGGCTCAATGTCAGGCCCATTCACCCTTGAATACGTCGGCGGAGAATCGATCGCGGTTCGTCCGGAATGTATGTCGATCGTGCCGTTCATCATCGACCCTACGGATCATGCACTCTGGGAACGTCCGGATAAACGACAGGCCGAGCAGCCAGTCTCGTGGTAGGCTTCGCCACCATGACCCGAATCATCATCGTGCTCAGCGTCCTCCTCCTCAGCGCCTGTCACGCTCCTCCGAGGGAAGGTGCCGACACGGCGTCGGCAACCGCAACTGAGGTCTTTCCCGGCGTCACGCTCAACGCTGCGACGCGCACCGTGACGTTTGATGCCGTGGTGCCAAACGAAGCGCACGACGCGCCGGCGTGGGTGTTGCTGGAGAGCGTGGTCTGCACGCCGAACACACGCGAACACGAGACGTTGCTCGTCGCTGACGTCCGACCGTCACACGTGCATGCCGCCCTGCTTGCGATCGGACTTGAGCCGGGTGAGCCGGGCGGATTTGCGTGGACTGGATCTGCGTTGGAGCCGCGTCGTGCGCGTGGTCCTCGCCTGATCATTGCATTTGAATACGCGTCGCCGGATGGTGCAGTGCAGTTCGTCGAACCGCAGGCGTGGATCGTTCGCGCGGGCGATGGCGCGCCATTTCCGGATCGATTGTCGTCGGTCCCGCAGACCGGCTGGCTATTCGCGGGATCGGAGATCATCGACGGTGCCGCACAACGTGACGTTCCGTACGCGGCGGATCGTGAAGGCACGCTGATCGGGCTTTCCACGTTTGGTTCCGAGACGATCACCTGGGCGGAAACGTGGACACCGGAATCCGCGTATGCGGTCGTCGAATGGGTGGCGAATCCGGACACAATTCCGCCGGCGGGTACACTCGTGACAGTTCATATCCGTCCCGAAGCGCAGGAGTAGTGTTCTCATGATGATTCGACGATGCCTCGCGATCGTACTTGGTGTCACGCTGTCGACGATGTCGTCCGCCGCAGATATGACGGCGGAAGAAGTCGCGAGCGCTGTGCAGACCGGCATCGATGCCATCATGAATATGGAAGAAGGCGCCGACGCGGGCGAATGGCCGTACGAAGGTGTATACCGCGTGCGCGGCAACATTCCGTTGGGGTATCGCGTTGGCGGGACCGGTATCTGCTGCCTGGCAATCGCGATGGCGCCGGGATTTGACGACGATGCGGACCGGCAGGCGGCCGTCACACGCGGGGTGCGGTTCATTCTCGATGCGCGCAAAGATTCACGCATGACCGCAGATGACTATCAGGGCGGTTACGACGTGCGAGGCTGGGGTTTTACCTATGGCGCATTGTTGATGCTGCGACTTCAGCAGATGGACCGCTTGCCGGACGGCATGGAAGAGGATGTCAAGACTGGCATCGCGTTCTACGTGGACGCGATCCAGCGAACCGCGATCCCGCAGGTAGGTGGCTGGAATTACGCGCGTCGGCGTGGCAAGGATACCGTCGCCGCACCGTCGAGTTTCATGACCTGTTCGACGCTGCAGACATTGTTCCTCGCAGCTGACCTTGGCTACGACGTCGATGATGACGTGATTCGCAAGGCGATCGCATTCGTGAAGACGGCGAAAGCGCCATCTGGCGAATTCGTGTACTCGGGTCGTGGTTCGCAGCGAACCGGCGGCGTGCCCGGTGCGATCGGGCGTATGACGATGGCCGAGAGCACGTTGTTTCTCGCGGGCGAAGCGACAGCCGCAGACGTGCGAGGTTCCATCGATGCGTTCATTGTGCACTGGGAGTGGCTCGAGAAACGTCGAGCACAAACCGGCACGCATGTCGCACCGTACGGCGTCGCGCCGTACTACTTCTACTATGCGCACCTTGCCGCAGCGCAGGCCATCGAGTGCCTGCCTGAAGACGAGCGTCCGGAGTATCGTCGGCGCATGCAGGAAGCGCTGTTTCGAACGCGTGATGATCTGGGCACGTGGAACGATCGAGTTTTCGAGCGATCTGCCAACTACGGCACGGCGATGTCGATTCTGGCGCTGCTGACGCCAGACGTCGGTCTGGTGCCAGCATGGTCTGCGGATGCGGAGAATGTCGAAGACGCCACGACGCCGAGCGAACAGGATTCGTGACCTGTTCGCCCGGCGCGCAGCGGATATCAGGCATCGGACGATGCAAATGAGGATTCGCCTGCATCATCATCGAGCGAGGACGTCGATGCGCGCGGCGGCGCATCGCCGTAGTCCATTTCACCCGTGAAGTACAGCGTCAGAACATCGAGCGCCGCATCGGCGACACGCTGTTCGTTCGGCGAAAGTTGACGACCGCCGGACGTGTGATCATCGCACGACGTCACCCAGCGGCAGTGCGTGAGATAGCGGAATGCAGCGCGTACGCGCGGCGGCAGCCTACGGTTGTTTCGGTTCGAGTACGACATGGGACTCATCTCAGCGAGTCAAGGTGAAGGTCATATCAGGGATGATCGGCGCGCATCGCCGGTCTCAGCCGCCGCGGCGGTGTTGATATGATTCGCAGGTTGGCAACATGATGTGGATATGCATGGTGCAGCCTCGGACGGCGATCGCCGTCGCTCGTTGAGAAGTTCAGGGCGTAAGAATATCGCTGGCTTGCAGCGCGGCAAGACAATTCTGCGTTGATTGTGCGTTTTCTCTGCGGCGTGAATCAGCGACCGCGCATCCACATGAACGGCTGATGATCTTCCATATCCATCGGCGCTTCAATGAGGCCGATATCACGAACGACATTGGCACCGCGGACGTTGTTGTTGTGGAGCGGCAGCATCACGCCGTCGAGTGGCCAGTCGCGTTCGACCCAGGCGAAGAACTCGTCGAGCACATGCCGATCGAGATCGCTGACGAGTTCATCTTCGACGACCCAGTACGCGAGCATCGCGGTGCGCGGCGCGTTGGGATCGGCAGGATTGAGATAGATGCAGCCAACACAGCGTGATCGATCAGGTGTGAGCACGGTGTAGGCGTAGGCTTCGCGGTTCTCGAATTCGGTGAGATGTCGTTCGAGGTCCTTCGCGTTCTCTTCGACGGTAAAGTCAGCGCGCGGCCAACTCCCCCATTGCAGCGTGCGCTGCAGGTGCTCGCGACTGCCCATGGCCGCTTCGAAGTCGATATCCGCGTACTTCGGCGCCAGCGGCTCGAATCGGACGCGATTCGTGGTGTGCGTGGTCGGCGGGTCGAAGTCGGCAGACCACGGATTGCCGGTCATCGGCGCGGTCGGCGCGATGTTCACATCGGCCATGGCTGGCGACGTTGCGGGTTCGGTCGTCGCATCCGGGGATGCGCATGCGGTCAGGCCGAGAAGTGAGCAAGCGATGAGCGGTGCGTATTTCATGTGGAACAGGATACCGAAAGGCGACCGCACGCGTGTGCGAACGTCGAACCAGCCGTGGACGAGTGTGTGCGGATGTGAACGGGCATCGTGACCGTCGCCGCCATATTGGCCGCGACGGCCACGTCCCGAACGGATGATCGCGATTAGGTCGCCACCGTCACGGCTTCAGGCCAAAGCCATGCAAAGAGGCCAGCGGTAAGCAGCGCGTAGATAATGCCATCGATGATGAACTTGAACGTCACCTTCCACGACACGCCCTTCCAGATGGAGTCTGGCATGTTGCCGATTGCGAACGCCATGGCGGCCGTCGTTGCGGTGATCTGGAAGACGCGGAGGTATTCGGCGCCCGGTTCGAGCGCAAACCACGCGACATAGGCGGTCAGCGTGGTGACGATGATGGTGTACAGGAACCACGTGGACATGCTCTTGCCCATATTCCACGGTCCGGGCATGATCAACAGCCACCCGACCGGACCCTGCTTGATCTTCTCTGCCATCTCTGGCGTATTCCAGTCCTTCCAGTCTTCGCACGCGGGGAACATGTAACGACCGGGCTTGACGCCGTTGGCGCGCAGCGACTCGAGGACCGGAGCTTCCGCATCCATCTTGCCCCAATCCTTGCGATGGACCGGCAGGAACATGTGGATGACCATGCTCGCGATGAACACACCCACTGCCGACAGCACGATCGGCAACCAGAGTTCCGTCAGAAACGCCATGGGACTCTCCTTGTGATGATTCGGGCGCGTGGCGCAGGTTCCGGCATCGGCTCCCGAACACGATGTGCCGCACGCGAACGCCACCCGATCAGCCGGTAGATTGACGAGAATCGATGCCACATGCAAGGCATCGGGGCCCACACCCCTCTCAGGGCGTCCCGAGGCCCTCAGGCGGGCCTGGACCGACCGATCGTGCCAATCACGAGAACAGTGCCGGAACGCCGATCTTGGTTGTCGGTCAGCGCCGAAAACTCGGCCTTCGGGCTTGACACGTAGTTTGTGCACACTAACTTTGAGGCAGGAGCTCTGCCATGCCGGATGCCGACCTCAACCGTCGTCTCGAGGAACTCGTTCGCCGTATCGAGGCGATTGAAACGCATCTGGACCTGCCCGTACGCGACGCCACCCCAGCGCCAGATCAGCCCATCACATCGTTGACGACGGAGCCGACGTCACCCGTGGATGTCGGCGATCTTCCCGAAACGCCAACCGGCACCCCCGCGTCGGCCACGCCACCGGAGCGCACCGTGCCGGCGCCGGTCAACGTGATTCCGCCGAAGCGACGGAAGCTGCCGGCGTGGACTCCATCAACGGCAGACGAAGTCACGGCCGAAACGACACCGCCGTCGAGCGCGCCGCCGTTGTCCCCACCCGGCACTCCGCCGCCTGCCGCGCCGGCACCGCAGCCGGGCCGTGCGCCCCGCCCACCGCGCGATATCAGTGTCGAGAACTTCATCGGCGGACGCATTGCTCCGATCGCCGGCGCGCTCATCCTGATCATCGGCGCTGCCCTCGGCTTGAAGCTGGCGTGGGACGCGCAGGTCTTCGACCTGCTCCCTGATCAGCTGAAATGCGTGTTGGCCGCGCTGTTCGGTGGCGCGCTGCTCGCAGGCGGTGAGTTTGCACGCCGAAAGATCTCCGCGTGGGCATCGATCGGCCTGACGACCGCGGGGCTCGGCGTGTTGTATGCCACGAGCTACGCCGCGTACGGCTTCTTCGAAGTCGTTCCCGCGAGCATTGGCTTCACGTTCCTCGTCACGACAACAGCGTTGGGCATTGCCATTGGCGCCCGCGCTGGCATGGTGAGTATCGCAGCGCTGTCGCTGATCGGCGGGTATCTGTCGCCGCTCATCTTCATCGCCGTTGATTCATCACCGTACATTCTCCCGCTCTATCTGATGGCGCTGCTGTGCGTTGGTCTGGTCTTGTGCGCTCGCTTCGGTGGTCGATACGCCGTGCTGCGATCAATCTCCTGGTGGGGCACGATTCTCTTCGGCACCGGATGGATCTTCGGAAGCACAACGGTCGGCGCTCTCGCCCATCTCGTCTTCATCGTCTGTGTCTGGAGCGCGGTGTACATCGAACTGGTGTACTCCGCAGCGCGCCGACAGCTGACTGACGTCGAGAAGACGACGGGCGAACAGTTTGTCGACTCGTGGTTCACGGTGCGTCCGCTCGCGTCCGCGTTTACCACGACCGCATGGGCGATCGCGATGGCCATCTGGGCGTTTCGTGCGGACGGATACGCCGAGGGACTCTGGCAGATTCCCGCGTACTTCGCCGCGGCCCTGACGGCGGTGACGTCACCGATCGCGGGCCTCCGATTCGTGCTGCGCGAATTCCCGAAGACGGACATCCAACGACTCGGGTCCGTCTTTGCCGTCCAGATCGGCGCGCTGGTGATCACCGCAGTCGCCATGGGCTTTGATGGCTGGACCGCCGTGATGGCCTGGACCGTCCTCGGACTTGGCGCCGTCATTGCCGGCGAGTCGATGCGCTCCCGCGCACTGGTCGTGTACGGCATGATCGTGCAGGCAATCGGCGGCATGAACGTCCTCACGCTCGGCTGGTGGAACGTCCCCGCCGCTGGCAGCAATGTCATTGCTGGATTCTCGATCACACGCGGCACGGTCCTGTTGGCAGTGTCGGCATTGGCCTGGATTGTCACGGGCGTGCTGCTTCGTCGGTCGTCCACACCGGCAACTGTCTGGCGCTCCATTGCGCATGGCGTCATCGGGCTTGGCATCACGATGAGCTTTGCCAGCCTGCTCACGGAAGACACCACCATGCTGCAGTCGGCATGGGTCATCATTGCACTCAGTGCGACGGTGATGCTCATCGGCACGTACCTGCGTTCTGCGGGCTTGCAGATCTACAGCCTGAGCGTGCAGTGTCTGAGCATCTCCTTCATGTTCTTGCAGATGTGGTGGACCGAAACGCCCGTCCAGATGATGGCTGGCCTCGCGTTGACGCAATGGACACCACCGATGCTCGCGATCACCACCGTCGGCCTCGCCTCCGCGTGGATTGTGTCCGCGATCAAGCAGGAACAATGGCGACCGGTGGCCGTGGTGATTGCTGCGGTTGCGATCGATGTCCTCTTTGCATCCGTGCTGCATATGAGGAGTCACGCAGAATCCGTCATGCTCTTCTGGCTGATGTTGTCGGTCGCGCTGTTCGCGACCCATGCGATTCGTCCCCAACTCGAATTCGCGCGCATTGCGCTATTCGGATCGATCGCCGCCATCGTGCCATGGATCGTTGCGCATCCGCCTGGCTCATGGGACGCACAAACGTTGATGCTGGCGCTCACGCCGGGACTCTGGTACGCGCTGCTCGTGACGGCAACCCAGTATGGCCTTGCGTTCGCGGAACGACGACGATTGCCCGGCAACGAGATCAGCAAGATCATCGCGACCGTGGTCGTCTCGTTTGCGACGATCCTGCTCTTTGGGTCCACAAGCCTCGAAGCCGCACGCATTGCCGAGGATGTGTTCTCAGCCCAATCGGGTCAGCGCGCTGCCGTATCCATCTGGTGGGGCATCTTTGCCCTCGCCATGCTGGTCATCGGCTTTGCCCGGCACATCGCAGTGCTGCGTCATCTCGGCCTTGGTTTGCTCGCGTTCGCCACGATCAAGGCTGTGGTCTTTGATCTTGCGGACGTCGCCGCCGGTTGGCGCGTCGCAAGCTTCCTGATTCTCGGGTTATTTATCCTGGGCGTCGGCGTCGCCTATGCGCGCGTCATGGCGATACGGAACGCGAGTGACCTGAGGTCGAATGCGGAGCCGGCGCATCCAGCCGTCGAATCGCATGACTCTTGATCAGGCACACCATCGGCGCGCCGACCGCGAGTTCGATCGCGGCGGCGCTGGTGACACTGATCTCGGCAATCAAAGGCACACCGACATCCAGCTCAACGATGGTCCGACCGTCGACATCTGACCACCGCCGGACGGTCGCGGGCAGTTGATTCCTGATCGAGACGCCGTCAATGCGCGTTCGCGCGAGCGCGATATCCCACGGCGCGATGGCGAGCGTGACGCTGTCCCCGATCGCACCGCTCGTGCCAGGAATGCTCAACTCGACCGACGACGATCTCGACGTCTGCGCTTGCGGACTGATCCGCACCGTGGTCTGGGCGTACTGTGCATCGTGCGCACTGACCTGCGTGCGCACCAGATTCAGAATGCCGCGATCGTGAATCACCGGCAGGACATTCGAATCGTGCACAAGATCTGAGTATCGCCCCTGTCCAGCCACGCGGCCGCGATCCAGTACGAGCAAGTCATCGGTCAGCTGGAGGATCTCGGCCAGATCGTGACCAACGTAGATCATCGGCACACCAAGCGCTTCGTGAATCCGGCGAAGTAGCGGAATGATCTGACGCTTCAATCGAGCATCAAGCGATGACAACGGTTCATCGAGCAGAAGCAATCGTGGGCCGCGCAACAGCGCACGCCCAAGCGCGACGCGCTGCTGTTCGCCGCCCGACAATTCGTGCACACGACGTGTCAGCAGCGGTGTAAGCTCGAGCAATTCGGCGACCTCGGCCAATCGCGCATTGGCTGGTCGTGCATAGGCGAGATTGCCGCGCACCGAATAGTGCGGGAATAAGCGATGTTCCTGAAACACCATGCCGACCGCTCGCCGATGAACCGGCACAGATACGCGCGAGTCCGTATCGACGAGCACATCATCGCCAAGTCGAATCACGCCGGCATCCGGTACTTCGAGGCCTGCGATCAGGTTAATCAACGTCGTCTTGCCCGCACCGGACGGACCAACGACGCCCGTGATCGGCGCATCGAAGTCACACGCAACGTTCATCGCAAACTCACCGCGTTCGAACTGGACATCAAGATGGATCATCGTGCACGGCCCAATCGTCGGTGATAGCGCCGCGCGAGCAACTCGGAACAGACCAGAGCCAGGAACGAGAAAGCCACGGAGAGAATAACCAGTCGCAATGCTGCAAACTCGCCGCCGGGTGTCTGCGTGCTTGTGTAGATTGCGACAGGAATCGTGCGCGTACTGCCTTCGATGTTGCCGGCGAACGTGATCGTTGCGCCGAACTCACCGAGGCTTCTCGCGAACGCGAGCGCGAGACCCGCGATGATGCCCGGCATGGCGAGTGGAACGGTGACGGTCATCAACGTTCGCCAGGGACCAGCCCCGAGGGTGCGCGCGGCTTGTTCAATGCGTGGGTCGACCAGCTCAATCGCGAGCCGACTGGTTCGCACGAGCAACGGAAATCCCATGATTGCCGATGCCAATGCGGCCGCGCGCCATGTGAATGCGATGTCCACACCAAGCGCATCGTGCAGCCACCCACCGATCCAGCCACGACGACCAAAGGTCAACAGCAAAAGATAGCCAACAACGACAGGTGGCAACACGAGCGGCAGATGCACGATGGCATCGAGCACAACCCGGCCGGGAAACGAACGACGCGCAAGGACCCATGCACACGCGACACCCGGCACGAGCATCAGGATCGTGGCCATGCCTGACACGCGAAGGGAAAGCCACAGCGCTGCCCATTCATCCGGCGTGAGCATCATGGATTCGACTCCGAGTCCATAATCCGGAATCCAGCCTCGCGAAACACCTCGCGCATGTCATCTGATCGCAAATACGTGATGAATTCGCCGGCATGCGCGGACGTCGTACACGGCGCGATGTGATATTCAATTGGATCGTGCAATGAAGATGCCACGTGCGCGACGACGTGGACGCGGTCACTTCCCCGCGCATCCGTTGCGTAGACAATGCCGATATCCGCTTCGCCGATCTCGACAAGTCGTAATGTCGCGCGGGCATCGACAGCAGGCATCAGGCGCGGCAGCGCGCGTTCGTACGCCTCCATGCCTCGCAATGCTTGCACGGTGTACTGGCCAAGAGGAACGTGAGCCGGATCACCTATCGCGATGCGCTTCGCATGCTCAAGGATGCTGACAACGGACGGTTGATCTGCGACTGCTTCGATGCCATCGCGCTTCGGCGCGATGACCACGAGCTCATTGCCGAATAGTGTCACCATGGCATCAGCACGGATGGAACCTCGATCCTCAAGGTGGTTCATCCAGTCAACGTGAGCACTGACAAAGAGATCTGCTGGTGCACCGGCATCGATCTGCCGGGCCAGCGTCGATGAGGCTGCGATGCTGAGCACGACCTCAACATCATGGCTGGCTTCAAAACCGTGTTCCGCAGCGCGCATGACATCATGCGTACTGGCGGCAGCAAACACCGTCACCGCCGGCGACGACTCACCATCGCATGCGAGCAGCACGAGCGGGCACGCAAGCAGGCTGAGCATGGTTCGGATACGGGCGTTGACCATCGTCCGGCGAGAATACCTGCGAAACCGGTCACGTGGGGGCAGATGCGCGGGCGACGTGGGCGTAGGAAGGCCGTATTCTGCTCAGGTCGAACGGAGCCGACGATGGATGGATTACTGCTGCTGATCGCCACGGATGCGTCGCTGATCAGCCAGGTACAGACTGCATGTGAGGACGCCGCGATCGATCTGGAGATCGTCGCGACGCCGGTTGATGCGACGCTCGATGCGGCGGATGTGATCGTCTGTTCGGAGGACGACTTTGATCACATCCGAGATCAGTATCTCGGTGCATCGGTGTTGATCTACGGCCAGGCCGCCGACAGCCAGCGTGCGATCGAATCAATCAAACACGGTGCCTTCGACTACCTCCTGCAGCCGATCTCCCCCGCCATGCTCACGCGCCGGATCCAGGCGGCGCGGCGTGTCGGACAGGACACCAAGCGACCGGCGGTGTACGACGCACCGACGGATTCGACGGCGGATGTCGATCGAATCGTCGGCCAATCACCGGCCATGCACGATGTATACAAAGCCATTGGTCGCATCGCGCCGCGCGATATCAACGTCCTGATCACCGGCGAGAGTGGAACGGGCAAGGAACTTGTTGCGCGAGCCATTCTGCATCACAGCCCGCGCCGCAATGCACCGTACCTTGCTGTCAACTGTGCCGCGATTCCCGAGACACTATTGGAGAGCGAACTGTTCGGGCACGAGAAGGGTTCGTTCACCGGCGCGCATCAGCAGCGCATCGGCAAATTCGAGCAATGTCACGGTGGCACGCTTTTTCTCGATGAAATCGGTGACATTCCACTCTCAACGCAATC
This sequence comes from Planctomycetota bacterium, assembly GCA_039029515.1. Classification (GTDB taxonomy): domain Bacteria; phylum Planctomycetota; class Phycisphaerae; order Phycisphaerales; family SM1A02; genus JBCCFX01. The sequence continues at coordinate 13,463 of JBCCFX010000092.1, forward strand.
AAAGCTTCTCCGCGTTCTGCAGGACCAGACTTTTCAACGGCTCGGCGGTTCTGATGTCATTCGGTGCGATGTGCGCATCATTGCCGCAACGCATCAACCACTCGAAGATCTGATTGAACAGCGCGCGTTTCGTGCAGATCTGTATTACAGACTCAACGTCGCATCGATACACGTGCCGCCGCTGCGTGAACGTGAAGTCGACGTCGTTCTGTTAGCGCACTTCTTTGTGGAAAAGTACAACCGCGATTTTGCGACGGACATTCAGGCGTTCGCACCGGAAACGCTGCCGATCCTGCTCCAGTATTCGTGGCCGGGCAACGTGCGCGAGCTCGAGAACGTCATTCAGTCCACGCTCGTGATGGCGCAGGGACCGATTCTTCGGCCGGAGTTTCTGCCCGAGTCCATACGACGCGGGAGTGGCGTGCCGACGCATGCCACACCGGAAGCGCACGAGGAGCCCCGCACCGCGCGTCCTGTCGGGCCGGATGCGATGCAGGCGCTGGCGTCATCATGGGTGGCGGGATCCGATGCCGGCGAACGACGATTCCATGCCGCGGTCGCCGCGTTTGAGGCCGAGCTGATCCGGGCGGCGCTCCGAGAGAGCCAGGGCCGATTCTCGGCCGCCGCGAAGCATCTGGGCATCAGCCGGACAACACTCCGCAAGAAGATCGACACGTATGGCATCCGAATCACCGTCGACTGAAGCCTGATCACATTCAATCCATAACGACCAAATACTGACCATTTTGATTCAGAATAGTCCAGTCATGGCAACCGGCACCGCTCACGGATAATCCCACGTAACACGTTGCCATGCCAAGATTTGCATTCGACAGTTCTGCCGACTGAGGTTCTGGCACACCGGTTGCATTCTCAGTCACACAGAGCCCGCCATTGACGGCGAGCGGAAAGGACTGATCGATGCACGTTGAGGTTCAAGGCCTGAATATCCGCCCGACTGACGCGATGCTTTCTTATATCGAGGACCGCGTCAGGGCATCCCTGAGTTC
>JBCCFX010000093.1:0-14396 GCA_039029515.1 Planctomycetota bacterium
CCATCGTGTGAGTGATCCGTCTGCGCTGGGCCTCTTGCGAAATCTCGTCTTTGACGAGTATCATGAGTGCACAGGCACGCAAAATGCACGATCACCACATCGTGTGCGGTCTCGGCCGCACCGGCCAACGCGTGATCATGAAACTCCTGGACGAAGGCGCTGCGGTCGTTGCCATCGATGACAATCCCGCCATCGTCGAAGAACTTCGTGCGCAGGGCATCATCGCGATGCACGGCGACGCCACATCAGACTTAGCGCTGATGCACGCAGGTGTCACGCGCGCCCAGTCGTTGGCTGCCGTCACCGCATCCGACGCGATCAACGCGCTCATCTGCCTTTCGGCGCATGCGCTGTCGCCGGATCTCACGATCATCGCGCGAGCCGAAGATGAGAGTTCGATCTGCAAGCTTCAGCGCGCCGGCGCGATGCAGGTCATTGCCCCCGCGAGTTACGGCGGTGACGGCATCGCTGAGAACATGATCCACCCGGACATCGCCCGGCTCTTACCCGGCTTGCAGGGCGGAGATGATGCGCTCGAGTTCGCAGAGCTCTGTATCACCGAGCACTCGCCGTTCTGCGATCGGGCGATCTCTGAAATCGGTCGCGAGTTCCCGCGCATGGTGTTCATCGCTGCCCGCAGCCATGACGGCACGATGATGCTGCGACCGCCCTCTGACCGCGTGCTGACCGAAGGCGAGGTCCTGGTGATCGCAGGAACCGTCGGCGATGTGGCCCAGATGCGGGTCCGACGCCAGGCGGCGTGAACACAGCCGAATCTGCCCCAACTTCGCTGATTTCGCCCCCCTCGGGCAGCCGATAACGACCGTATGACACAGTTCCCTGAAGAACGACCTCGTGTCTTCGTGATCGACGTGGACGGCGTAATGACCGACGGCAAGTCGTATTACACCGCTGACGGCAAAGTCATGAAGACCTTCGGCCCCGACGACCACGATGGCATCTGCCTCCTTCGGGATCACCTGGACATTCAATTCGTCAGTGGCGACCGACGCGGATTCGAGATCAGCGCGGCCCGCATCGCACGCGATATGGGTTTCCCGCTCGAACTCGTCAGCTCCGTCCGACGAGCCGACTGGATCGCCGAACGTTGGCCGCTCGACCAGACCATCTATATGGGCGACGGCATCTTCGATGATGCCGTGCTTCGCGCCGTTGGCTATGGCATCGCACCGGCGAACGGCGATACACGTGCGAGAGACGCCGCTGATTTCGTCACGCAGCGTTCGGGCGGCGATCGCGCCGTCGCCGAGGCATGCCTGCACATCCTCGACCACTTCTTCAACGCATCCGCTGATGCATGCACCGCCAATACGACCGCGGTCGCCGGAGGGTGGACGACATGAACGAGACTATTGACCTTCGTGCCTACTGTCGCGCCGCGAATCATCCGGTCATGTGCATCGGACCGATGTCGCGCAATATCGTCGACGCCGTGGTGTGCTACGCCGATCGCCTGCGCCAACCAATCCCGCTCATCGCAAGTCGCCGTCAGATCGATGCCGCATCGCTCGGTGGCGGCTACGTCGAGAACTGGACGACCGAATCGTTCGCCGCCTTCGTGCGCAGCCGCGGTGGAACGTTCGCGCCCATGTGTCGCGATCATGGCGGACCGTGGCAAGGCACGGATGAATCCGATCTTCCGGTTGAAACCGCCATGGACCGCGCGAAGGCATCAATCGCCGAGGATCTCGCACGCGGCTTCCGCGTCATTCACCTCGATCCCAGCATCGGTGAAGAGACGCGATCGCAGGATGAAACGCTCAACCTGCTCTTCGATCTCTATGAATTCACGATCAGCACAGCACGCGAATTGAATCGCCCCGTCGAGCTCGAAGTCGGAACCGAACAACAATCGGGCGACGTCGCGGGCGCAGCCGAGCTCATTGCGTTCCTCAAAGCCGTCACGCAGTTCTGCCGACGCGAACGATTCCCGCACCCACTGTTCTGCGTCGTGCAGACCGGCACGTTGGTGCGCGAGATGCGCAACGTCGGGCTCACCGAAGGTCGGCGCAATGAAGAAGTCGATCAGCGCTATGCGGTCAGCACCATGGCGAAGAACGTGCGCATGTTGACCGACGTCGCGTACATCAACGATGTGTTCGTCAAGGAACACAACGGCGACTACCTCAGTGACGGTTCACTCGCCGCGCGGGCGGAATGGGAAATCGGCGGCGTCAATATCGCACCGGAAATGGGCGTCTTCGAGACCAAGACGATGATCTCGCTGTGCCAGGAACTCGGTCGGTCCGACGTTCGTGACGGCATGCTCGAACTCTTCCACGCTTCCCGCAAGTGGGACAAATGGATGCGGGCCGAAACGACCGCGACGGATGTCGATCGCGCAATCATCGCCGGCCATTATTGCTTCGCCGATGATCGCTTCCTCGCACTCAAGCATGATCTCGTAGCCGCGGCCGCCGCACGTGGGATTGATGTCGACGCGACAATTCGCGAAGGCCTGACCGCCATGCTGCGTCGGATGACGTGGTGTTTGGGTTACCAGAAGGCAGCGTGCCACGCGATCGCAACACCAGACATTCAGATCAATCGCACCACAACAAGCCCTGTTCCTGCCATGCACGGCGCCGCCTGAAGGCATCTCGCGAACCACGGAGTTCTCACTATGTCGACTTCACCCTCTGACGTCACGAACTACGGCGACAACCTGGTTCGCCATTTCGAATCGCTGCATGACCATCACAAACTGGCGGACGATGCGTACTCGTATCGCGTGATTCACTTCTCCCCGAATGACACGACGCAGACCGTCGAACTCCCCTGCTGCGTCCTCACGCTCGTTGGCGAACACGATGAGCCGATTCAGGTCGAGCGCGGCGATGAACAGCTCACGATCCGACCCAACGAAGTCGCAACGATCACGGGTGAACCATTCATTGTTCGCGGCACGAATGCCACGCTGTTGCTGGCTTCGGTTTCCGAACCATCAGATCCGATTAACGACACCATGACGGTCGTCGAACGATCGTCATGTACGTTCGTCGACAAACCGTGGGGCTCGGAAACCTGGCTGAATGGTCGCCATCCTGACTTCGCCTTCAAACGCATTGTCATTCGTGCCGGCCACCGAACGAGCCTGCAATACCACGAGATGAAGCGCGAAACGAACTTGCTTGTTTCGGGCAGCGCTGCGCTACACTACCGCCACACCGATACGCCGATCGATGACGTCACAGCCGATGACACGACGACGGCGCAATGCGATGCGCCCACGGTGATCGATGTTTGGCCTCACACGCTGCATCGCATCGAAGCCCTGACAGACATCACGCTGTACGAAGTGTCGACACCGCATCTTGATGATGTGATTCGCGTCTCGGATGACGCCGGCCGCGCCGATGGCCTGATTGCGTCGGAACACAATGCTCCTTCGGCAGTGGCAACATCATGAGCACATCGCCACTTGTCTGCATTCTGACGGCTGGCCGCGGTACGCGACTCGGCAGCGACCTTGCCCGCCTCAACAAAGCGATACTTCCGCTTGGCGATCGAGCGCTGATCTCGCACATCATCGATGCGTTTCCTGATGATGCCCGATTCGTCATCGCGCTTGGCTATGAAGCAGCGCAGGTGCGCGGCTACATCGAACTCGCACACGCCGATGCCCAGGTTCAGTTCATCGATGTGGATCCGTGGTGCGGACCCGGCAGTGGACCTGGCCGATCATTGCTCGCCTGTGCTGATGCGCTGAACGAGCCGTTCTACTTTGTCGCGTGCGACAGCATTCCGACCGCTCCAATTGATGTGGGCGACACACGCGACTGGATCGGCGTGAGCCGAGTGCCCCCCGACGAGTCCGTTCGCTACTGCAATGCCCGATGTGATGGCGACGTGGTCGTCGAACTCCTCGACAAACAGCGCGCAGATGGCCCGAACGATGCTGCGTTTACTGGCATCATGCATATCGCATCGACAGATCTGTTCTGGAATGCACTGCGAGAGCAGGATCTGATCGCTGGTGAACACCAGGTGTCAAACGGACTGCGCGCACTCGTTGATCAGGGTTCACTGCATGCCAGGCAGTTGGCATGGTGTGATGCTGGCGATGAGGACGCCTATCGCGACCTCGTCGTTGCACATCATGGCTTTGATTTCAGCAAGCCAGGCGAAGCGCTGTTTCTATATCGCGATCGAGTCATCAAGCTGTTTGCCGATGCCGATCAGGCCGCACGACGTATCGACCGTGCACAGAACGGACCAGCGGTTTTCCCGACATTGATCGAGGCACCGGCCGGCTATCTCGCGTACGACTTCGTACCTGGCGAAACGCTCTACACGTGTATCACGCCGGACATCTTTGAAGCATTCCTCACATGGTGTGATACCAATCTGTGGGTGCGCACCGACGTTGATGCATCGTCGTACGGCGAAGCATGCCATGCGTTCTACCGAACCAAGACACTGGATCGACTGGCACTCCTGACATCACCATCACAGTACGATGCCATCACGCATGCCAACGGCGAATCGATTCCGCCGCTCGCTGACGTGCTGGATGCGATCAGCTGGGATGAACTCTGTGACGGTTGCCCCACGTTTTTCCATGGCGATCTCCAGTTTGACAACGTGATTCGAACCGATGATGACTCGTTCCTGCTCCTCGATTGGCGACCCGACTTCGCCGGCCGTCTGGATGTCGGCGATCTCTACTACGACCTCGGCAAGATGCTCGGCGGCATCCGAATGAACTACGGCCGCATCAAGCATGGCGACATCCAGTACGAACTGGTTGATGGCGATGCTCGATACGAAATCCCGACCGCACCGAACCCCGAAGCGCTGACGGACATCCTCCGGCGCTACGTCGATGCACGTGGATTGGACTGGTCGCGCATCGAGATGATCAATGCGCTGATCTACCTCAACATGGCACCGCTGCATGTGTCGCCATTCCGCGAAGCGTTGCTCGCATCGGCTCGACAGTTGCTCGCCGACACCGTATATGTGACCGGATGAACGGACCGACGACCCGGCTTTTTCTTTCCGTCTCCGCTCGCCCGGGACGCTTCGGCGCGACGGTCTACAACGAGCTGTTCCAGCGTCACAACATTGATGCGACGTACATTCCACGTCGTGCGCCAGCATCCGCCGAGCATTTGATTGACAGCATCCGCACGCTCAATGTTGCAGGCTGCAGCGTCTCCGCGCCGCTGAAGAACGCCGTCATTCGGTATCTCGACGAGGTTGAAGAACATGCGAAGCACGCCGCTGCCGTCAACACGATCGTCAATACCGATGGTCGACTGACCGGAACCTGTACCGACATTACCGGCGTGCATCATGCCGTTGGTCAACACCAGAAGACATCATCGCTCTCTTCAGCGCTGATCTTTGGTGCCGGCGGCGTGGTTGGCCCGGTCATCATCGGCCTGCAACAGTGTGGCATCAAAGAGATCACGATCACCGCAAGGAAGATCGAAGCGGCGCAGGACGCGGCAAGTCGATTCGACGTGAACTGGAGCCATGAACCCACCTCGCATGCATTCGACCTGCTTGTCAATGCCACGCCAGCCGGGCGAACTCAGAACGATGCGCCGATGTTATATGACTGCCTGACACACTGCCGAACGCTCTTTGACCTCACCGTGTCGGAAGCGCCGACGCACGTTCATGAGACGGCGCTCGCATCAGGATTAACGGTGATCGATGGTGTCACGATGTGCGCGGCCCAGATTCGCGAGCAGGCCCGGCAATACACCGGCATCGACTTCGACCCGAACGAGATCCTGTCGATCATCCGATCGAAGTACCTTCAAGCGCCGGCATCGTCATCGCAGCCTGCATCGATGATCGAACCGCATCCGCAACAACCGACGATGTGACCTCGCCCGCATACAGCCGATCAAGCCAGCGTTCGTCGTAGCAGTACACGTGTCCGTAGTCCGGTCGCCATGAACACGACGGTGCGAAGTTAGCATCGAATTCGCCGGGATCAATCGACGTCTTCGCATCTGACCATTCTCGAAAGTCGATGCGATCGGTCGCTGGTTCGGCCCCGATCCGAAAGTGCGTTTGCACGATTGCGTAGTACAAGCCGAGCACGTCGAGATACATTTCGTCCTGCAACCGGTCGGCGAGCACCTCGAATCGATCATCCTTGACAAGCCGATCATCTGATCCGAACGTCAGCACGGCATCGACGCGCGGATCGATGTCTCGAAACGGATGTATGAATCGACGGATGTGCGCACGACCGACGCCGGGATCGATCGATTCATCGTCGTACCGATGATCTTCATGCGTGATCGCCTGAAGATCGCGCGCCAGGCCGACCATGCACTCATCCGCAAGGTAAAACGGCTTCGTGATCTCAAACCATGGCACCCAGATGCGCTGGGTGAATGCGCGCACACCCTGAACCGGACTGGTCACGTCCGACGCCGATGCCGCCTCAATGCGGTGACGAAGCAGATCCGCATCGATGTACAGATCGGTGCGTGTCTTCACGACGACGTCGTCCGGCTCCATCAGATCGAGACCGACCTGCATGCACCGCATCTGCCGCCAGAGATTCCCGTCGCCAGGATCATCAACATCCCGAATCTCTGTCACGATGACGCCATGGCGCTCGACGAGTGCCTGAGCATCCGGTGATTCGTCGAGCGCACCACTCCACGTCACGAGAAGAACATCGTCCAGGAGGCCGTCGGCCGAAAATGACGCACAATCTCGAAGCGAGTCAGCCCAGCGATCGAGTTCGCGAGGCAAGCCAGTGAAGAGCGTGTATCGGCGCATGGCCAGAGTCCCTTTCCGGAAGGCGAATTCCGCCCGTCAGATCATCGGACTGACCAACCATCGGCCTGCAAGATCCGACATCGCTTCATCACCGATGCGACCGCCGAGATGAGTTTTCCTGCGATTCCGACGAATTCACGTGAGAGACCCCGCCTCGTTGTGCAGAATGGTTTCGGAGGATGGTGCGCGCAGCGTCGATCGACGAGCTGTGCACGCGACCTCAGGACTCAGGGAGGAAGAACATGTCCGCATCTTCGGCATCGATTGATGGCTCCGGCTGTACGCTCCGAATTCAGTCTCTTCTCATCGCCGCCATCGCGGTGCTCGTGTGTATCGTTCCAACGCAGGCAGACACCAGCACATCTACGTCCAAGTCCGATCCCGTCGCCGACGACCTTCGATCGTACTTTGATGACTGGGAAACCCAGGGCACCGGACTCGGCCCCTGCTGCTTCGATGATGGCACCTGCGATGACATTCCCCCGCCGATCTGCCTGATCGTCGGCGGCAATCCTGCAAGCATCATCGGTGAAGGCTCGTGCTTCGTTCCGGGCACGTGCGCACAACCTGGTGCGTGCTGTCTGCCAACCGGACTGTGCACACCAGGCGCAGAGGCAGACGGCGAAGACTGTGTCGCCATGGGCGGCGTCTACGCCGGACCGGATACGACGTGCAGTACGACCGTGTGCCCGTTCCCGCAGTGCCCATCTGGTGGCAGTTGCTTTGTCGAGAATGGCACGGAGGGCTGTAATGACACATCGTGTTGCAATCTCGTCTGCAATACTGATCCATTCTGCTGCGCCGTTGAATGGGACCTAACGTGTGCAAACCTCGCGACAGCGCAGTGCGATACGCCTTCAGCATGCGGATTGCCTGATGCCGGGGATTGCGGCGCGAACAATGGCACGCCCGGCTGCAATGATCTCAATTGCTGTTCCGCCGTCTGTGCGAAGGATCCATTCTGCTGCGAGACGCAATGGGATCTCATGTGCATCAGTGAAGCCGTTGCGACGTGCGGGATCCCCACCGGTGCGTGCTGCTTCGGTAGTTCATGTGACGTCTTGACGCCGGAATTCTGCACCAGCGTCGGCGGCATCTTCATCGGGATCGATGCCGGGTGCTTCCCGTCGACCTGCACCGGTGCGTGCTGTCTTCTTGATGGAACATGCGTGACGACCACGGCGCCCGGTTGCGCCGGCTTCTTCCAGGGCTCGGATTCGAATTGCCTGACGACCGCGTGTCCGGAACCGGGCGCATGCTGCCTGCCGAGTGGCGCGTGTTTTCAGGATTCCAGTGTGCTCGGCGATGACTGCAATGCCGCCGGCGGCTTGTACCAGGGACCGGACACGGCGTGCGGCTTCGTCGCATGTCCGAACGATGCCTGTCCCGGCCAGGGCGCATGCCTTGTCGGAGGGTTCACGCCCGGCTGTCAGAACGAAGCGTGCTGCGGCACCGTGTGCTCGCTCGATTCCTTCTGCTGCAATGTGGAATGGGATGACATCTGCGCGGCAGATGCGCGTGATACGCCCGCGTGTACGATCCAGCGATTCCCTGCGTGCGCGACGCTCGCCGGTCTGTGCACATCTGCGAACGGGACGCCCGGTTGCAGTGACTTCGATTGCTGCACGACGGTGTGCGAAGCCGATCCGTTCTGTTGCGACACCGAATGGGATGCCATTTGCGTCGCCAACGCCGCGCAGACCATCGAGTGCGGCTACACCGGTTCAGCCTGTTGCGCTCCGGACGGCACATGCATCGAAGGCTTCGGTTTCGCCGGCTGCGAGAGCATTGGCGGGACGTTGCTGCTGGAGACCTCGTGCGAGCTCGCCGGCTGCGTACCGTGTCCGTGGGATTGCACGCCCGCTCCGTTTGGTAACGGCGTGGTCAATGTCGACGACCTCGTGAAGGCGATTACCGCATTCGGTTCCAGTGATCCGGATTGCGACAACGCACCAATCAACGGCGATGGCACGTTCGGGAATGGCGTGATCAACATCGATGATGTGATCGGCATCATCAACATGTTCGGCGATTGCCCGTGACAGAATTGTGGGTCATGGATTCTGCACCCTGACGCTAAACCGATGCACAAAACAACAAGGCCGCCCCGATCGGGCGGCTTTGTCTTTGTTCCGTCAACGGTGACGTTGAAGTGGGCCATACTGGACTCGAACCAGTGACCTCACGGGTGTGATCCGTGCGCTCTAGCCAGCTGAGCTAATGGCCCCGAGTCGCGAAGTATAGCAGATGATTCCACACGGGCGATGCCTGCAGTCAACCCGAGGCTGAACCGTTCGTTGACGCCGAATCCTCGTTCGTGGGCCGCTCGCTCGACGCCGCCGTGATGGCATCGTCCAGCCAGCCGGTGAGTTGGGTCACCGCGGCCACGCGGGCCGGATCCGTTCGTCCGGTCATCCCCGCAGCCCCGAGGTTGGACCAGTGCCGATGCAGTCGCGCTAGCCTCAACGGTTCCGGCAGCGACTTCGACGATCCCACGTCGCGTATCGCGAGCTCGACCGGCTCCATCGCCGCATGACCTCGTCGTAGCAGCGCTCGCACCAGCCACGTCTGGCGCGCCAATACAATGCGCAATGTGCTCTCCGCACAGCGAATGTCAGAACGCCCGCGCATGCGATCAACCAGCCGACGACCGTGGGCGCGCGTGCCTTCGTACGCCGCACCCAACGCAGCGCCAAGTGCGGTACCGGTGCCCAGCGTCAGGCCTGCGGAGAGAATATCGACCGACAAACCGATCATCGCACCGGTCGCCGCTGACCGCCCCGCTTTCCACCCGAGCACCCGAAGCGCATCGGGGCTGAACAGATCCAATCCCCAGTGCGCATTCTCGATCGGCAACTCCGCCGCTCGACAGTCATCTTCCCGAAATCGGAAGAGCTGAAGCAGCGCCCGAACTGCTTCGGCTTCACGTTCACGAATCTGTTCCTGAACACGGCGCGATGTCGCATCGAGCTCCTCGGTGTCACGCGTTGATGCGGTCTCGCTGAACGCCGCCACATCGACGAGCATGTCCGCAACAAGTTTCGAAGCGCCATGCACCAGCTTCAATCGTTGTGCTTCGCGATCCCGAATCACCGCATCGATCGTGGATCGATAGGAGTCCACGAGCGTGCCAACCTTCTCAAAGAGGCGGCGCTCACCGTCATCATCAACGACGACCGTGTCGAACTCGGCCACCGCATGCAACGCTGCACGCGCAAGCTGCTCTCGCCATTCGGTGACCCGATTGTCCTCGGATGCCACGAAGTTCAGCACCGGCACGACCGGCCGCGCACATCGGGAGAGGATCTCCAGCTCATCGCGATGCTTGCCGAGCACACGTTCGCGAGCATCAATGACGTACAGCGCCACATGGCTTGCGAGCACCTGGCGCAGTGTCTTGGCTTCCTGCGCGTACGTCGTTCGCGCTGCATCGCCCTGGAGGAACGAGTCGATCTGCGCGAGACCATCCGAGTGCGATTCCGACTGCGTATCAAGATGCTCCAGCAGGCCGATCGAATCCTCCAGTCCCGGCGTGTCGTACAACTCCAGCATCGCCTGCCCGTTGATGAGTAGCGACACACCTTCGACATGCCGCGTGACCGCAGGACGATCTGACACTTCCCCAAGCGTCGTATTGCGCGTGAGCGTACGCAGCAACGAGGTCTTTCCCGTATTCGTATGACCGACAATCGCGATGCGCAGGAGTTGATCAGCCATGGTGCGATCCACCATGTGAGCCGGCATCCGATGCGCGCACAAGATCGACGCGATGTCGACATTCATCGAGATACCGATCGATCGTCCGCGCATCGTTGAGCACGATCGATTCGTGCTGTTCGGCAATCACCGCATCGAGTGCCGCCGTGATGGCCGCTTCACCGTTCCCCTGAAACTCAAACACGATCGCCGTGACAAGCGCGGCATGAACCGCATCGCTCAGATCGCGCTCATCGACACGATCGTCGGTATCCTTCGCCTTGGCTGATGCAGGCATGACCGCGGCAATAGCAGCGCCAAGGCCGGACCACGCGGGGAGCGAAGCGATCGCCACCGGGGCTATGAACGATGCTGCGGCAGCGCAACTCAGCGCGCCGGCAAGCGCGCCAATCCCGAGCCATCGCGGACTGGTCCGCAGTCGAGGTGGCAGCATATCGCTCAGCCGTGATGCGCTCTGACGTAATCCGTCGACCGCTGTTTTCGGATCGGCGATCGCGTCACCGAATGCGGCATGCCATTGCGTTGCTTCCGATCGGTAGATCTGTGCGATCTCTCGATGCAGTGCGAGTTGAGCCGCATGGTCAGGTGTGGTATTCCAGGCGGCGGACTGCATTCGGATAACGTCCAGCGCACGATCGATACGTCGATCATCGCCGCCTGCTTCGCCGTGCACACCGACGGCGGCACCCAACTGTCGCGCGGAGTGATCGGTGAGATGATCCAGATCGATCTCCACGACGTGATCACCAGACATGCCGGCATCACGGGCGACCGCATGCCAATCATCGAGTCGCTGGTGCATCGACATGCCGGTTGCGCGCTCGCGGAGCGACTGGCCGGCGGTCAGCACGAGGACGACCGGACGTCCGCCCAGTTCCCGCAACTCATGGAGAAAACGCTGCACGCCACGGTCAGGCGTCGTCGCGAGCGACGCGACGACGACGATGGCGCGCGGTGCATCGGTCGCATCGCGAATCTGTGTATAGACGCGATGACGATCATCGCGCGTCGACACGAACCCGAGATCGAGCCAACGAACGCCGTGCACCGATGGTGGCCAATGCCGGCCAGGCTGGTCGAGTTCATACCCAAGAATCGCAGGCATGCCATCAGATGCCGTCGCGGACGGCAGTGCACTGTCGGCTGACTCTGGACGTGCAATTGTCGATTCCTCATCCGGGTCGACGACGCCGAGATGCCACGATTCAGGCATGAGCAGCGCACGCAGTCTGTGTGCATACGGCGATTCGAGATCGAGCGTCGCGCGCTTCGATGCATGCCGGCGTCGACCAAAGCAGAATGCGGTGAGCAACAGACGAGGCGCAAAGCCGTAGAGGACGATGCTGCCGACGATAAGACCGGACCATGGCCGGCGCGATGTCGCGATCACCGATGGATCGCCCGGCCATTGACTCGATCGAATCTGATCTTCCGTCGGGACCGCGAAGCCGAGTTGCTCGGGCAACCAGCCAAGTCCACGAGTCGCGGGCACGTAGATGGCGTCAGGATCATCGGAAAACAGCGTGGTTTCCCAAGCGAACGTGTAGTGGCGCGTACTCAACAGCAGCATCGCGGCGATCAATGCACCAATGTTGAACGAAAGCCAGGTCGCGTGGCTGATGGAACTGAGCGTCCACACGCCGGACCGACCAACGAGCCAACGGCGCCCGAGTGCTTCTGCGGCAGCAATATGCACGGCATCACGGCGAAGCTGACGACCAACCCATCGCGCTGCCGTCAAGACAATGGCACCAAGCGATCCACTTGCGACCGCGCGCGGCCGCACGATCATCACGACACACCAGACGATGAGCAGCACCGTCTGCAGGAGCAGCGCACTGCCGAGGACCAGGAACGCATTGCTCGGTTCATCGCCCGGCCGTCCGAGCGCGGTGCGAATCGTTGCCGCACCGGCGAGCGCGCCGAGTCCCATCGCGATGCTCGCCATGATGACAAACATACGTTGCGTATCGTGCAGCGCAACGCGAAGTCGCGGAGATGAATCAAGCGCTTCAGCTCGGGCAACGATCCGCGATTCGAGATCATCGCCGCCATCACGACCGACTTCGGCCGCGCGAGGATCATTGATCAGCGCCGCGCCGTCGTGCTCAAAAGCGCGCACGGCTTCGGCAAGCAATCGATCGCGACGACGCAACACGCGACGACGTGGTGACGAATCAGCCGCGGATGAAGAACGGTCAGCGGTGGTCATGAGTGAATGAGGATTCGGCGGCGTCCGATGACGTCGACGAACCGACACCCGGACGCCGGGAGGCGTCGAGCGGGATCAGGCGGAACTGCCACTCTCGGTCGTACTGGGGGTGTAGGGATTCTCGGTCTCGCCACCCACGCGAGCCGAAGGCACGTCGCCCCGACGCGCGGGATCGTTCGGCAGGGCGCGGGACTCGTTGGAGACCTCGTCGATCTCGTCCTTGACGTCCTTGAGGCCCTTCTTGAACTCGACGATTGACTTGCCCGCGCTGCGACCGATCTCCGGAAGCCGACGGCCGAACAGCAGCAGGCCGATGACGAGGATGATGATCCACTCGCCGCCGCCTGGCAGACCGAAAATGCCCAGCGATGTCGAAACTGCGTCCATGAGCACCATCTTGGACTTCCTTCCTATGGAGGGCGGAGACCCTTCCATGATTGTACCGTCCCCATCGGGCCGCGTCCGCACTGATCTCATGTCTTGCGCGGATGCCTGCCGATGAGCCCCTCGGAGCGTTGTACGGAACTACGGAGCCCGACATTCATGCGTCACACCTGCCATGTGCTTCTGGTGGTCGCGACGGCCTGCCTGTTCATCGGATGTCAGAAGCAGACCGCCACGACAGAACCCATGACGTCCGAGAATCGCCCGGATTACAGCCGGGAATTGCCGCCGGGCCAGTCCGCGCTCCGGCTCATCACCGATCCTCGGCGTTATCCGGACCTCGGCGAAGCCTTCCGCAATCGCGATGTCTTCGTGCTCGATGCCATCGATCGCAGCCTTGGCTGGTTCGAGAAGCCATCCAGCAAGTCGTTTTACCCATTTGAACAATTCACCCACGATCAGGCCTACGCATCGCTCCTCGCGATGCAGGAACTGCTCGCCTCATCGCCGGATGAACACACGTTCATCGGCGAGTTCATGCAACGGTTCAACGTCTACGAGTCCGTCGGCTGGGATGGTTCAGGCACCGTGCTGTTCACCGGCTACTACGCGCCGATCTTCGAAGCGAGCCCGTTCCAGACGGCCGAATTCGATGCGCCGATCTATCGCCGGCCCGAGGACCTTGCGACCGATCCGCGCACGGGCGAACCGCTCGGACGTCGTCTGCCCGGCGGCGGCACCGCGCCGTATTTCACCCGACGCGAAATCGAAAAGACCGCGATGTTCGCCGGCAGCGAACTGTTCTGGCTCAAAGATCCGTTGTCGGCATACATCGTGCACGTCAACGGCTCCGCGAAGCTGCGCATGCCCGATGGGACGTCAACGTACATCGGCTACGCCGGCAAGACCGATCGCCCGTACACCGGACTCGGTCAGCTGATGATGGACACCGGGCGCATGACCAAGGATGACCTCAGCCTGCAAGGCATCCAGAAGGAATACCGGCGCAATCCGGGCCCGATCGAAGACCTCATCCTCAAGAACGACAACTACGTATTCTTCACGGAATACGAAGGCAGTTCATGGCCGGCGGGATCGCTTGGCGTGAAAGTCACGCAGGAAACATCGCTCGCGACCGACAAGAAGGTCTATCCGCGCGGCGGACTGGTGCTCGTTGATACCAAGGCAATCACCTACAGCCAGGAGTCTTTTTTAAACAACAACTCAAAATGAAACACAACCCAAAGCTCTCGGCTCTACTCTTTCTCACCCCATAGCTTACATCGGTGGTTACTTTGTAACTCCAGTC
>JBCCFX010000094.1:0-14280 GCA_039029515.1 Planctomycetota bacterium
CACGCGAAATCGCCGCGCTGCTTCTTCGAGCTTGTGATCTTCAAGCAGTTTGGAAATCTCCGCGCGTCTTCGGGCTTCCTCTCTTTGCTTCGCCGTCATTGGCTTCGCGGCGGGCGCTGCTGAGGGTTCCTTCGGAGCGACGCCGCGCGTGTCCCAGATTCCACCGTGCGTCTTCTTGGCGACGGAACGCAATTGCGCGCGACGATGGCGTTGCCGTAACAGGTAGAACACATCCATATCTTCGCGCTTCAGGAGTCCGGTGGCGAGCATCGTGAAGGCGAACATGAAGCCGAACAGATATCCACCGAGGTGGGCACCATACGCGACGGAATTGTCCGAAGGACCCAGCATGCCGAGGCCCTGGTTCAACAGGTTGAAGGCGATGTAGAAACCGATGATCCACTTCGCCTGGATCGACATCAGGCTGATGATGAAGAAGACGAATAGCACGCGGACGCGGCTGCGCGGGAACAATGCAAGAAACGCGCCGGAGACACCGGCGATTGAACCGCTGGCGCCGATGACCGGCGCATTCTCCAGCATGCCGTGCGCGATACCCGCGAAGATGCCCGCCATCAGGTAGAACGTCAGGAAGCTGATGTGGCCAAGGCGATCTTCAACCGATCGACCGAACACCCACAGGAACAGCATGTTGAAGCCGAGATGGAAAATGCCGTATGGATCGTGCAGGAACTGGTAGGTGATCAACTGCCAGACTTTGAAGTCCTGCATCCAGAAGTGACCGAAGTTGGCGAACGCCTCACGGTCCATGATGTTGAAGTACGAAAGCATCACGGCGCTGAGGTAGATCAGCATGTTCACCACGATCAATCCCTGCGTGACGATCGGTGGTCGTTTGAGAGCACGTTCTGTTCCGAGCGGAATCAGCATGGTGGAAATGGTGCCCCGCGGGCGGTCAGCGTGACGAAGAATCGAATGTGTAAGGCTCGCCATCGAGCAACATGCAGTCGATGAAGCGGCGAGACCAGCGATAGATCAACTGGCTGTACACATGCTCATCGAGGGAAAACGTCGGTCGGAGCAACAGCATACGCGCCGTGCCGCCGATGTGGAGATGGCCGAGATCTTCGTGGCCTAGCGCCGTCGCATTCGTGCGCGTGATCATCGTCCAGGCATCGGCCGGCGTGGGAACGATCGCGTCGGGATCAATCGTCAATCGTCGAATCTTGGCGACTTCGATCATGCCGCGCGCGATTCGTGGCATGTCAAATTCCGGACCAGCGGCGACGTCGCTGCCGAGCGCCAAACGCACGCCGTGTTTCATCGCGCTTCGAAGATCGAAGACGCCCGCGGAGAGAAACGTGTTGGCGGTGGGGCAGTGCACGACCACCGCATCGCGTTCAGCGATCAGTGACCATTCTTCTGGCACAAGATGGAGTCCGTGCGCCAGGAGCGTGCGCGGCGTGAGCAGCCCGTGCCGGTCGTAGACCGCGGTGTAGTGCGGATCGTCTGGAAAGAGCCGAGCGATCTCATCGCATTCGGTGACGGACTCTGACAGATGCGTCTGAATGAACGTCGAGTCAGTCATGGCCGACGCGGTGGCGGCCATCGAGTCATCCGAGCAGGCGATCGCAAAGCGAGGATTGAGGCTCCATCGAACGTCAGCCGTGTCTGCCGGAATCGGGAGGGGATGCTGATCGATCAGCGCCGGGTGGCCGTTGCGATCCATACGGACCTGTCCGACGATCGCGCGCGGTCGGGGCGTCTTTGATTCGGCCATGGCGTGCAGGCCGGTGCCATGGCTCGTGAGATAACCCGCGTACGCCACGGTGCCTGCGGTGAGCAGTTCGCGATGGACGGCGTCGATCTGCCTGCTCGCGATACCGAGGTCATGCCATGCGGTCTCGGCGGGGTAAATGACCTGCTCGAGCCACGGAAGGAGTTCGAGGCCGTCGTAGCCGGTGGAATCAGACTGCGGAATGTGAAGATGGGCGTCGACGAATCCGGGGGTGATGAGGTGATCCGGACCGCCAAAATCAATCGAGGCCGGCAGGCCTTCGCCACGATCAACGATTCGGCCCTGATCGATCGCGAGCCACCCGGGCATCGGTGGATGAGGGGGCTCAAGCAGGTATCCGGCAACGATCATGGAAGGGACTCGTGCATCTCGAACGCCGAAACTTCCGAACGTTCATGGAAGGTCACGCGTCGTTCGCATTGTCGACCGCCGCGTGGTCTCCTACGATCCCGTTCCGGTCGCGGCTTCCGATGCCGACGCACGATCGGGAAGACGTACCTTACTCGACGTCCGTGCATGGCACAGGACCGCACAGAGGAGCGATGATGACGGCCACCAAGACCGAACCGGTGTTTGACAAGGGATTGGGCAACACGATTGCCGCTGAGTCCGAGATGTCCTACATCGACGGCGCCAACGGGATCCTGGAATACGTGGGCATTGAGATCGATGCCCTGGCGCGAAAATCCACGTTCGAGGAGGTGGTCTTCCTGCTCTGGAATCGTCGCCTGCCGACCGCGGCGGAGCTCGACGCATTCTCATCGTCCATCCGAGCAGCGTATGAGCTGCCGGGCGGGATCATTGACGTGATTCAGAGCCTGCCCAAGGGGGCGGCCCCGATGCATGCCCTTCGTACGGTTGTCTCCGCATTGGCGTTGTACGACGAAGATCCGGACGACAACTCACTCGAGGGTGCGCAGCGGAAGTCGATCAGCCTGCTCGCGAAGACGCCGGCGATCATTGCGGCATACGACCGGCACCGGAAGGGCAAGCCCATCGTCCCGCCGAGCCCGGATGCCTCCATCGCGGAGAGCTTCCTGACGATGCTGACGGGAACCAAGCCGACGGAAACCATGGCGCGGGCACTGGATGTCTGCCTGATTCTGCACGCCGACCACGGTCTGAACGCGTCCACGTTCGCCGCCCGCGTCACGATTGCGACGCTCAGCGATATGTACTCCGCGATGGCAACTGCAATCGGCACGCTCAAAGGCCCGCTGCATGGTGGGGCGAATGAGGCGGTCATGCACCTGCTGCATGAGATCGGCGACCTCGAAAAGGTCGAATCGGCGATCCTGGGCAAGCTCGAGCGGAAAGAACGCGTGATGGGCTTCGGCCACCGCGTGTACAAGGCTTATGACCCGCGAGCCACGTACCTCAAGACGTTCGCGAAGCAGCTTGCCGAAGACACCGGCAACATGGACCTGTACGAGATGAGCCATCGGATCGAGCAGATCATGGACAAGGCTGTCGGCAGCAAGGGGATCTACCCGAACGTCGAATTCTACAGCGCGACCACGTATTTCTCGGTTGGCCTGGACATCGATCTGTTCACGCCGATGTTCGCGATGAGCCGAATTTCGGGCTGGGCTGGTCACTGCATCGAGCAGCTGGCGGACAACCGGCTGATCCGACCGCGGATCCGTTACGTCGGTCCGCACGATGTGGCGTACGCGCCGATCAACGAACGATAGCCATCGATTCGTTTGGAATATGTTCGGGTTCTGCGTTGCAGCGAAGCGACAATTGGGTTGTCCGTTGCTCCAGAGCCCCTAGACTATGTGTGCGGTCGAACAGATCCGAAAGGTCGCGTGTTTCCGGATCTGTCACTTCATCGGTAAGTCCCGACCGTCATGTCTCCATGGACTTACCACTGTTTCGGTTCGCGGAGTTTCGGACGTCACTCCTGAAGAAGAACGATTCATTCGTTGCACGACAGCGCATATTCGTGGCTGCCGCGCAACGAGGATCAACGAATGCAGACAGGGTGGCGATCATGAACGATCGCGGATCGGCCGACGGCACGACGTCGTCGGAACCAAAGGAGTGACTGTCGATGAGAAAACAGTCAACACGAGGCTTCACGATTGTGGAGCTGCTGGTGGTCGTCTCGATCATCGCATTGCTGGTGGGCATTCTGCTCCCGGCAATCCAGAAAGCACGTGATCAGGCGCTGGTCACGAAGTCGCAGGCGAACCTGCGCAACATTGCCACGGCGCACGCTACGTATGCCGGTGAGTGGAACGATCGTCAATTCACGATGATCCCCGACAACTTCGGTCGTTACGGCACCGATTATGGCGAAGCGCTTTCCAACTTTCAGTCAGAGAATGGCACGGACATTCCGTGGGCAGTGCTCGGTTACACCGGCATGTTCATCTGGGGCCTCAACACGGCAAACCCAGGGTCCTACACGCCAATTGACTTCGACAACCCGGATTGGTTCGGTGCATTCCGAATCATCCAGCCGCGCGGCTTCAGCCGGTACATGAACGGCCGTTTCTACGATTCGGTCTTCTATGCCCCGAAGGATCGCGTGGTACTTGATCTCGCCGAGCCTCTGTTCCAGAACCCGGGCGAGTTCATTGATCCGGATGAAGTCGAAGGCGCTGACATCGTCTGGTCAAGCTACTGCACCAGCCCCGCTGGTATGTACAGCCCGGACGTGTACTCGGAGAACAATGGTAATGGCGTGTACTGGAGCGATCCGTTCGGTCTTCCCGCGGGATTCCGTTCACCGAGCTTCGGTCAAGCACAGTTCCCGACGCTGAAGACGCACGTCATCGAGCATCACTGGCTGCAGCAGCAGAACAAGCAGTGCAGCCCGTTCGTTGCCGGTGGTACGTATGACGGCTGCGAGCCGTTCTACTTCAACCACTCGATCGTTTCGTCACCGGTGTGTCTCTTCTATGACGGCCACATTGATCAGATTGGTACCCAGCAAGCTGACAAGGCTCACAAGAAGGTTCGCGCCCAGAGTGAAGACGGCGTCGGTCTTTGGACTGCGGATACACCGATGGGCGGCGTTGACGACACGCCGGACTTCACCCGTGGTTCAGGTGGTTACTTCAATGCCGATGCGGAAGACTGGACAAACGTCAACTTCCACATCCTGACTCGCGACGGCATCAAGGGCCGCGACAAGACGTCCGAGTAATCGGAACGTCGCTCCGTCAGCCCTTTCGGATCGTCTGCATGTTGATCCATAAGCAAGGGTCGTCCCGATATGTCGGGACGACCCTTGTTCTTTTAGCGTCTCTTGATTGGCCGGTGGTGACTCGTCACACGCACACGCTGGCGTGCGGCAATCGTTGAGGAATCACTCCGCTGACTGCGGGTAGATGAGCACGCGATCGTGGGCCAGGAGAATCAGGTCCGCGGCGCCGTCGCCGGTGACATCCGCAATCACGGTCTGGCTCGGTTCGTATTCGCGACCTTCGCCGCCGGTGAACAATCGTGATTCAAACACCTTGAATCCGGTGGCGTAGAGCATCGTGCCCGATTCGCTGAACGTGAACAGTTCGCACATCTGCTCGCCCGCATCGAGCGAGACCAGATCCATGAAGCCATCGTTGTTCAGATCACCCGCCTGCAGTTCATGCTGAAGGCGACGATCATCATCCGTCCGCCACACGTTGGTGTCCTCCAGCACGTAGCGCTCGCCGGCAAGACGGATCACTGAAAAGCCGGCGTCGCCCACCGCAAGAATGTTCGCTTCGCGATCACCCGAGAAGGCGCCCGCGTGAATCGCGTTGAACGAGAAACCGGTCACGCCGACGGCCTCGCGCTCGTCCCAGTCTTCGACGGCACCAGAATCTGAGGTAAAGACGACCAGGCGATCATTCTCATCGTCGGCGGCGTAGATGTTCCCGTCCACGGTGGCGAGTGCGACGAGCTTGCTGCTGCTGTCCTTGGTGTTCATCTGGCGCACGACCTGCCAGCCCGGACTGACGCCCGCGGCCGGATCAGATTCGTATCGCACCGCGCGTACGAAGTTCTTCTCGGCGATCAGCAATTCCGGCTTGCCATCACGATCGACGTCGTACACCGAGGTGTTGTCTGCGGCCGCAGCCTTCACCAGGCCATACTGACCCATGTCCTTGGACTCGCGCAAAGTAAATCCGTTGCTGTCCGCCTGCAGCATGGTCATCGGCTTGTCGCGCGTGAACAGCAGCAGGTCGGTCCGGCCGTCCTGATCCGCATCGAGATCAAGAATCGTGTCCGGGGCGCGGCTCAGCGCACCGAGTTCGATGGTGTCCCGCTGACCGTCCATGTCGATCAGGTCGATGACATGGTCACGGCCATCCTTGCCGATCACCGCGACCACCGGGCCATCGGCGAGTTCCACAAGGGCAAGGCAGACCGGCGTGAAGCCGTCGGAGACATTGATCGGACTCGGGAACGGAATCGACGTGCCATCGACATCGCTCCGGCCGACCACGCCTTCCTTTTCCGAGAGCACGAAGATCTCAGCGGCAGGATCATCATCGACATTGCCGACGACCACGCTGTCGAGATCGGAAAGGCTCGGATGTTCATGCCGATCTACGAGACCGCGGTCGCGGACCTGGCGGTACATCACCACGGCATTGCCTTTGGTATCGGTGGCAATGAGATCGAGCAGGCCATCGCCATCGAGATCGATGACCGCATGATCGCGCTGGCGGTTCTCGCCGTCAGGGAAGTTGAATACGCGAAGTGAGGCGTCGCCACCAAGCTGGGCTGCGATCGACTCACGCCGAAGCCGTTTGGTCACGACGCGTTTGGAGCCCTTTTCGATGACCGCAATCTGGGCGACGTCGGTCATGCCGAGATCGAGGCTGATGCACTCGCGAATGGCGGGCATCTCGAATCGAAGCTCGGCGCTGAGTGCTTTCTGACCGCCGAATGACCCGCTTTCCTCACTGCCGAGCCAGATTCGGATCGGCGATGTGTCGTCCGGGATGATGCCCACGACGTCGAGCAGATCGTCGCCATCGAAGTCCGCGACGTCGAAGGCGATCATGTTGGCGCCGGCGATGAGCGGCGTCGGTTCCTCAATGCGATCGTTCTCAAACGGGAAGATGTGAATCTCGCCGCCGACGATCGCCAGGATTTCAGGCCGGTCATCACCCTGGACGTCCGCGATGCTGAACGCGGTCCGCGTGGCGGCCAGGTTCTTGACGCGGTGCTTTCGGGTCACTTTGAACGTGCCCGGCGTGGTCTGGCGGACGAAGACGATTTCCGATGGATACCCGGCATAGATCAGGTCCATCAGGCCATCCCGGTCGTAATCGAGGGGGATGACGGCCGCGACCCGGTGGGTCACCGAGATCTGCTGGCTTCGGAATCGCCAGTGATCGGGGAATTCGTTCACCCGGACCGGGGCCACGACTGGGTCGTCGGGCGTGGCATTGGGTTTCTGAAAGTGCACCTCGATGCGGCTGGCGTAGTTGTTGACCACGATGAGGTCGTCATTGCCATCGCCGTTGAGATCGCCAGCGGCGATCGGGCCGGCATTTCGGCCGATCTTGACGAATTCGACGTCGTCGAATCCGAAATAGTCAGCAAGCCGGGACTGGGCCGAGGCGGTCGGTGCAGCCTGAATCAGGCAAAGTACGCATGCAGTTGCGACGATAGATCGCATGGAATCGGATCTCCACTCAATGTGTCTGGCGGGGGGGACCATGAATCGGCCCACTGCTGGTACGGACGCAACGCTCGTGCGTTGCATCGGTACGTGGAGAGGCCGACAGCAGCATCGTATACTGATTCGCTTGATTTAAGCCCGTATTTCGCAGCACGGGCATGAAGGTGAGGATTGCATGCGGATTCACGCGGTCTCATGGGCAGGCCTGGCATCGATGGCCATCGCCAGCACCATTGTCGTTCCAGTCGCCGACGCAGACACGGTCACGCTCCGAAGCGGCGCGGTGATCGAAGGCACGATTCTCAAACGCAACGAACAACGGGTCTGGATTGACGTCGGCCCGGACGTGCTTTCGTTCAGTGTTGATGATGTGGCGGACGTGGCGACCTCGACCGCCGAAGCGGATGTCCAGGTCGACGATGAAGGCCTGTATCGAACCGCGACAAATCTCGCGGAACTCTCACCCAAGGAACAAGCGAAGCGCATTGGCGCCGCAGTGATCAAAGTCTCCACGCCGAGCGGCCTGGGGTCTGGCGTCATAATCAACCCGGATGGCAACGCGATTACAAACGCGCACGTCATTCAGGGTGAGACGAACCTGCGCGCAACCGTCTGGTTCCCGCAGGATGATGGCACGCTTCGGCGCACCGTGATCGAGGACATCGAAATCATCGCGGTGAACAACCACCTCGACCTCGCGCTGTTGCGGATCAAGCATCCAAACGATGAACCGTTCACGTTCGCGCCACTCCAGTTGGGCAATCGGCTGGAGATCGGTCAATCGGTCTTTGCGATCGGCAACCCGCTCGGACTCGAGCGCACCCTCAGCCAGGGTGTCGTCTCCACGACGCAGCGCAGCTTCGACGGCATTACCTACGTGCAGACAGATGCAGCGATTAACCCCGGCAACTCCGGCGGCCCGCTGTTCAACACGAAGGGCGAAGTCGTCGGCATCACGAATATGGGCATCCTTGGCGGCGAGGCGCTTGGCTTCGCCATTCCGCAGCGCTACGTGCGTGACTTCATCGAGAACCGTGAAGCGTTTGCGTTTGACAAGGACAACCCGAACTCAGGCCACAACTACCATAAACCGCCGCCGCGGAAGATTTACGGTACCGCACCGCAACTTCGCGACAGCACCGGCAACGCGCCGGAATAAGCGAGCGATGCACTGCGTCGCCGCGCCGGGAACCACTCCACTTCTTCAGGGAAGGAATCATTGTGAAGATCCAACTCGCCTCCATGGCCTTGCTCGTGCCGATGCTCGGCGCGCCGGCGCTCGCCGCCGATCTGGCCGTTGAACAGCTCGCGCCGGAAAGCACGGTGCTCGTCGTTGGCGCGACAAACGTCCAGAAGACCATGGACAGCATCAAACGCACGCCACTCTGGGACCTCTGGATGTCCGACGAGTTGGCCGAAGACCGTGATGAGATCATCAAGGACTTCACCGAAGGCATCGAAGAGATGGCCGACGAAATCGGCATCGATCAGGACACGATCCAGATGCCGACCGGTCCGGGTGGCTTCGCGCTTTACACCGGCACCGATGCGGATCTCGGAACGCCGTACCTCGCCGTGCTTGCAGGACTCGATTACGGCGAGCACGCGGACAAGACGCAGGAACTGCTCGAAGCTGCATTCGCCAAGGCGGATGATGAAGAGCCGGACTTCGAATACGAGACCGGCGATCTCAACGGTCACACGATGTGGACCATCCAGCTTCCCGAAGAAGATGACGCAGATGACTTCGACGATGACTTCGGGATGCCGCCAGGCATGCCTGATCCGTCAGACTTGTGGGGCGACGTCGGCGAGATCTACCTCGTGCGTTGCAACAACGTCTTCCTGTTCGGCACCGAGATGCCCGGAATCACCAACGCCGTCAGCACGCTTGATGGTGATGCCGGCGGCAGCGTCGCGGATCGTGGCGACTTCCAGTCGATCAAAGGCATGATGGGCAACAGTCCTGACATGTACGCCGTCGTCATGACGAAGAACCTGCCGAAGGTTGTTTCGACCTTCGACACGATGGGCATGATGGGTATGGCCATGCCGCCGGTCAAAGCACTCTTCGGAGACATCGGCGGCTTCGGCATGAGCATGCAGGTTGATGGTCCCGACGCCATGATGCAGGGCACGCAGGTTGTCTACATGCCCAATGGGAAGGAAGGTCTGCCGGGCCTGTTCGATACGTCATCCGGAATCGGCGAACTGCCGGGCTTCGTGAGCGCGGACACCGTGTCGTACTCACGCATGAACGTGCAGTTCGACAAGGTCGATGATGTGATCCTGTCCGTCATCAATTCGACGCCACTGCTGAAGATGCAGATGCCGCCGGATGCGATCGACGAAATCACCGGCGTGGTTCGCGCGGTGTGTGGACCGCTGGGCAACGAAGTACACATCGTTCAGACTGCACGCAAGCCGTACACCGCGGACAACATGGCGCAATTCATGGCCATGGAATGTCCGGATCCGGAATCGTTCGAGAACGCGATGAATGAACTCGCCGCACAGGCGGGCATGGAACCGCGTGACTTCCTTGGTCATCGCATCTACGCGATGGACATGGCTGGCATGAACCCGATGGGTGGCGGTATGGAAAGCGTCGCCATCGGTATCGGCGGTCAGACGGTCTTTATGGGGCCGGCGGAATCAGTCGAGAACGGCCTGCGTTCCATCGGTCAGGATGATGCTGGCGGTCTTGCGGCGAACGCCAAGTTCAGCCGTGCAATGAACGTGATCAACGTCGACGAAGTCGTCGGCTGGGGCTACTCGGATCTTCCGAACATGATGGAAGCGAGTTTCGCTCAGCAGATGGCGATTCAGCAGGCCACGATCGACGAGTACCGTGAGTTTGATCCGGAACTCGCCGACGAGATGGAACAGGAGATTCGTGACTCGATGGCCGGCATCGAGGACATCGACTGGGACTTCGTCGGTGGCTATATCGGCGCTTCGGTCTGGGTCGCGCAGTCAACGAATCAGGGCTATGTGATCAAGACGTTCGTGCTCGAAGGCGATCGCGACGTGGAGTGATCCCGCGAACGACCTGAAGAAACGTATATCAACCGCAACGCGGTCGGCTTCGGTCGGCCGCGTTGTTGTTTCACAGTCTTGCGAAACGTGTTCGGGGTTCGGGTCGGTCACGTTGGGCCTCAGGGGCTCAGGTCCACCGTACTCACGACGCCATGCCCCGGGCCTGCGCCCGCCTACGTCCAGCCGAGACGGAAGAAGATCATCGTGAACAACAGGTCAGCGGAAATGACCATCACAATGGTCTGCACGACCGTGTCGGTGGTTGCTCGTCCGACACCCGCAGCGCCGCCTGAGACTTTCAAGCCGTTGTAGCACGCGAGGCCCGCAAGGATCAGGCCGAACACACTGGCCTTGATCAGGCCGGTCAGAAAGTCAGACGACGTAAGCTGCGACAGTGTGTTGTCAACGTACAACTGATACGGCACATCGAGAAATCCGATTGCCATGGCGCCACCCGCCATGACGGCGACCAGATCGCCGATGACCGTCAGGCACACGAGGCTGAGCACCGTGGCGATCACGCGTGGGACCACGAGGAAGCGAATGGGATTCAACGCGTGTGCTTCCAGTGCTTCGATCTCTTCGCCGACGACCATCGTGCCGATTTCTGCGGCAATGGCTGCGCCCGCGAATCCTGTAAGCACGATCGCGGCGATCAGCGGCCCGAGTTCACGGAAAACCGCGACCGCAATGATGTTCGCGATCTTGTCTTCCTGGCCAAGATCTGCAAGCGGAGGTTCCATCTGCAGCGCGAGAATGAACCCGATGCAGCCGCAGACAAGGACGACGATCCCAATGGAATTGACACCGACGCGCAGCACCTGCGTGATGATTGCGGTCCGGCCAAGACGTACGCCCGGTCGGAACGACTGCATGATCCAGCCGGTCACGTCCATGACGAGATACGCGAGGCCGCCGAGCAGACTAAATACGCGCAGCCACAGATCGCCCCATGCATCAAGGGATCGGATGATCAGGTTGCCGCCACCATCAGCCATGCGGGATCAGCAGTCTGTCAATCAGGATTGAAGCGCTTCGTCACGCGTGCCCACGATCGTGAACACCATATCGAGTCGTGCGATCTCGAAGATCGATCGGACCTTGTCCTGGAGTCCGCAGAGCACCAGTTTGGCGTTGGTGCGCCGCGCCGTCTGCATGGCTTCCACGAGCGTTGCCACACCCGAACTGTCCATGTACGGCACTTCAGCGAGGTCAATGATCAACCGTTCCGGCTTCTTCTTGACCGCTTGTGTCAGGTACGTGCGGAACGCCGGCGAACGACTGAGGTCAATCTCGCCGTGAGGTTGCACGACCAGCGCCTGGTCGATCTGTTCGGTCTGGACCTTGATGTCGTCCCGTCCACTCATGTGTCTGCGGTTCCTTTGTCCGTGGTGGATGATACCGATTCAGACACAGTCTCCGGTACGGCGGAGAGGTCCTTTCGCATGGTGAGACGCATACCGCCACCATCGCGCTTTTCATAGGTGACGTGATCCATGATCTCTTTGATGATGTGAACGCCAAGGCCGCCCGGACGAATGTCATCAAGATCGCGTGAACGGATCTGGTCCGGATCGATCTGTGAGGCGCGGTCCTCAAGCACGATGGTCAGGCTTGGCGATTCGCCGTCGTCGACATACAGATCCATCCAGATCCAGCCGTCCGGCGCTCGCTGGTAGCCGTGCTTGATGACGTTACACAAGGCTTCGTCGACCGCGAGCGCA
This sequence comes from Planctomycetota bacterium, assembly GCA_039029515.1. Taxonomy (GTDB): domain Bacteria; phylum Planctomycetota; class Phycisphaerae; order Phycisphaerales; family SM1A02; genus JBCCFX01. The sequence goes on from JBCCFX010000094.1 coordinate 12,152, forward strand.
ATCTTGCTGCCGACCGCGTCCGCGAACCCGATGCGCTGAGCGACGTTACAGATCATCGCCCGCGCTCCGGAAAGGAAGCGTGGCTGGCTTCGCATCTTCAATCGAATGTGCGGTTCGCCCGCATCAGGCATCAGACGGTCTCCAGGCAGGATTGTCGGCCACTGCTTGTTCCCATCGGTCAATTGCAGCCTCGCGCTCAGCCACAGGATCGTCATGACGATAGCCCATGGTCTCCCCAGTGAGTCGGCGCAACGCCTCGATCGCCATCAATCGGGCCGCAGGATCGACTGAGCGGAGTTCACGGACGATTTCCCGCACCGACGACGTATCGCCGGACTGGACCGAATCTTCGATCGCGTACAAGCGAGCAGCGGGATTCGGCGAGTCAAACCCGCCCGCGGTCGGGCTTGGGCTGCAGCCGCTGAGGCCGGCGGGGAGCAGGATGAGGCTGGTGAGGCATCGGATCATTCCCCGAAGCATAAGTTCCGAAGGAACCCGGAGCAAAGAGCGGTCCGAGTGGATCATGCCATTCGGTCCGCGTCTCGGGATCGATCCCATGGAGGCGAAACGGTCGGGCTCGTGGTACACTGACGGGCTTTTCCCATGGCACGGGAAGGCCCCATGACGACGAATGCACTCTCCGCCACAACGCTGCCGCATGACGAAGTCATCCTGATTCTTGACTTCGGAAGCCAGTACGCACAGCTCATTGCCCGTCGCGTCCGCGAAGCCGGCGCGTTCAGCCTGCTCGTCGCACCCGATACGCCAATCGAGACCCTCGAAGCATACAAACCGCGCGGGATCATTCTGTCCGGCGGCCCATCCAGCGTGCACGAAGCGGATGCGCCGCGATGCGATCCAAAGCTGTTCGAACTCGGTGTCCCGGTGCTTGGAATCTGCTACGGCATGCAACTTGCCTGCCAGATTCTCGGGGGAAATGTCACGCAGACCGAGCAGCGAGAATTCGGTCGTGCTCGCCTCGAGATCACCGATCCACACGAACTGCTCGTCGACCTGCCGAGGACGACGACGGTCTGGATGAGTCACGGCGATCAGGTCACCGATCCCGGCGATAACTTTGAAGTGCTCGCGCGCACGCAGACGTGTCCGATCGCTGCCGTCTGCCATCGCGAGTTGCCGTTCTACGGTCTTCAGTTTCATCCTGAAGTCACGCATACGCCACACGGAGTCGACCTGCTGCGCAACTTCCTGTACCGCGTCTGTCAATGCACCGGTACATGGCGCATGTCGGAGTTCATGGAGACGGAGATCCAGCGCGTTCGCACAGAGGTTGGCAGCGATCGTGTCATCTGCGGTTTGAGTGGCGGCGTCGATTCATCCGTCGTCGCTGCACTGTTGTCTCGCGCGATTGGCGAACAACTCACGTGTATTTTCGTCGACAATGGATTGCTGAGGAAGAACGAGCGTGAACTTGTCGAAGCCACGTTCCGTGATCACTTCGATATCGATCTCCGCGTGATCGATGCCGCCGACGCATTCCTGAAGGATCTTGAAGGCGTGACGGATCCGCAGGAGAAACGACGCCTGATCGGGCATCGATTCATCGACGTCTTTCAGAAGGCGGCGGCAGACCTCGGCGATGGCATTCGTTTCCTCGCCCAGGGCACGCTCTACCCTGATGTCATCGAGTCTGGTCACGGTCACGCAGGAACGTCCGCCAACATCAAACTGCACCACAATGTGGGCGGCCTGCCTGAAGAACTTGGCTTCGAGTTGATCGAGCCATTACGTGATCTTTTCAAGGATGAGGTCCGGGCGCTCGGTGAAGTACTCGGACTCCCGAGCCACATCGTCTGGCGACATCCGTTTCCCGGGCCGGGGCTTGCGGTGCGCGTGCTCGGCGATATCACGCGTGAGAAGCTCCGCATTCTGCGCGACTGCGATGAGATCCTGCTGGAAGAGATCATCGCGAGTAATCACTACCGCTCGACCGATCAGGTCTTCGCCGTGCTGTTGCCGATTCAATCGGTCGGTGTGATGGGCGATGGCCGGACGTATGAACAGGTGGCTGCAGTTCGAGCGGTGGAAACGCAGGACTTCATGACCGCGGACTGGGCACGGCTGCCGTACGACGTGCTCGCGGTGATCAGCAATCGGATCATCAACGA
>JBCCFX010000095.1:0-14231 GCA_039029515.1 Planctomycetota bacterium
CTGGGCATGGCCGATGCGCACGCGATCGGCATTGAAGTCCTTGTGGAAGGGAAAGTGAATCGGAGCCGACTGATACTCCGACCAGACCAGCGCTCGGACGGCATCTTCGTGCGTGTTCAAGACATGCTCAGCCCCCTGAAACGGTGGACGGACGCCGGTGCCCCAGAGTTCATTATGAAACGCGCCGCGAAGGTCTGATGCAATGCGCTGCAATGCCTGCACTGTCTCGGCGTCGTCCGGCTCACGCGGCACCGTGATCGTCACTGTTCGCGTCGGCGTATCGATGCTGACCGTGGTCGACAGGACATCCGGATAGTCAGGGAGGATGATCGTCGCCGCAGCGCCGAGGGGAACATCAAACGTTGCCATGTCATTCAGATCGAATGTCTCATCGCGACTCCGGTCCGCCAGCACGGCGCTATCCATCATGTCATAGGTCAGATGAACGGTCGTCGCGATGCGTGCGCCGGTCTCTGCGTGGACAACGCGAACGTAGCACTGCGCTGTGTCATCGGCGGTTGTCTCATCCTGTCCTGTATATCGACTCGTCACGTTGACGGCTGGAACTGGATCAGCGTCGGCAGCCCAGACCATCGGCATGGTCACGCCGGTGTGTTGCCAGCTTGTCGCATAGATCGAGTGCGCACGTGAATTCACATCCGCGCGTGCGGCATCGCCATTGAACCACGCATGGTTCAGGCCCTGGTCACTCGGCTCGGCGGCACCGGTGAAGTACCACGTGCCATCGCTCCATACTTCGACCCACGTGTGATTGCCGCCCTTATGTGGCCATTCAGGAATGCCGGCAAGCCGCGCCGGGATACATGTTGCGCGACATCCGTTGGTCAGCAGGATCGACAGGCCGGTGCATGATGCCATGCCTTGCGCAATGGACTCGGATGGTGATTGGTCCGCTCGTGCGCGCTTCGTCGAGTACCGCACGCCGAGCGCGGGAAAGATGACTCGATTCAATCGTTGCGCCGCTTCAGCCGGTGTCGCACACTCGGTGACGTGCTCCAGGAATTGTTCCATCAATGACTCGCGCCACGCTTCACGCGGTTCACTGACCGATGCGTACGGCAGCACATCGTTGAAGAAGATCTCGTCCGGCACACGATCGCCCCACGGGACGCGTGCGCGCGCTTCATATGCCTGCCGGACGTTGGTCAGCAGAAAATCGGCATCGAGCGTCGCGGCATCGGTCGGCGGCATATACGTGATCAGAAACGTCATGCCCGGTCGAAACGCATCTTCGATCTCTCGGAGCGCCCGCTCGAGTTCCGCACGGTTCTCGCCCGCATCGATGAGCGTCTGCTCAACGGTTCGCGTTGCCGGCAGCGCATCGTGTGCGCTGGCGTCGCGCTGACATGTGACGACCAGAAGCAGGGCAAGAACGATACAACGGCATGTGGGCATGGACACTCTCCGGGCATGCGACGAGACTGCACATGATAGAGCGTGGAGCGTCCGAAGATGGATTGCCGGATCAGAATGTGGATGCAGGCGGCAGGAATGAAATCAGGCGTCGGTCATCCGCGTGGTGACCATGTCGAGGATCGCCGCGCCGCAGCGCTCATATGTGAACCACTGCTGCACAATGGCGTCGAGGGCTTCGATCGTCTGGAGCCGTGAGTCCGGCTCCTCGATCGTTCGATCCACCACTGCTTCGAGTTCTTCGGGTGAACGGAACAGGCACGGACGCATCGTGTCGAGCACATTGATGAACGTCGCAGGCTGAATGTGTTCAACGACAGGTGATGCCGAACCGCGATCGGTTTCGCGTGTATCGACGACGCATTCCTCAAGAAGCCGTCGAACGGCATCGATCGCGGGAATATCGTGATCGATTGGTGAACGAGCAAAGTCTGTAACGAACGCCGCAGCGCGCTTAAGCGTGGTATCGGTGTCAACATGGACATCATGATGTGTTGGCGCACCGTCGAGTGCGACAGCTTGCATGAACTCAACGACGTGCCCGAGATCATCAGGCTTGAGGAGCGCTGCGGGATAGCCGCCGGCAAGCACGCATTCGTAGACACGTTGGTGCAGAAGTGTGGTGCTTCCCTGCAGTGTGACGGCGCTGCTCGCGTACGCATGGCGCAGTTCAGGGCCGTGCTGCAGCATGCCGCCGGCGTAGCGGGCAAAGGTCGGATGCTGTTCCCAGCCTCGGCCACACAAACGAAGCGTCCAGTTGCGACGCTCGCAGATTTCAGCTGCCCATTCTGTCATCAGGTGACGAACGACTCGTGTGGCAAGCGGGACGCTGACGATCGCCATGAACTGATCAACGATCGCAGGTTCGGGGTTCAAGCCAGTCAGTTCGATAACGGCGACGGTATGGTTTCGAACGCGGTCCGCCAATGGAACGGATGTCATCGAACGAGCTTCATCGATGACGCGAGGTGCGAGGAGTTCGACCACGCGCTGTTCATTCGGTCGATTGCGCGCGGTGAAGACCATACGCTCGGTCCACTGTTCCGGCGTCTCGCCGTGATTCATCGCGATGAGCATGTGTGCTTCAAGCGGCGGATGACCATGCGATTCAGCGCGAAACTTCGCCGCACTCGCCGGCACCGGGAACCGAAGCGTCTGCGCTGCGTTAACGCCACGGCGCGTGACGATCTCGTTCTCCACGCAACCGACCGCAAAGTCGAACGCGCCCGGTACGGTGCCGTTGGGATCGCTGTAATTCGGTGCGGCATCCTGAATCCAGGTGATGAACGGTATCGATGCGGGTATGCCGGGCAAATCGTCGCGCATCCAATTGATCATCATGATGGCGTCAGGATCAAAAGACTCGATCGTGCCGAGGATTCCGATGCGATTGGTCGTTTCCGTATCTGCGTCTTCGATCAGCAGTCGCGTATCCACACCGATAGACTGCAATGCGGCATCGATATCGCGAACCGCATGCTGAACGTACATTGTGAATCGGCTCGTCATCAGCATGACACGGCATGGACCATCACCATTGCGAATCGCCTGAAACCGTTGTTGCCACCACGCGCGATCGCGCGCGGCATAACGATGCTGGACAACCGTTGACAGTCGATCCGTTTCACGCTGCAGGTTCAGATTGAATTCATCGGCGAGCTGATCGACAGGTGCGCTGTTGCCGGGCGCTGCTGTCGACAAGGGAATTCCAGCAACCTTGCCCCAGCGTGACCGTTCGGCACTGAATGCCGCGCGAAGCTGATCGACCGCGCCGGTGCCAATGAAGTAACGAAGTCGCGACTGGCGGAGGACCGATCGGCGATCACCGATCGCAAGCGATTCGAGCATGTGCACCGGATCCGGTTGCACGATGCAGATGCCGGTTGTCATGCCGGACGCATGCGGTGTGTAGGTTCCATTGAGGAGTTGAGGCAGGAAGTCGATTGGTCCGAGGTCGTTGAGCAATAACACGAACAGATTCTCAGATCCTTGCGCGATGACGGGAAACGAGCCATTGTTCACTGCCGCGTGAGGATCCTGCCAGCGCAGCCATGGATTGGCGTGGTGTCCTTCAACCTCTGCGCGACGGATGACGACCTGATCATCGGCGGTGCGATACCAGCGCTGTGTCGTGAGACGTTGCTGCCAGGCATCGAGGTGCGGGCTCAGTCGAGTTGCCAGTTCATCGTGCGCCGTCAGATTGGTGACGGCGTGTTGAATCAGTTGCTCGGTTGGAATCAACGCCGATGGGAGCGCTTCGATCATGTCGCGCACCGGAGCGGCCTCGCGTTGCTCAGATGCCGGCACGAGTTGAAGCCAATCCTCGGCATCCTCGCGCAAGCCGAGGCTTGCATACAGCTGTGCGATAGCAAGCGACAGACCGGGCTGGTCGCCATGCTCTCGTCGGTGTCGAAGTGCGTCGGGCAGGAATGTCCAGGGATTCACCGCCGCAGCAGTGTTCCCCCCGCCGGACGTCGTGGTCGCGCTGGGGTTGGATGTAGTCACCTTCAGATATCGGCTTGACGGAGCATGATCCTGCAGGCGCGTCATCAGGTTGCTCGCTTGATTGTGGAGAATCCAACCGCCGCGAGCCGATCCTGCCCACAGCGCAAACGCCAGATGTTCATTTTCTGTTTCGGCATGATGCGGTCCGGCTCGACTCTCCAGTTCCAACTGGTCGCGCGATTAGTCGAGGCTGCGGGCGTTGGTGAACGCGTTCCCTGGACGGAACCCGAGGATTTCGCATCGTGTGCCGCATCGGTACGAAGCGATCAGCGATGGCGCGTGTTCAAGGCACATTGGTGCAATGACGCGATGCGCGATGAGTTTGTCCACCATAACGCTCGCGGCGTCGGCATTCATCGTGATCTCCGCGATGTGATGGTGAGCCATGCTGACAAGTATGACAAGCCGATCACGCCGGAGCACTGCCGTCGATTCATCAGCCAGTGCCTCGAGTCCTTCAGTGCGTGGGATGGACTGCCGCGCACCATGATTACTCGATACGACGAGTTAACGACAGATCCAGTGTCGGTCATCACCCGGATGGCCGAGCATCTCGAACTGCCATGCACCGCGCAGCAGGCCGTCGCGCTGGCCCGTGAATACTCGCTTGCCGCGCAACGAGAACGCATTGATCGCGCGCAGCGCACCGCGGTGATGCAGCCTGCCTGGTCAGGCGGCCCCACCATGATGAAGGATGAACTGCTGCACGAAGATCACATCGCCGACGGTCGGACTGGGAAATGGACTCATCGATTTGACGCGGCATGTCGAGCCGCGGTCGATGAGCTTGCCGGCGACTGGTTGGTGCAACACGGGTACGAACGTTCTTCAGACTTTCCGCCAATGGATGCCGGAATATGACAGACATCTCGATCATCATGCCAACGCGAGACGATGGCACTGCAGTTGAAGCGACATTGCGATCGCTGCGTCAACAGAATCAGGTCACATGGGAGCTCGTCGTCGTTGACGGCGGTTCAGTCGATGGCAGTGCGGATCGCCTGCGCCGACTGATGTTGCAGGACGAGCGGATTCGCGCTCGATTTCTGCCGGAAGACGCCGTCGTCGATGCGATCTTCGATGCGCTCCCTGTGGTTTCGGCTGCAACGATTTCAATCGTGCCTCCCGGAACACTGTTTGAGCCGAACGCATTGATGCGACTCGTTGCGGACATGCATCTCGGCGGTTCATGCGCCTGCATCGGTGAGATCGGCATCGCAACCGAACGTCAGACACTCGCATTGATGGACGAACCGCTTCCTGCCGCGCCGGTCGTCGATGACATTGTGGGTATGTCCCTGCTTCGGCCGGTGCTGTGCGCTATTCGCCGTGCTGATCTTCTTCATCGAAGCGTCGATCGAGCGCTCGGCTGGTGTGCGATGCGTGCGCTCATGGTCCAACTGGCATCCGATGGCACATCATGGCGTCGGGTTTCAGGCGTCCTGGCGACACAGCGCGTCGAGCATGATGTCACGTCAGAGTCCATCGTGGAATCAGGCCATCGCGCATTGCGGTTTGCCAACATCAGCGCCGCCCGATCGGATGCGATGTGCGCGCGTGTCGCGCTCGACTATGCCACGTGCCGCGCACTGACCGATTCCCCCGCACGAGCGCTGGCGTGGATGTCAACCATGTGCCAGGTTGAACGCATCGATAGCATCGATGCAGTTGCGGCAGCACGGCGTGCAGTTCTGCACATGCTGCAGTGCTGGCCGGTGCAATCCGGCGAGCGACCCTCGGGGTGGGGCGATCGGCTGATCGCGTGGTGGGATGTATGTGTCGAGGCGGACATCATGAGCCCGGAAGCAGAAGAGTTCGCTCGTGCGATGCTGAAATCTGATCGCGGGCTTCGCTTTGCGGTGATGTCATCAGCGGCACATCGAACTGCAGGATGAACCATATGACTGAACCAACACTCTCAATCGTGATTCCGACGATTCACCGCGCGCCGCTGCTTGCCCAATGTCTTGAGAGCGTTCAGGAGACAGTCCAGGTGGGGCACGAGGTCATCTGCGTCACGATCGCGGATGATGAGGACACGCAGGATCTGCTGGCAAGTCATCCGACCGTGAAGAACATCATTGATCCGGTTCGTACAGGGTTCGTTCGAGCCGCGAATCATGGATTTCGAGCATCACGCGGCACATTCATCGTGCAGTTGAATGACGACTGCCAGCTCATGCCGTACGCCATTGAGAACGCGCTGCACATGCTTCGTGCCCGCGCGCATCGCGATGTGGGACAGTTGGCCTTCTTCCACGACTCGCCGGTGCAACGCAATATCCAGCAGGAGATTCATGTGGACGGCGTGCGCTATGTCGTCTGCCATGTTCGCGGCCTCTGCTTTGCGAATTTCGGACTATCGACACGTCGGCTCTATGAATCGCTCGGCTTCTACGATGAGCAGTTCTGGATGTATGGCGCGGATCCCGACTTCTCCTTGCGCATCTGGCATGATGCCGGACTCCGGGTTCTGCCGTGTCCGGGTGCGTTGGTGCGCCATCATGAATGGGTGGATGAACGGTCCGAAGATGAGCGGGCCGCACAACGTGACGACAATCGCAAGCTATTCGAGAAGTGGGATCTGTCGGTACCGAGCGATCTGGCGATGACGCCTTCAGTCGTCGGATGAAGATTCAGCTTGTCGCGCAGCCCAAGATGATGCGGCGTCATGATCGCCAGCACTTGTGCAGATGTCTTCGAGCGCCCCAGCCAGCTTGATTGACTCGGGATGGTGAGCGTCAGTTTCACGCACAACGGCACGATAGAGAGCATCAAGTTCGGCTATCGCGGTCGTATGGTCGCCCAGCGCAGCCAACGCATGACCGCGCGTTCGTTCGATGTCAAGTGTCGTGCGATGTCGCGGCCCATACGCACGACGAGCAATCGGAAGCGTGGTGTCACCAATGTCGATCGCCGCGTCGTACTCACCGGCGTATCGAAGGATGATCATGTAATTTACGGCCATCCGAATCGCGTTGGGATGATCAGCGTCCACGAGTTGCTGCATCAACGTGTGCGCCTCCTCGATGACGGGGAGTGCATCGTCGTATCGTTCCTGCTCCCGCAGACACATGCCCAATTGGTTGAGCAGCGTAATCGTGTGCATGTGCTTGTCGGTAAGCGTTCGGCGGGAAATCGCCAGCGCATCTCTGAACATCGTCTCGGCATCGTCGTAGCGTTTGAGTTCGACGCGCACGGATGCGAGGTTGGCCATCGTGACGAGGAGGCTCGGGTGATCTTCAGTCAGAATTGCTCGCTTCGCCTGCAGCACGTCCATCAGCATCCGCTCGGCGTCGTCAAGTCGGCCGACAGCACCGTAAGCACTGGCCAGGTTGTTCATGGTCATCAGGGTTCGCCGGTGCGTGAGCCCATCGGTGCGTGCCTGATGTTCATACACCGCTTCATAGAGTTCAATCGCCTCGCCTCGCATGTCGAGTTCGCTGTAGACAATGGCGAGATTGTTCATCGACGTCTGCGTGTCTTCATGCGCATCACCATGGCGATCTCGACGCGCGGCGAGCACCTGTTCGTGCATGACGCGAGCGTCCTCGTACCGTCCTGCATGCTGGAGCATCGCAGCGAGGTTGCCTCGCGCAGACAGAACATCATCTGATGATTCACCGTACTGCCGGACGTGCGCATCGACGAGCGGTTCCATCGTCTCGACCGCTTCGTCGAAGCGGCTGAGGCCGACGTAAGCCTGTGCGAGATTGCTGCGCGCATCGAGTGCCGGCTCTGATTCAGCCCCGATCTCGGTGGCGGCAATGGTCATGGCTTCTCGAAAGGTGGTCTCGGCATCGTCATACGCGCCGATCTGCAGGTAGGCTATGCCGATGGTATTGAGCATGTCGACCGCAGGATGTGGCTGATCGCGCAGTTCAACGTCTACACGATCAACGGCGCGCCCGAGAATATTGCGAAGCACTGTGGTGTCTGCTTCCTGCACGACCGCAGGGTCAACGCCTCGAATGATGCTCTGCGCGAACGACGCCAGCGCATCTGAAGTTTCAAGCTGCGTCTGGATCTCAGTCGCCGCAGCGCGTTCACGCAGGCCGAAGAGAATACCGCCAGTTCCAAGAGCACAAAGCGACAACAGCAGGACGCATGTGGCAACGACCTCAACGACATGCCGGCGTGCAAACTTGCCGATACGATATGTCGTTCGAGGCGGACCGGCGACAACCGGTTCATGGCGCAGATGCCGGTGGATGTCCTCCGCCAGTGCAAATGCGGATGGATAGCGTCGTTGCTGTTCCTTCTCCAGCGCACGGAGCACGATCCAGTCCAGATCGCCTTTCAACTCACGCCATAATCTGTGGGCATCCTGCGAGCGCGCTTCGGCAACCGAGTCAGTGAGATCGCCAAGGCTCATGATGCGCGTCGACGGTCGAGGCGGCGCCGTGTCGCGAATGTCATCCAACAGGCTCTGCATCGACTGGCGGCCATCTGTTGCATCACGAAACGGTGTGATACCGGCAAGCAGTTCGTACAGCAGGACGCCAAGCGAGTACACATCGGTCCTCGTGTCGATTGCTTTGTGATTGAGCGTCGCCTGCTCGGGCGACATGTAGTGTGGCGTACCGATGATCTGCCGTGCCATTGTGATATCGGGGTGGCTGAGTTCCGAATCATCAAGCGCCTTGGCAACACCAAAGTCAATGATCGACGGTTCGATCGTGCCACTGACCTCTCGCACCATGACATTCGACGGCTTGATGTCGCGGTGAATCACACCCTTCTGGTGCGCATGATGTACGGCAAGGCAGACTCGGGCGAACAGCTCAAGCCGGTGACGCACGGGCAGCTTGTGTTCATCGCAGAACTCGGTGATCGGCTGTCCGTTCACGAGTTCCATTGCAACGTACGGTCGACCATCGTCTGACGCCCCGGCATCGAGTACCCGAGCGATGTTGGGATGATCCATCAATGCGAGCGTGTGTCGTTCATGCTCGAACCGCTGGAGGATCTGTTCGTTGTGGATGCCAGACTTCAGCACCTTGAGCGCGACCAGCCGGCGCACCGGTTCATGCTGCTGCGCCTCATAGACGATGGCAAAGCCGCCTTCGCCGAGTCGGCGCACGATTGTGTACGGGCCGACCATGTCGCCGGCAGCTAATGACGACGAGTCCGATGGCGGCGACGTGTGACCGCCAGGTTTATCCATCGTGTCATCGCTGCAGAAATCGTCGGTGTTGTCGTGGGCAGCCAGCAGTGCGAGCACACGCTGCGCGATGTGAGCATCGTCGTGGCTCTCGCGGTGAACGAACGATTCGCGCTCAGCCACGGGCAGATCAAGTGCATCCATGAAGATCGACTTGACGCGATCAGCCGTCATCGCCTGACTCCCTGATGTCATCGTCGTGTTGGAGAATCTCGAGGAGCCTCGCTCGCCCGAACGACCATTCGCGCATGACCGTTCGTTCGGAGATACGCATCGCATTGGCGACTTCCGGGACGGTCAGCCCAGCATAGAAACGAAGCATGATCACCTCGGCTGCTCGAGCATCTTCCGATGCAAGTTGCGTGATCGCTGCATCGACATCCAGAAGCTGGTCGTCCTGCTGGGTTGTGGCCAGGTCGATCGCATGTAGTGGAATCCGCTGTCGTGTGCCGCCGCGTTTTTGACTGTCGCGCTTGCGCGCATGGTCGATGAGCACTCGGCGCATTGCTTCTGCCGCGACGCGAAAGAAATGTCCGCGACCCTCGAATGTCTGAAGATCACTGCCAACGAGTCGTACAAAGACCTCATGGACGAGCGCGGTGGCCTGGAGCGTATGCGCGCTACGTTCATCGCGCATTCGACTTCGAGCGATGGTGCGAAGCTCGTCGTAAACCAGCGCATAGAGTTCGCCTGATGCGGATGGATGGTCCGACAGGTCGTTCAGCATTCGCGTGATATCACTCGGTTCGGCCACACACACGCCCCGATGTCCGGGACGTTGTGCCCCGCACGCAGTAGCGACCAGTATACCGCATGACATCTTAGGGCTTTCCAGTTGAAGTGGGTCGTCAGTTGCCACGGAGTCGTGGAATGAATGCCGGCACCACGCGCCGATACCGTTCGTAACGATCGCCGAACTCCGCGATGAGATCGCGTTCTTCCAGGGTTGTGCCAACGAGGATGTAGGCACTGCACATGCCGGCGAAGAGAAGATGTCCAAGTGTCATCGTTGGTGTTGACCAGAACGCGATGAAGAAGCTTGTCATCAGAGGATGTCGTACGTGTTTGTAGAAACCAACCTCTCGGAACTCGACCGGCTTGTACGTTCGGCGGCGAAGCACATGCCAGACCTGACGCACGCCGAAGAGATCGCCGTGACTGACCATGGCAGACGACGCAAACAGGCACATCCAGCCGACGAGTGCGAGTACGCTGAGCCCGATGCGCGCAGGCATCCACTGGATATCCCAGACGATGGTCGGAAGTGGTCGCCACAGTGCATACGTGGCCAGAAGGATGACGCTCGCAAAGAGGACGTACGTGCTGCGCTCCATGCACTCCGGGATGAAGCGAGTCCACCAGCGTTTGAAGCCCGGACGCGCCATGACCGAATGCTGGACGGCGAACAGCGTCAGCAATCCCAGATTGATGCAAAGTGCGATGGGCAATGAACCGGTGACGCCGCTATCGATCGACTTCGGGACGAACCAGTTGCCGACGAATCCGATTGCGTAGGTGATCGCCGCGAAGAACAGCAGGTACGCAGTCATGCCGTACGCGAAGACAAGGCTGCGCGTGAACGGGCATGCGATCGACTTTGACGGTGCGGTCAGGCCGCGAAGTGGGCAGCCGCGATTCGTGGCGAGTCCGTGGTTGGTGTCATCGAGCGTGGTCATGATGAAGACTCCTTGAAGATGCCGGCGGCCATGTCGATCTGACCTCTCCGGCTACAAGGAAGGGCGTAAACCCGCGGAGGAGCCTGCCAGTTCGCGGCGAAAATCGTGCGAATTTGGTCGAAATCGGCTCTCCTGCATTGTGAGACGGTGGTGAATAGGGGGATCGGTGTGACGGTGCGGCGATATGATGCCGCGTCCATGGCTCGCGCTGACGCAATTCGACACCGCATCCGCAAGGCGATGCTTGCCGATCAAGGCAGGTTGAAGCGTCGACTGCGCGAACTGGATCGACGTGTCCCGACCGCAGGCAAAGGCGACAATCTCGATTCGATCGAACGTGACCTTGCGGCATCGATTGCCCGCCGCGCAGAGCGCGCGGAGAAGCGGCCGACGCCGCGCTATGCAGGTGATCTGCCGATTCATGCGCATGTTGACGAGATTCGGACCATGCTCGAACGCGAGCGTGTTCTCATCGTGTGCGGTGAGACCGGCTCCGGAAAGACGACGCAATTGCCGAAGATCTGTCTTGATGCCGGCCGTGGTGTCGCGGGGTTGATCGGCCATACGCAACCGCGTCGAATTGCCGCGCGGAGCGTTGCCAAGCGCATCGCGGATGAGCTTGGCACGCCACTCGGGGAGAAAGTCGGCTATCAGGTCCGATTCGTCGATGAGACCAGTGATGCGTCATACGTCAAAGTGATGACCGACGGCATCCTGCTCGCTGAGATTCCGCGCGACCGCATGCTGCGACGATACGACACACTCATTATTGATGAAGCGCATGAGCGCAGCCTCAACATTGATTTTCTACTCGGATACGTCAAGACACTCGTCGAGCGTCGGTCCGATCTTCGGCTGATCATCACGTCCGCAACGATCAACCCGGGCCAGTTCAGCGCACATTTCAACGATGCGCCGATTATCTCAGTGGAAGGTCGTACGTATCCCGTCGAGATGCGCTATCGATCGTTGCGCGCGGATACGCCCGGCGAACCGGGCCGCGATGTCGTCACGGGGATCCTCGATGCCGTCGATGAGGTGACATCGGAAGGGCCGGGCGATGTCCTCGTGTTCCTACCCGGTGAACGCGATATCAAGGACACCGCGCGGGCGCTGCGCGGACGCGTTCGCGATGGGACGGAGATCCTGCCGCTCTACAGCCGGCTCTCGCTCGAGAAACAGTCGAAGGTCTTTCAGTCGCATCCGGGACGACGCATCGTCCTCGCAACTAATGTGGCCGAGACGTCGATTACGGTTCCGGGCATTCGGTACGTCATTGATCCCGGCGATGCGCGCGTCAGCCGATACAGCGCGCGGGCTCGCGTGCAGCGCCTGCCGATCGAACCGGTGTCCCAGGCGTCAGCCAACCAACGCGCGGGCCGATGTGGTCGTGTCCAGGATGGCATCTGCATACGTCTCTATAACGAATCAGATTTCGAGAAGCGCGAGCCGTTCACGCAGCCGGAGATTCAGCGGTCGAGTCTCGCGGGCGTCATTCTGCGCATGCTCGCACTCGGACTCGGCGACATTGAGACGTTTCCGTTTCTGGATCCGCCCCGGCAGGCGATGGTTGCTGAGGGATTCGACACGCTGCGTGAGCTGGGCGCACTCAATGACTCATTGAAGCTGACAAACCTCGGCCGCAAGCTCGCACGGTTGCCGATGGATCCACGGCTTGGCCGCATGATGCTGGAAGCCGAACGCCGTGATGCCCTGCGCGAAATCCTGATCATCGTTTCCGGGCTGTCGATTCAGGATCCACGCGAACGACCGGCGGAATTCGCGCAGGCGGCTGATCGAGCCCACGAAGAGTTTCGCGATGAGCAATCCGATTTCCTGACATTGGTCAAGATCTGGGATTGGTATCACGAACGTGTGCGCGAGGGTCCGTGGAGCGCGGTCAAGCGCGCGTGCCGGGATCACTTTCTCTCGTTCATTCGAATGCGCGAATGGCAGGATCTGCATCGCCAGCTTGTTGGCCTGAGCCGTGGCATGAAGACCGAGATCAATGCGGAGTCCGCGCCGTACGAGTCGATTCACCGATGCATCCTGACCGGGTTGTTGAGTCAGATCGGGCAGCGAGATCGGCGCGAGCGTGGCAAATATATTGGCGCGAATCATTCGGAGTTTCATGTCTTCCCGGCGTCATCGAGTTTTCAGACGCCGCCACGGTGGGCGGTCTGCACCGAGGTCATCGAGACAAAGAAGCGATACGCACATTACATCGCGCGCGTTCGGACCAATTGGATCGAGGAAGCTGCCGACCATCTGGTCAAGCGCACGTACAGCGAACCGGGTTGGGATCGACAGCACGGTTGGGTGACTGCCAAGGAGAGAGTCACGCTGTTCGGTCTGCCGATCGTTGAAGATCGCGTCATCCCGTACGGTCCGATCGCGCCAGAGGAAGCGCGAACAGTGTTCATTCAGCGTGCGCTCGTTGAGGAGGAAATCCGTCCGATTCCCGAGTTCATCGAACACAATCGCGCGCTGATTCGTGACATCGAAGTGATGGAGGCCAAGGCGCGGAGGCGGAATCTTCTCGTGGATGAACGCGTGCGCTGGGCGTACTACGATGCGCGATTGCCCGAGGAGATGTACACGAGTCGGCAATTGGAGTCGTGGCTGCGCACGACACAGAAGCGTGATCCTGAAATCCTGCGGATGACACGTGAGCAACTTCTGGAACAAGCCCATGCGCTGCCATCGCGCGATGCGTTTCCTGATCACTTGGATGTCGGACCGACCACGTTACGTCTGACGTATCACCTTGAACCGGGGGCCGACGACGACGGCGTGACGTTGCATGTGCCGGTGGAGATGATCAATCAACTGATACGTGAGCCACTGGAATGGCTTGTGCCCGGCATGATCGAAGACAAAGTCGTCGGGTTGTTACGGACGCTGCCGAAGTCGATCCGGAAGAATTTTGTGCCGGCGCCGGACTACGCGCGCGATGTCACGTCTTGGATGACGTTCCGTGAAGGATCTTTGCTGGATCAGCTGTCGCACTACCTGTCTGAAATGACCGGCGTGACCGTACGGCCTGAGGACTTTGATCCGACGCGGCTGGACAATCATCTTCGCATGAACCTTCGGGTCATCGATGCTGATGAATCGATTGTGCACGAAGGGCGCGACCTGGCAACGGTCCGTCTGGCATGTGCGCAGAGCGCTATGCCGGAGCAGGCGCGGGCGACGGTCGAACTCGAGGCGGATGATCTCACATCGTGGTCGGTCGATCCGATTCCGCACGTGATCGAGCGCATGCGCGCTGGCGCTGCGGTCAAAGGATTCCCCGCGCTCGTGGATCGGGGGAATTCGGTGGCAGTGCGCGTTCTCGATACGGAAGAGTCCGCGGCCGTGTCGCATCGCGCCGGTGTGTGTCGCCTCGCGGCCATCGTTCTTGGCTCGGAAGTGCGCAGCATGCTGGATCATCTGCCCGGCATTGATGA
>JBCCFX010000096.1:0-14158 GCA_039029515.1 Planctomycetota bacterium
CTGGACGGCGAGCCGCGTGTTCTGTTCGATCCGAACACGTGGTCCGTTGATGGCACGATTGCGCTCGCGGGCATGTCCGTCAGTGATGACGGTCGCTACGTTGCGTACGGTCGATCCGAAGCCGGCTCTGACTGGAAGACGTGGCGCATTCGTGCCATCAACGGACCACGTGTTCGGATCGAACAGAACACGCGGCTCGCCGTCCAGCGTATCCATGGTGTACATGACGTACTGATTCTGCAGTCCGTCGTTGCGTGAAACGAAATAGCGCCCGGCGGACTTGAATGGCGAGGAGAACTTCTCGTAGTCCCACAACTGTGTCAGGCGCGAACGAATATCGTTGCGATACGTGAGCGTATCGAGATACGCATCCGTGACCTCGTTCTGCGCGTTGACCCACTGTGAGACTTCGTCATCCGAGCGGACATCGTTCTCAAGCCAGCGATACGGATCGTGCACACGCGTGCCGTGGTACTCATCGAAATGATCGACACGCCGTGATTCGGGGTAATTCGTCTGCGCCACCGCCAGGGTGGACAGCACGACCGTCGCGGACAGTGCACAAATGGTCGTCGGACGCATGGTCGTCTCCTCAACTGGTCATCAGAAATCAGGACGCGCAATGGCGCGGTCTTCATGATACGTGCGATGGAGGCTTTCGTTGCAGGCTCAGCCGCCGACGATGTCCGGCAACTGATCCATGCCCGTCGTGAGATCGCGAGGACCATCGGGCGTGATCAGGACATCCGCCTCGTAATGGACGCTTAATGAGCCATCCGCGGTGAAGATTGGCCAGGAACGGGATTCCGCGTGTGTCTCATCGGTCCCGATCGCAAGCATCGGTTCGACCGCAATCAGCATGCCCGGCGCAAAGGGCAGCCACGCATCCGGCCATTCCGCGCGGAATGCTGGCACGCGATTGGCGATGAATGGCGGTCCGTGCAACTTCTTGCCGTACCCGTGGCCGCCAAGGTTCTTCACGATGTGGAATCCGGCTTCTTCCATGGCGACGCGCTGTACCGCACGCGCCCAGTCCAGCAATGGACGGCCGGGCTGCATGGCGTCGATGCCCGCGGCCAATGATTCGCGGCCCGCACGCATAAGACGCAGCGCATCATCGGATGCGTGTTCGATCGCATACGTCCATGCGGCGTCACCGATCCATCCACGTTTCTCTACGCCGATGTCAATGGAGATGATGTCACCCGGTTCGAGCGGTTTCGACGACATCGTGTGCGTGCCGTGCACGATGCACTCGTTGACTGAGATGCACGATTGGCTTGGAAACGGCGGAAGCTTCGGAATTCGATACCGAAAGAACGAACTCTTGCAGCCCAACGATTTCAACGTCGAACCGACGAAGCCATCGATCTCCGGCAGCGTTTGTCCAGCCTTCAGGTAATCGACGAGTGCCTCGTGCGTCTTGCGCACGCAGACAGCGGCCTCGGCAGCCGCGTCAATGTCCTTCGGTGATGTCAGCAGAGATGCCGACATGCGTTCACACTCCTGTTTGTTGCCGCGGCGCGATGACGCGCGATCTATTCGGCTTCAGCATCATCGGTCGGATCGACCAGTCGTGATTGGACAATTCGTCCGTTGAGAACGACCAGCGCAGGGCCGGCGGTTGCGAACTCATACGCAAGCTCGCGTTCATCCAGTATATCCAGCACCTGCAGATCGGCTCGCATACCGGCCGCGATCCGCCCGACGTGTGATTCGCGTCGAAGCACGCACGCGGCATTCACGGTCGAGGCCGTGATGGCTTCTGCAGGTGTCAGGTGCATCTTGCGGCATGCCAGCGCGATGGTGAACGGCACCGACGGGCTTGGTGCTGAACCCGGGTTGTAATTCGATGCGATGGCAAGAATGCCATCCTGATCGATCAGCGCACGGCCAGGCGCATAGCGATCGTCGAGTTGGAATCCGCTTGCGGGTAACGCGACGCCGATGGTGTCGCTTGCCGCAAGTTTGGCGAGATCCTTCTCCGTGACCGCTTCCAGGTGGTCCACGCTCAGCGCGCCGGCATCGACCGACCAGCCGGTCATGCCCATGCTGTTGAACTGATCGGTGTGAATGCGAATCGAGCACCCGAGTGCCATCGCAGACTCGAACAGTCGTCGCGTGTCGTTGAATGACCACGATCCTTCTTCGCAATAGGCATCGCAAGTGATACCCGGGAATTCTTCAGCAACCGCCGGGAGTGTTTCCTTAATGGTGCGCTCAATGAAATTGTCGTCGTCGCGATCGATCGCGTGTGCGCCGAGGAACGTGCCGGTCAGGCTGAGCGGCGACTGGCCTTGCGCGCGATGGACGGCGCGAAGCATCTTGAGTTCATCGGCGGTCGTCAGGCCGTAGCCTGATTTGACCTCGACGGTGCCGGTCCCGAGGTTCATCATCTTGCGAAGCCGCCAGCCGAGCAGGGCAACGAGGTCGTCTTCGCTTGCGTCGCGGACGGCGCGGACGGTCGACATGATGCCGCCGCCGGCTTTCAGGATGTCGAGGTACGCTGTGCCTGCGAGCGCCATCTCGAATTCATCGAATCGATCGCCGGCCCAGCATGCATGCGTGTGACAGTCGACGAACGCCGGCATTATGATGCGACCTTGCACATCGACGCGTTCGTGCGGGCCCGACACATCGATCGACCCATCGCTGACCGCGACGATCTCGCCATCTACGCAATGCACCGAACCCTGCTCAATGATGCCCAACTCGCGCATCGCGTGACCGCGGCGCGGCAGGTCGCCGACATTGAGCGTGAGAATTCTTCCGCCTTCCAGTACCAGACTGCCCATGACGGGCAGCGTAGCGGATCGGCTGGTATTCTGCCCGGCCAACGCAGGGAGTACACCGTGATCGATCCCGCCAGTCAGATGCTCGAAACGGCCGTCCGCCATGGCGCGCTGTGGATCACGATCCTCGCGCCGCGCATCGGCCAGCGTGAAGTGCAGGTCATGGCACCGAAGATCAATGAAGTGATCGAAGGCAAGCACGCCGGCGTTTCACGGCTGGTGCTGGATTGCTCCGCGCTGACCTTTATCAACAGTATGGGCCTCGGCATGTGCGTCGATGCGCGCAATCGCGCCCACGCCAACGGGATGACGTCGATCGCGCATGGGCTGAGCGATGACATGCTCGAATTGCTCGCCGTCGTGAAGCTCGATCGCCTGTTCACCATCACGAAGGATGATGCAGAGCTCGCGCACGCACTCGGTCGCTAGGCCGAAGTCACGAAACGCACAGCGCTGACCTGCGACATCAGGAATGTGACCGAGATCTCATCGCCCTGAGACGGTGAACGCTCACAGAGATGATGGGCGATCCGCACCATCACCGGCTGAGCCTGCTTGCGAAGCACCAGCACGGCGTCGAAATACTGGTCGCCGTGAATCGAGATCCTCTCGACCCGCTCCACGATGGCATCAAATTCGCCAAACATCGGTAGCGATGAATTCATTTCCGTAGTCTACTTCAGCGGGCGCGATTCGCGACCGATAGTGCGCCCACGGAGTACCACCCATGATCAACCTGAACAGTCGAATCGTCGCCGCGTTCGCCGGCGGTCTCCTCATCACCGGTCTCGGCGCTGCCGCCACCGTCACCCTGAGCAAGAGCGCGCTGCTTGCGACGCCCGCGCAGGCTGGCCCCGAGGCGACGCTCAAAAAGATCCACGAGACGCGGATCAACGAGATTGTGAAGAACGAAAATGACTTCTCGTTCGATGCGCCGGGCCTCGTGCTGACCTTCGGCGTCGACGTGCCCGATGGCCTGAACCTGCTCAAGGTCGATGTCGATGGCAGCCTTAAGGCAACCGATGCCGCGGGCACGGATCTCTCGCAGATCGAGCCGGGCTTCATGGGCGAGACGGAGTACATCGAGCTTGTCCAGACCTGGGAAGGTTCGCCGACGGAGTTCAAGCTGAAGCTCGCGCCGACCAGCCGAGAGGCGACGACGTTTATCGTCGACACGCAGTTGAGCGCAACGTTGTACGCGGGGACGCGCGATCACACGCTCGAACTCTCGCCGAAATGGACCGATGTCGATGCGAAGGTCTTCGCGGAGAACGGCGTGCAGGCGAAACTGCGCGACAATGGTTCGCAGTGGGAATTGTCACTGCAGCCGGGCTTCGTCCGCGATCAGATCGAGAAGCTCGAACTGACCAGCGATGGCAACACGGTTGAATCCAACATGTCGATGTGGAACGACGAGAACACGACGTACTACTTCGACGGCGTGACCGGCAAGAGCCCGACGCTCACGCTGACCGTCCGCACCGGGTTTACCACGGTGCCGATCACGATCAACCTGAAGGACAAGCCGCTGCCGTAACGGTGGCAGTGTTGTTGCAGTCGAACGAATTGCCTTGGCGAGGTCGGCTCAGCCGATCTCGCTGAGGTCCATTGTGCCGAGCTGACGCAGAAAGTTGGCGTGGTTCCAGTACGACACGATGGAGTCGATCATGCCGTCCGGCTGGGCATGGAAGATGTACATGTGTTCGACGCGATAGTGCCTGCCGAGGTTCTTCACGCCGAACGCGTCTTTGGACTGCGTGCCTGAGATCGCGACCTGGCAGAACGCGTGTCCACGGTCATCGGTATACATCCCGAGGATCTCGTTGGTGAGGTCGGGGAAGGCGTCCATCAGGGTGCGCCACGCCTTGATGCCATCGACGTGGACTTCGCCCTTGCCCGCGCCGCCGAACGGCACCCAGCGGAACATGGCATCGTCGGTGAAGAGGCCGGCCATGGCATCGATGTCATGGGCCCGATGGAGGCGGAAGAACTCGTTGGCGGGATGGTTGTCAGGCGTGAAGGTCATGGAAGGTGTATCGGTCAGGATGGCGGTCGATCCTTGACCCCGGTGTCGTTGAATCCTCATGGCGAGCATTGTTCGCACGCCGATCACGGAAGTCATGTGCGCGGAGAGAATTTTGGGTGAAGGAAGTCGTGGTACGGTGGGTCGCCGGCGTTTCTTCGTAGGGCGGGTTCTCCGAACCCGCCGGTTTGATACGCTTCCGCTTCGCCCACGTGCCATATCGTTGTTCGGCGAGCCCGAAGCGCGAGCGCCGGGATGTCGAACGCCGCTCAAAGACGGCGGGCACGAATGCCGGCCCTACCGGAACTTTAGATAGTCGTTGCTTCGTCGCTATTGCGCTCTCGCCCAAAAGAGGAATGCACTGAGCATTTGGTCAAGGACTTTGGGGCCTCCGAACGAGCGGTAGGTGGACTCGTGACTCTGAACAACCATCCAGGCATCGTTGGAGTCAGTGTTCGACTTCGATTCTTGAACGTTCTGTGGATGGAGTCCAGTGCCGGCCAATTCGACCGACAGCGTCCAGCCGGGATTGTCCAGCGTGCCAAGGACAAGGCGCGGGTATCGATCATCCGTACTCTGATTCGCCGCACACCACGCGTCGAGCACTCGCAGTCGATCGTCGCCTGTCGGTGAATCAGGCAAGACCGATGGGTTGCCGGCAATCTCCTCGGCCTTTCGAAGCATCGCATGAATCAACTCGCACAATGAGCCAGCTTCGCACGATCCGAAGATTGCACCGTCCTTCTCTCGAACAGTATGTGGCGGGATATCAAGCGATTCGAAGGCACGAAGATCCGTATAGTCCTGGGAACATGGTGTGTCGATGATCATGTGCCATGAGGAGCCGAATCCAGCGAGTTTGACGCCGAACTCATGTTCCCAATCACCGTCGCAGCAGCCGGCGTAGTATGTCGCGAGTTGATTCGTCAGGCGTGATCTTTGAAGGAATTGCATGTATGAGCTTCCGGTTGGGAGTCGACTTAGCCGCGTTGTCGGATTTAGCCGACACTTGTCCTTCGGGTGGTTGACAGTCGGCCCAAGCGAACCGCTTGCGCGCTGAGGCGCTACGGCGAAGTGATCGAGGCTGAACTTTCGAGCGCAAAAGTACTCCCGTTTGGGGTCACGCGTGGGAGGCGCCAGCTCAGCGAATCATCGATGAACTCGCGGCTCAGGTGCCTAGGGATAACCCAGTGCTGTGACCAATCGCTTCCATCCGGCATGAAGATCAGTTCTAGTCTGCCGGATTCCACCAACGCAGAAACGATCAGAGCGAGTGCTCGACGTCGTTCGTTGATCGGGCCATCAAACAAGTGTTCTGCGCGAGAGAACAGCTCCCAAAGCGGCAACGTATCCTCGTGTGATTCTTCGAGGATGAAGTTCGTGATGTACTCGTCCTTGTCCATCGGTGGGATCTCAGATGCCGGCTTCAGCGAAGCCGGGTTACAGCCTACAACGTAGAAACGTCAAAGCGCTTCATCCACCGCTCGAAGATGACGGGTTCGGAGAACCCGCCCTACAGGGGCTTGAAGGCTGGCCGCCGAATCTCGAAACCGACGATTCGTTGGTCCTCGCCAAAGAGAAATCGAACCTCGGCATCAGTGACCGTATCGACGATACGACGGGCAATGTCGTCGTCATGGGATGCAGTCACATACATGCACTCATCATCGTCAGGCAGCCGCATTACATTGCCGCTGACCCGGTTGGCGATGACTCGCAGAGCTGAAGTACTGACACCTATCGCACGACACGTGTCCGCCGTGCCGACCAGTTCAAATCCAACGGGAATCCCATCCAGGTTGAGATCGACGACGAGACCAACGCCGGTGAAGCGTGAGCCGGACGTCACGGGCAGATCTCGGATCATGATCGTGTGGTGCATTGGAGAGTTGAGTCGTTGGTCGGCTCCGCTGAACCCGCCCCGCAAGAGCTACTGATATCGCTCAAAGTACTCGCGAGCCGCAATCCCGTCCTTGTCCCGTGCATCGAGATCTGCTCCGGCCTGAACAAGCAACTCGATGTTCTGCGGTTGTGCTTCTCGGCCGGCGTGATGCACTGGAGTCTCACCGATCTCGTCACGCGCGTTGACGTCCCAGCCATGGGCAATGAGCGTCGACACTGTACTTGGCCATTGACCACTCGCCCAGTGAAGCAACGTGTGCCCGAACTGATCGGTCACCTTGCGTAGGTCGTTGCAATCAATGATGAAAAGGAGCTGATCAGTCAGGTCAAGTCTGATCAGATGATGGCATGCCTCGTACAGAAAACGGTCATTCGAAAATTCCAAGAGTCGCGTGGCGGTACGAATCAGTGTCTCGCCCGTGTAACGACCGTTCGGGGAACTCAGTGAGGCGCTGTCGAGCGTTGCGCGTTCAAGCAGTGATTGGCATCTCGCAGCTACGTCACGATTATTCGGATCGTGTTTCGCAAGAATCAGCGCGATGAACACACCGACGATCGGCGGAACATCGTCCAAGGCTGCGGACAACTCGTCCTTGATGCGGGTAGGAAGTGGTGGAAGAAAGAGGAGATCGTTCAGGAGGAGGCAGCATTTGATCCATTCTTTCTTCGCCGCGTATTCGTGCCATTTTGACCACACAAACGTGGGATTGCCACGCTCGGCCTGATGGGCGGACCTGACATCCTCAGCGAGGAGAATTTCCAGCACGTCAAGGATGAAGTGTGAAACCGGAAACTCGGACTCTACCTCATGGCGAAGGTAGAAATCTAGATCAATGTGAGGCGCAAGGTCGACAACCAGCCGAACTGCGTCGTCGTACTCGTCATCCCAGATTTCATTCTCTTCGCAGTGCGATAGTGCTTCCCAGACAGGCTTGAGGAGTTCATGATCTGACGGCAACATGCCTTGATCGGACATTGGCTTGAGTCGCCTCCCTCTTGCATCTGAGGACGGAACGGGGGATGTACATACCTTCGTTCATTGGCGGAAACGCAGATGACGGTGATTGCGGCTAACGGCCTACACGAAGTGGATCACCGCTCAACGACGGCCGATTGGTCAATCCGCCCTACGCAAAGAGCTGACAGCGGAGAGCCGACAGCTGTCTCACCACTCGCGCATTGGGATGTCGACCTGCTGCTCATCGGCGCAACGCTGGGCAATGTCATACCCCGCATCCGCGTGACGGAAGATGCCCATCATCGGATCGTTCGTCAGCACGCGACGGAGTCGAGCTTCCGCTTCCTTCGTGCCGTCGGCGACGATCACCTGGCCCGCATGCTGCGAGAACCCGATGCCGACACCGCCGCCGTGATGGAAGCTCACCCAACTCGCCCCGGACGCAATGTTGGCGGCGAAGTTCAACAACGGCCAATCGCTCACCGCATCGGTACCGTCCTTCATCGCTTCCGTCTCACGGTTCGGTGATGCAACGGATCCACAGTCGAGATGATCGCGGCCAATGACGATCGGCGCGCTCACTTTGCCGTCACGAACAAGCTCGTTGAACTTGACGCCCGCCTTGTCACGTTCGCCGAGGCCGAGCCAGCAGATGCGGCATGGCAGACCCTGGAAGGCAACGCGTTCCTGCGCCATCGTGATCCACCGGCGGAGCGATTCATCTTCCGGGAACAGTTCGAGGATTGCCTCATCGGTCACGCGAATGTCTTCCGGGTCGCCGGACAATGCAGCCCAGCGGAATGGTCCACGACCGACGCAGAACTGCGGACGAATGTACGCCGGCACGAAGCCCGGGAAATCGAATGCATCGCCGAAGCCGTTGTCGTAGGCGCGCTGTCGAATGTTGTTGCCGTAGTCGAAGGCCTTCGCGCCAAGTGACTGGAGTTCAACCATCAATTCGACGTGTCGCGTCATCGATTCGGTGGAACGACGAACGTATTCCTCCGGGTCGGCATCGCGGAGTGTGTCCGCTTCTTCGCGCGTCATGCCGTGCGGGTAGTAGCCGGCGAGCGGATCGTGCGCCGATGTCTGATCCGTCAGCGCATCGGGAACGATGTTGCGGTTGATCAATTCATCGAGCAGATCGACCGCGTTGCCAAGCCAGCCGATGGAAACCGCTTCGCCGTTCTTCTTCGCTTCAAGCGAACGTTGGATTGCGGTATCGAGATCGTCGTGAATTTCATCGAGATAGCGATCGTGCTTGCGCTTCTCGAGTCGTTCAATGCACGTGTCGGCGATGAGACATACGCCTTCGTTCATCGTGACGGATAACGGCTGCGCGCCGCCCATGCCGCCACATCCTGCGGTGACGCAGAGTCGACCCTTCAGCGTTCCGCCGAAGTGCTGACGTGCGCATTCGGCGAATGTTTCGTACGTGCCCTGGAGAATGCCCTGCGTACCGATGTAGATCCACGAACCGGCGGTCATCTGGCCGTACATCATCAGGCCGCGATCGGAGAGATCATCGAAGTGCTGTTGCGTTGCCCAGTGTGGCACGAGGTTGGAGTTCGCAATGATGACGCGCGGCGAATCGACGGTCGTCTGAATCACACCGATCGGCTTGCCGGATTGCACGAGCAACGTCTGGTCAGCTTCGAGGCGCTGGAGCGTTTCGATGATTGCGTCGTAGGCGGGCCATGAGCGGGCGGCTTGTCCGCGCCCGCCGTACACGACGAGTTTGTCCGGGATTTCGGCGACCTCGGGATCGAGGTTGTTCATGAGCATGCGCATGGCGGCTTCCGCCTGCCATGTTTTGCAGGTCAGCGTGGTGCCGCGTGGAGCGCGGATCGTGCGATGGTCGGTGCCGGTCGAGGCGGTGGTCACAACGATTCTCCTGTGCGTGCCGGAAACGGCGACGTCATGCATCTTAGGGACCACACGAGGGTTCGCTCGACGCGGAATTCGCATCCGCAACGAGGAAATTGCTCGACGAGCATGGATTTGCATTGGCACAATTCGCGGATCGTGGTACTGTTCGCGACGTCCGATCAAATACCAAACAAAAGGGAGGCCAAGTCATGAGTGAGTCAACAACCCAGGCGCCGCCGCAGGCGGGAACGTTCTGCTGGCACGAAGTGTGCGTGCGCGAGCCGGAGAAGGCCAAGGCGTTCTATACCGAGCTCTTCGGATGGGACACCGAAACGATGCCGATGCCGCCGGAGAGTGGCGTGTCGGAATACACCATGTTCAAGCCGAAGAATGCGCCGCATGTGGCCGGCATTCAACACATGGTCGGTGAGCAGTGGGAGGGTGTTCCGCCGCACTGGATCGCATACATCGCGGTGGACGACATCCATGCATCGACCGCCAAGGCCGCCGAGCTTGGTGCGGAAATCAAGGTGCCGGTGTTCCCGGTCGGTGACATGGGCCATATGAGCGTGATTCAGGATCCGGCTGGCGCCGCGTTCTGCATGTGGCAACAGGGCAATCCTGACTGCGGCTGAAGCGCACGCGAGGCTGCGCCGCAACTGACATGCTGTGATGCTTGTGATTGCAACACTTCGGTCGCCTGGAGGGGGAGGCCGGAGTGTTTTTTTTATTCCAGATCGACCCGGTTGATCAATCTGTTGTGCGTGCAAAGATCGAAGCACGATCTGGCGAACCGCTCAGGTCGCCGTGCTGGATCAGCTCCGCGATCGCTTCGATGTCCGGGCTTGGCGGACGGTCTTCGGTCAGCCGTGGCACGCGTGATCGCACGATGTCATACAGCGCTTCCACACCCGCGCCGCTGCGCAGCGGTCGTTGGTATTCCAATGCCTCGGTCATGACGAGGAATTCCATCGCAATCACCTCCCGGCAGCGTTGAATCGACGTCATGACCTGATGACCTGCGGTCACGCCCATGGAGTTGTAATCCTCGATGCCCGCCGAGGTCGGGATGTTCGCCACACTCGCCGGGGTCGCGAGCGTCTGCATCTCATTGCAGCAGGCCGCCGCGGTGTACTGCACGATCATCAGGCCGCTGTGCAGGCCAGGCTGCGGACTCAGATACGCATTGACGGGATTTTCAGAGTCCGACGCCTTGAGCAACCAGTACATCCGCCGTTCTGCGATACCGGCAATGTGGCAAAGCGCGATCGATGCATGATCGAATGCGATCGAGAGCGGCATGCCGTGGAAATTGCCGGCGGAGATGATGTCGCAGTGATCGCCTTCTGCGAAGACGAGTGGGTTGTCTGTGACCGCGCCGAACTCATTCATGAAGACCTGCCGGACGGTGCGGAGCGCGTCGACCGCTGCGCCAATCACCTGCGGCATGGCGCGGAGGCAGTACGGATCCTGCACGCGCGGATCATCGGTCGCATGATCAGGCAGAATCGCAGAGCCTTCGATCAATTCGCGCAACGTGGCAGCCACTGCGCGCTGGCCAGGTTGGCAACGCGCCGCGTGAACGCGTGGATCCAGGAAAGAATCCGTGCCGCGACACGCATCGATGGCCATGGCGGAAGCACCAATAGCGGCGTTCACCAGATTGTCGACATCCTTGATCATCAGCGCGCCCATCGCGGCCATCAAGTGCGTGCCGTTGATCAGTGCGAGGCCTTCCTTGGCGTTCAATTCGACCGGATCAATGCCGATCGCTTTCCATTGTTCGGCGGCAGTGGAGCCGCCGGCACTCGTGAAGACTTCGCCTTCACCGATCAACGCAAGGATGGCATGTGAGAGCGGTGCAAGATCGCCGGATGCACCGACCGAACCGCGACTCGGTATGACGGGCATGATCCCGTGGTTCAGCATGTCGAGCAGTCGCTCGACGACGGTCACGCGCACGCCTGAGTGTCCACGCGAAAGGCTCGCAGCGAGCAACAGGATCATCGCTCGAACGACATTCGATGGCAGTGGCTCGCCGACACCTGCGGCATGCGAACGAATAAGATTGCGTTGAAGGTCAGCAACCCGTTCCGGCTCAATGCGGACGCGCGAGAGCGAGCCGAACCCGGTGTTGATGCCATAGACGGCGTCTTCGCTGACCGCGATGCGCTCGATTGGCGCTCGGGCGGCGGCGATGCGGGCGGCCGCTGTGGGGTCGAGTTCCACCCGCGCGCCGTGGCGAGCCACGGCGACGATTTCACGCACGGTCAGCGGGGCTCCAGTGAGTCGAATCGCATCGGTCGTCATCGTGAACACCATACCGAATTCGGAGCCGGTGGATTCCCCTCCTTGCCCGCGTCCTCGATTGCCGATACCACTATGCCATGGCCCACGTGATTCGGAACAACTCGATCTACATCGCCGGCATGCTCCTGTGCATCATCGTCGGTCTCGCCGCGGCTCCACTGATGACATCCGTGCGCGGCGCGGCGAGCCCATTAGTGCTCGGGAGCTCATCCGGCATCCTCGGCTTCCTTGTGGTGACGATGGCTGTCCTCGCGACGTGTGCCATTGGCGGTATGGTCGGGCGGATGCTGCACCCGCCGGCTGGTATGTACGCCGCCGGCATCGGGATTGCCTTGCTCGCGTGGCGCATGGGATCGGTGACCGAAGTCGGGTACCTCGGTCAGCAGGGCACGGTCTACGGTGACGGCATCTTCCTGGCGATCCTTGCGGCGGCGGGAATCTCGATCATCTACGCGATCGCGGGACCAATGCCCGGAATTGAACCGGATGACGACGGCAACATGCCGCATCCGGTGTTGAGCGTGGATGCCGCTCGCGCGGCCGCCGCCGGACTGGCGGTCATTCCCGTGGTGCTGTTTCTTGCGGCGAGTCCACACAAGGGACAAACGCTTGGGGTGGCAATCATCGCGTCGATCTTTGCTGGTCTGGCATCCAGACTGCTCGCGCCGCACGTGCAGCCGAAGCTCATTTTCGTCAGCACGATCATCGGTGGTCTTGTTGCATTCGCGATCGGCTCGTACACGATGGCGGGATCGTTCGAGGATCTCGCCGCGTTGAAGGATCTACCGCCACTGTGCCGACCGATGCCGATCGACTACCTCGCGGGCAGTTTCATTGGTGTGCCGGCCGGTTTGTCGTGGGCGACATCGTTCCTGCATCACGACGATGAACACGATTCGTGATCTGAACGGCTATTCGAAAACCACGGTTCGGTTGGCGCTCGTGAGGATGCGATCCTCAAGATGCGCACGCACTGCCCGCGCCAGCACCATGCGTTCAAGATCCCGACCTTTTCGTTTGAGATCAGCGACCGTATCGCGATGGCTCACCGGCGTGACGGCTTGTGCGATGATCGGGCCGGCATCGAGTTCAGACGTCACGTAATGACTTGTCGCGCCGATGATCTTCACGCCGCGTTCGTAGGCTTGTCGATACGGATCGCCACCAACGAATGCCGGCAGGAAGCTGTGGTGGATGTTGATGATGCGCCCAGGGAACCGATCGACGAACGCCGGGCTCAGGATCTGCATATATCGTGCCAGGACGGTGACATCGATCTGATTGGACTCAAGCAGTTCAATGATCTGCTGTTCCTGTTGCGGTTTCGTTTCAGGCGTGACAGGACAATGTTCGAATCGAATGCCGGCATGTTCAACGTCAGCACGAAGCGTCTCATGGTTGCTGATGATCAGTGAGATTTCCGCATCGAGTTCGCCCGCCTGATGGCGCCAGAGTAAGTCTTGCAGGCAATGTGCCTGGCGACCCACGAGAATGGCCATGCGGCGCACCTCATTGCTCCAGCGCATACTCCACGACATGTTGAAGCGTTGTGCGATTGGTTGCCAGGCATCCGCGAAATTGCCTCGATTGAGATCGCAGGATGTCGGGTCAAACACAGCGCGCATGAAGAACTCGCCATGCTCCATGTCGGTGTGCTGATCCGCATCGAGCAGGTTGCCACAATGCTCGGCGATGAAGCCCGCAACAGCGGCCACAATGCCCTGGGCATCGGGTGACGCAATCAGGAGGCGAGCAGTCGGTGCAGTCGTGGTCATAACGGTCATCATCCGGTGCGGTCGCGCTCGCTGCAACCGGCGCGATTATGTTGCGGAATTGCGTGCGCGCCGTCGTCGCCGGGCGCGTCGGACCATGGGTTCGATCCAGAGCCAGAATCCACTGCCAATCAGGAACAGGAGTGCGATCGAAACCAGCGGCATGACCCAATCGTGCATCCAGCCGCCGAAGAACGAGCCGTCGTGGATGGACTCGATCAGGTCCGATCGACGCACGTTGCCCTGACTCAGGATCTCGCCGGTGACCGCATCGACCTGAATCTCGGCGAATCCGTTTCGGCTTCGCACTTTGTGGACGCGTTTGTCAGGGCGGACATCGATGCGATCAATGTCGTCCACGGTCGCGAATGCAGGATCGCCGGCCGCAAGGACGGCATCAACGACGCGCTGGAACGGAATGAAGTCCTGCACGGTGCCTTCGGTGCAGTCGTCAGCGGCATCTGGATTCACGCCGACGGACGGGTCCGCGTAGCATTCCGGCGAATAGGGAGGGAACTCGACGAATTCACCC
>JBCCFX010000097.1:0-13977 GCA_039029515.1 Planctomycetota bacterium
CGGTAGCATCGGGTGGTATCGTCCAACCCTGATTGGCCAATACGGCATCGACGCCTCTATCGGGGTAGGTAGCATGTGTCACATCCCATTGCGTATCCAATTGGGCATCTACTCCTTCCATAGCGCCGCGCCGGCGCGATCTCCTCGGACATCGTTTTGTCACTCGTCACGAGCGCCGAGACCACGGACGCGAACGCAATCGCGCCAGAGTCAGCGTAGAAGTTTTCGCGGAAGTAGAAGTGGCCAGAGAGTTCACCGCCAAACACGCCGCCGGTCTCGGCGAGCTTCTGTTTCATGAAGACGTGACCGACGCGAGACTTCACGGGGTTGCCGCCCGATTCGCGGATCATCTCCACGAGTGATTTGCTGGAACGAAGGTCGAAGACGATCGCCGAGCCTTGATCATCCTTGAGGAATCGCTGTGCGAGCCATGCGGTGAGCAGATCGCAGCCGACAATGCCGCCCTTCTCGTCCACCACCATGCAGCGGTCGGCGTCACCGTCGAAGCAGATACCAATGTCGGCGCCGACCTCGGCGATCTTCGCCTGCAGGTCCACGAGATTGGATTCGACAAGCGGGTTCGGCTCATGCACGAACTCGCCGGAATCGTTCTCGAAGTACAGTTTGGTGATCTTCAGGCCTGGCACATCACCGAATACCTTAGGAATCATCGTGCCGGCCATGCCGTTGGAGGCATCAATGGCAACCTTGAGCGTGCGCGAGCCATCGAGCAGGCCGGGATCAAGGAACGCATGGACGTGCGCGCGGTACGCATCCCACAGGTCGCGCTGCTCAATGCGGCCGCCGGCGGGCGTGACCTTCTGCTGGTCGCTCATCGCGGCGAATCGACGAATCTCATCAAGACCGGTCGTCATGCCGACGGGCTTCGCATTCATCTTGCTGATCTTGAAGCCGTTGTAATTCGAAGGATTATGCGAGGCGGTCGTCTGCACGCCGCCGCAACACCCGAGATGATTGATCGCGAAGTAGATGAACGGTGTGTCAACCTTGCCGACATCAATCACGTGCGCGCCGAAGTCCATCATGCCCTGCTTGAGCGCATCGGAGAGTGATGGCGACGACGTGCGCATGTCGTGGCCGACGACGATGTGACGCATCATCGGGTCATCGTGACCGGCGGCCTCCGCTTCGCCGATGAGGTATCGCGCGGTGCCGTATCCAATCTGCCAGGCGAGTTTCTCGTTGAGCGGCCGCGGATACGTTGCACGGATGTCGTAGGCCTTGAAAACCTTCCCCAGCATTCGATTCCCCTTCGTGGTGTCGCGATGGCGATGTGAATTCAGTCACACGCGCGGGCATGATAGCGAATCACCGTCCGCGATCACATGTCCCACATGAGCACTTCATCATGATCCTGGCCAAGCGTCTCCACCGTCACGCCCTCGGGCAGCGCTTCGAGGAAGAGCCGGCCATACCCCTTGGTGACGACACGGGGATCGAGGACCGCGACGATGCCTTCATCATCCGCCGATCGAATCAGGCGGCCGATGCCCTGTCGAAACCGGAGCACGGCTTTCGGTACCTGATCATCCACGAACGGATGACCACCCTGCTCACGGATGCGTTCGTGCCGAGCCTCGATGAGCGGTCGGTCGGGCACATCGAATGGCAGCCGTGTGATGATGACATTTCTCAGGCCTCGACCCCGGACATCCACACCCTGCCAGAAGCTGGACGTGCCGAGCAGCACCGCTCGCTCGTCCTGTCGGAATCGTTTGAGGAGCAATCCCGGCGCGCCGTCTTGACCATGGACAAGGACGGAGAATCCATCTTCGATGAGCTTGGGCCGCAGTGCTCGCGCGACTTTGTCGAGCATCGCGAAGCTGGTGAACAACACAAACGCACCGCCATCGGTTCGGCGGATCAGCGTCTCGATGCGCGGTACGAGCGCTTCGACATAGCCATCATCATTCGGAGCGGGCAACGTCTTATCGATCACCACCCGCATCTGTTCGGCGAGCATGAACGGGCTTCCGAGCTGAATCGTCTTCGCATCTTCACAGCCAAGCCGGGACGTGACGTGTTGGAAGTCGTTCGGTCGCGTCGCGAGCGTCGCGCTGGTCAGGACCACGGAGACTTCCTGACCGAAGAGCCGTTCGCGCATGATCTCTGACACGTCGACGGCATCACATTTGAGCGAGATTCGTCGACCGCGTGATCGGCCCGCACGACGCTGAGCCGGCGCTGCATCGAGGTAGTACACGCAGCCTGCGACATCCTGGGCGAGGAGCAAGCCAAGCTCACGCGCGATGTCATCCGCGCGCATCGCGTAACTGTTCAGTTCAAATTCATCGGCCTCTCGCTTCGCGCGCTCACGCAATCCGCGCAGCAGCCGGCCAAGCTCGGCCATCGGTTCCGAGAGCACATTCTCGACGATATTCGAAGCACGGATTCGACCATTGCGTGGCGCAGCGCTTTCCTGCCAATGCAGGAGTGCGTCCATCTGCTCAGACGCGCAGTCTCGACAGATCAGCGTCTGCCTGATCGCACGGTCGACGGCGGCGACGTCATCATCCTTCAAGGCAAGCGTCGCGAGAAAACCACGCCGATTCCGCTCGTTGTACAGCAGGTTGAGCAGGTGCATCACGCGCGCTTCAGACAAGCTGATGCCGAAGTGCTCCGCCGCGACATCCTCCGCCTGGTGCGCCTCATCGAAGATCACATGGTCGTACGGCGGCAGGAATCCGACACCTTGGCCGCGCAACGCGAGATCGGAGAAAAACAACGCGTGATTGCACACAAGCAGATCACCGTTCTCCATCCGTCGCCGTGCCGCCTGATAGAAGCACTTGTTGAACGTCGGGCATTTTCGACCCATGCAGTTGTGTGAATCGGATTGCACGTAGTCCCACACGGATGGACGCGACAACTGCGGCAATGAACTGCGCGTGCCATCGGTGGTCGTGTACGCCCAATCTTCCACGGTGTGCAGCGCGTGGCGGGACTCATCATCGGTGAAGAGACGATCCTGCCGCTCGCTTGCCAGTTTGAGCCGGCGGAGTGAGACGTAGTTGTTTCGTCCTTTGACGAGGACGGACGTGAACTCACCAGGGATAACCGCATTGAGCAGCGGGATATCCTTTTCGATCAACTGTTCCTGCAGATTGATCGTGTGCGTGACGATGACGACGCGTTCCTCGTGCTCCACGATGCGTTTGATGGCTGGGACCAGATACGCAAATGATTTGCCGACGCCAGTACCGGCTTCGATCACGAGACGGCCGCGCTGATCAAGCGTTTCGCTGACCGCGGTGGCCATCTCCATCTGCTGGGGTCGCGCTTCGTAACGATCAAGGCGCCGCGCGATGGCACCTTCGGTCGACAGGAGTTGTTCGATGTCGACGTTCATGCGCCGTCCTTCGCCTTCGCGCCAATCCCGAGCGGCGCACGCTTCGGCTCGCCGGGTCGGCGAGGGTACGTTCGCGGCGTCTTCCGTGTCTTCTCAATCACCACGATCGTCGACGTCTCGGTTCGGATTGTATGCGTCACCTGCGCATGAAGCAGATGCAGCGCGGCTTTCGCTTCATCAACTTCTTCGCCCGCACGTTCCCCTTTGATCGCTACGACGTATCCCTGTTCTCGCGCGAACGGCACGGTAATCTCCAGCAGCACGGCGAGTCGTCCGACGGCACGTGCGGTCACCACGTCATATGTCGCACGATGTGTGTTGCGATCGTGCGCGGCGGTTTCCGCGCGATCATTGACTACACGTACATTCGGCAGTGCCAAAGCGTCGATGACGGATTGCAGGAAGCTGACTTTCTTGCCGGTCGCTTCCAGCAGTGTGACCTGCAGATCCGGACACACGATTGCAAGCGGGATGCCGGGCAGTCCACCGCCGGAACCGACATCGAGCACAGTCGTCGCATCGATCGATCGAATAATCGGCAGGATCGCGAGGCTGTCGAGAATGTGGCGCGTCCACGCGGTGACTTCATCGGTGACCGCGGTGAGGTTGAAGCGCGTGTTGGTGTCCAGAAGCATCGCAAGGTACTGACCGAGGCGATCAAGATCACCCGGATCAAACGCGATGTTCAGCCGTTCGGCGGCGTGAAGGAACTCAGCCGGCGGCGCGAGAGGCGACGGTGCATCGGTCATGCATCGTCCTCTTCGTCACTGAATTCGAACGCTTCCTGGCGCATGAGGCTCCGTTCTCGCCGCAATCCGATGTTGAGGACGACACCAACCATGATCCACGCAGAGACCAGACTGGATCCGCCGTAGCTGACGAATGGTAGCGTCATCCCCGTAATCGGGAGCAGCCCGATCGTCATGCCCGTATTGACCGTCATTTGCGCGAGGAAGACCGCGGTGACCCCGACAACCACCAGTCGCGCAAACGGTTCTCGACAGACTGCGGCTGTGAGCAGTCCGCCGATCGCCATGAGCCCGAAGAGTGCCCAGGTCGCAACAGCTCCAAGCATGCCCCATCGACATGCGATGACTGCGAATACCATGTCGTTGTGTTCTTCGGGAAGTTTGTTGTAGTGGATGAGATCGCGCGCGTGCTCGTGCCCGACGCCGGTCACACCGCCGGCCCCGACGAGCGTCATCGCCTTGTAGCCCTGATAGCCGATGTCGTTGATGTACCGATCATCACCCCGAATCTGATAGACCAGCGCCTGAATGCGTTCCTTCTGATGATCGCGCAGAATCGGGTACATCGCTGGCGCAGTCATCATGCCGATCAACACGATCAAGGCGATATGGCGCAGCCGGGCGCCGGCGGCGACCATCATCGCGAAGAACGTAGGCAAGAAGACCAGTGCCGTACCAAGATCCGGTTCGACCACAATCAACGCCATTGGAACGAACGTCAGCACAAGCGGTACAAACAGCCCGAAGAGCCGACGATGCACTTTGCGCAATCGGAGGTACGTCGCGAGGGCAAAGATGTAGAACAGCTTGGTGAGTTCGGACGGCTGCATGTCCATGACGACGAGGTTGATCCATCGCCGGGCACCGTTGCGCGGCCGAACGATCGATTCAGGCACGAATGGCAACAGCACGAATATCAGCAGCAGGATACCGATGATGAGCAGAATGTAGCTCAAGCGTCGCATCCAGCGATAATGCGGAACGGCGACCAACGCAGCACTCCCGAGCGCGAGCACCAGCAAGACAGCCTGCTTCCGTGCGTACCCGGGCTCGGTCGTGGCAATGGCGGCAATGCCGAGCAAGCTGAGCAGGAGCGCCGCGAGGACGACGATCCAGCCGAAGTTGAGCCAGCGCAAGTGAGACAGATGCAGCGCGCGCGCATTGCGGTGCAGTTGCACCGGCGAGTATCGCGCATTGGTCCGCGGAGCGGTCATCTGACTCATGGCTGTTCTCGATGCTCGTACAGTCAGCCCTGACACAGTCGTCCGGTGAACGCCGGACGATCAGGTTCAACTGTCTGGTAGGTATCGCTCCGCCTGCAGGGCTCGAATAACCTGATCGGCGATCGGACCCGCAACCCGACCTCCCGACCCACCGTATTCAACGATCACGGCAATCGCATACATCGGCACATCCGTATCGCGCGGCCCGACGAGGCCGACAAACCACGAGTGATCCAGATCGTGAATCACCTCGACCGACTCCCTGGAGTAGTCAATCTTGCCATCGCCATCCACGTCGCCGAGCGGATATGGCGGCGACTGTGCAGTCCCCGTCTTGGCCCATGTACTAACGCCCGGAGCGCGCAGGATTCGTTCTTCGTCACCATCGCCGTAGACAATTCGATGCCCGGTCCCTTCGGTGACGGCGAGTCGAAGGCCATCGAGCGTGATGTTCGTGAGCTCACGGCTCATAGGAATGTCTTCACGCGAGCGACCTTCGCGATGCCCTGCGTAGGGAATCAACGTCGCATCGCGCGTGACGCCACCTCGCGCGATCGTCGCGTAGGCATTCGCCGCCTGAAGCGGTGTCCACGTGACCGGTCCCTGACCGATGCCGAGGATTACACTCGTGAAATTCAAGTACTGTTTATCGGCCATCTCCTGGATGTGCGCCTCGGTGGGCAGATACCCGCCAGATTCGCCGACAAAGCGTTCACGAATCTTGCCTTCATCATCGGTATACAGCGCAGGTGCCAACAGGCCGATGTCGAGGGGTTCACCGAGTCCGAATCGCTCGTACCAGTACAGCAGTCGATCGATGCCCAGTCGATCGGCGAGTGTGTAGAAGAAGATATTGCATGACTTCGCGATCGCTTCGTTGGCGAACAATGGACCATGCGTCTGCATGTTCCATTTCTCACGATAGATCCAGCAGCGTGCAGCGCTCTTGTCTTGGGCAAAGTAATGACCGGTACACTCGATCGGATCATGCAGGTCATGGAGTGCATCCTTCGCTGCGGCAATCAGAACAAGTGGTTTGATGATTGAACCTGGCGGATACACCGCCTCAGTTGCGCGATTGATCCACGGCGACGTGCGCTTGACGTCATCGTCAGACATCAACTCGGCATCTGCCATCGTCGGCTTGCAGACCAGCGCGAGGACCTCCCCCGACTCCACCTCGATCACGACCACCGAAGAGAGAAGTGCCGTGCCAACAGGCAGCGCGGGGTTCTGATGCCACGGCTGCACGCGCGTCAACCCGATGGACGGATCGAGAATCGCCTGAATACGCGCCTGCAACATCAGGTCGAGCGTGATCTGCAGATCGCGACCCGGTTCCGGTGTCGTGCGATCTTCGTCACCAGTGTCGACGTGCTCGATCACACGCCCCCACTTGCCACGCAGATGACTTTCGAATGCCGACTCAAGTCCGCTGATTCCAACTTCATCACCAACGGGTCGATATCCCGCGAGGCTGACCGAGCCATCGCGCAGGTCTCGGAACGGATGTCGACGGATGTCCTCATCCCGCGCGCCGATGCGCACACGGCCAAGCACATGGTCGGCTACACCGACAACGGGCAGGCGCGCGCGTTCATTGCTCGCCAGCGGGCGCGGCAAAGTCGATCGGTCGACTTCAACTTCGACACGCTTCCACGGGTATTCACGTCGTCGCGTATCACGTACTTCAAGAATGCCGTCGCGTTCCCGCGCCATCCGATTGAATTCAAGCGCCACAGCATCGCGCAGATTGGTCAGAACGGTGTGCGCCGCTTCCTGTTCGAAGATCGGACGCGGATTGAATTTGAATGACGAACCATCGCCACCGTACGCCTTGAAGGCCTTCTGTCGCTGCTGGTCATGCACAATCGCGGCCATGGACTCGACACGTCGCTTGATCTTGTCCAGACGTTGATCCAACTCCACGCGGTCGATATCGCCGAGCAGACAGATCGTCGTGAACAGTTGTTGTCGTTCGGCTTCGAATGTCGCCACATGTTGATTCGTCAGCCGCTGACGATCCCACCGGCTCATGCGCGACCATGGCTCGCGCCCGGCTTCCTTTCGGGCCAGCAATCGTGCCTGCTGCCGAGACCAATCCCCGGTGATCACGTCGTAGCTGATCGCGAGTTCATAGCTCGCCCGATCGCGGGCAAGCACGTTGCCGCGGCGATCGATGATCCGGCCGCGATACGTCGGAAGGTACGTCACGCGGTCGAGTGATGCCTCCGCGATGGCACGCCGGGTGTCACCTTCGACCACGGTGAGGCGCATGACCTGCAAGGACAGTACTGCGACAACGACAAGCACCACCAGTGCGAGCAGCACAAGGCGGCGATGGAACATGCCGAAGGCAATCCGGCGGGTCTCGGCGACAGTCGTCGATGCGGGCACAGGAGCCTCCCGAAAGGGCCATCGACGGCAGTCGGTCAGCCCCTCCAAACTCCCGTCAGTCTACGGCTCTGGTGTGTATCTCCCGCCGGGATCAGACATTGAACAGGAAGTGCACAACGTCGCCGTCCTGCATGGTGTAGTTCTTGCCTTCGCTGCGAAGTTTGCCCGCTTCCCGAATCGCCTTTTCCGTCTTGTACTGGACCAGATCATCCACCGAATAACATTCCGCCCGGATGAAACCACGCTGGATGTCCGAATGGATTGCACCCGCGGCATCCGGTGCTGAGGCGCCGATCGGGATCGACCACGCACGCACTTCCTTCTCGCCGGCGGTGTAAAACGTCGTCAGGCCAAGGACTTCGTTCGTGCCACGTGCCAGCGGCCCAATGGCCGGTTCAGCGAGACCAAGTGATTCGAGCATTTCGCTTCGATCCGGCTCTTCCAGTTCCGAGAGCTCAGCTTCGAGCTGTGCACACACCACTACCGCCTGCGTCCCCGCGTTGGCGGCTTCCTGCCGGACGCTGGCGACGTATTCAGAGTCCCCGCTCACGTGATCTTCGCCAACGTTCGCGACATAGAGCACCGGCTTTGCGGTCACAAGTCCGTAGCTCTTGAGCATCTGCTGCTCGCCCTCGTTGAGCTGATCGATCATTGAACGAACCGGAAGCCCCTCTTCCAGGACCGAGCCCAGCCGATCGAGCAGCGCGACGCGAGCCTTCGCATCGGCATCGCCGGACCGCGCAGTACGAGTGGCCCTGTCCTTCGCGCCGTCCACGACAACCATGTCAGCGAGGACAAGTTCACTGTTCATCTTCTCGATGTCGCCCGCAGGATCACACCCCATGCCATCGTCGAAACACTTGACGACATGCAACAGACCATCCACCTGACGAACGTGCTCGAGGAATGCGTTGAGTTTCTTCGCATCGGAACCGACGGGAACACCCGGAATGTCGACGAGGCGCAACGATGCGTGCAGGATCTTCTCCGGCGGCACGAATTCGGCGATGACGCCAAGCCTCGGATCCGGGATGTCCGCGAGACCGACATTCGGCTTCTCGGAGAATCCTCCGACACCCATGCCAGTCAGCGAGTTGAACAGAGTTGTCTTGCCGACGGTCGGCAGTCCGACGATTCCGCATTCCATGACCAATGATGCTCCAGACGACGAATCCCTCGCCCGCGAACTGACGCGGCTCGCAGCGAAGCCGGGCATTCTACATGGATTCGAACGTGCCCCAGGACACCGGACGCTCCAGCGCACAATCAAGTTGCTCGAGATATGAGAACCGTGGGATTTCCGTGCAACCGAACCGCTCAAGATGCGGCGTGGTGAACTGGGTGTCCAGGAGCGTGAACCCTCGAAGCCGGAGCCAGTGCACCAGGTGGACCAGGCAGATCTTGGATGCGTTTGTCCCGCCTTTTTCGGGCTGGCTGAACATGGATTCACCGAAGTACGCCCCGCCAAGCTGCACGCCGTAGAGACCACCAACGAGTTCGTCGCCCAACCACGCCTCGACCGAATGGGCCGCCCCGGCTTGATGCAGCGCGACGTAGAGGTCGATGAGTTCCTGATTGATCCATGTCGATTCGCGGCCAGGTCGTGAATCCGCACACGCGCGCATCACAAGCTCGAATGCGGTGTCGCTCCGAATCTGAAACGGCTGCTTTCGGACTTCGCGCCCGAGCGTACGTGGCACATGGAACGTCTCCAGCGGAATCACCGCTCGCGGATCGGGGCTATACCACGCGAGCACATCTTCTTCCGGATGAAACATCGGAAAGACGCCATGCGCATACGCCTGACACAGCATCGCCGGTGTCGGGTGCTGCCAGTCATCATGAAACGATGCGTCATGGTCAGGTGTCTCGGCCATACATCGCGTACACTACGGGTCCTGCCGCCACGCGTCATCCCTTGCCAGGAGATGACAAACAATGCTTTTTATGATTCCTGCAACTGTCGGCGCTGTCGTCGCATTGTGGATGTCGCCCATCCCCGAGACGACGGACGCGTCACCGCGTGTCGTGATCACCGAGATCATGTACGACCCCGCATCGCGTGAGACTGCGGGTGCCACAGAATGGGTGGAGATCGCAAACGTCGGCGATGCGCCGATCGCTATTCGAAACTGGCGCCTCGATGACGAAGATCGAACGTCCTGGGGTACGTTTTCTGTTGACCTTGATCCCGGCGAGGTCGCGGTTCTGATCAATGGCCGCCAAGTCACCGCGGCAGAATTTCGTGATGCGTGGGATGCCGCGGACAACACGTCACCGACTGCGCTGTATCCCGTACTTCCGGTCAAATGGGGCGGCCTCGCCAACGCACCTTCGGTGACGAATGAACTGCTGACGTTGCTCGATGGGTCGGGCCGAATCGTCTGTCACGTTAACCTGCACGGCGATGGCCACTGGCCGGATGGACGGGATGCCAGCGTCTATCTGATGCACCCGGCAACATCGGACCCAAACGACGGCAGCGCGTGGAGACGATCGGAACCCGGCACCGATCACGCTCGATCGTCGCGAACCAGCGCGATTTTCAATCAGATTGAATGCGGATCGCCCGGGGTTCTGCCACGACTTGCCGAACCGCGGCCTGGCGCGGAGGATACGGTTTCACCCCCGTCGAGTGTTGCGGCGACCGACGTCGACGGCGTGCCGGTGCCTTGAGCCCGGCCTGACAGATCATTGCGGCTCCGGCATCCATGCGAGTTCGACGCGTGCGTGCCGGATCCGTTGCCGGCGGACCTCGTGCTCCGCCTCACACGAGAGGACTGACAGCCGATTATGAAGTACCGACGACTGGGCACGTGGGGAATCAAGCTCTCGGAGATCGGCCTCGGTTCCTGGATCATCTTCAACGACGGCGATCAGTCGCTCGCGGACACACTGCACCGAACCGCGTACGAAAACGGTGTGAATTTCTTTGACACCGCCAACGTGTACGGCCGCGGGCAGACTGAGGTCGTCGTCGGCAGAGCGCTTGCGCCGTTTCGTCGTGACACCTACGTGCTTGCGACCAAGGTCTTCTGGCCGTTCGATCCTGATTGGCCATTCCCTGAAGCCAATGATCGCGGGTTGAGCCGGAAACACATCATGGAGCAGTGTCATGCGTCACTGCGCCGCCTCGATGTGGAGTACATCGATTTGTACCAGTGTCATCGGTACGACGAAAACACACCGCTTGTCGAGACGTGTCGAGCGATGAATGACCTGATCAATCAGGGCAAGGTGTTGTATTGGGGTGTCAGCGAATGGAATGAGAGCCAGATCGACGATGCGATCGGCCTGTGCGACGAACATGACTG
Organism: Planctomycetota bacterium; assembly: GCA_039029515.1. GTDB lineage: Bacteria > Planctomycetota > Phycisphaerae > Phycisphaerales > SM1A02 > JBCCFX01. The sequence continues at coordinate 11,054 of JBCCFX010000097.1, forward strand.
GCATCGTCCCGTCAGCAATCAACCGCTCTACAACATGCTCGAACGACACTGGGAAGCCGACGTCTTTCCCATGTGTGAACGGCACGGGATGGGGATCGTGAACTTCTCACCATTGTGTGAAGGGTTGTTGACGGGCAAGTACAACAACGGCGTTCCCGATGACAGCCGCGCCGCCGATGAGAAGAGCGGTCAGTTCATTCGCGGCCGTCTCAACGATGAGAACCTTGATCGCGTACGCCGCCTGCAGGAACTCGCGGACGGCTTGAGCGTGCCGCTCTCCAACCTCGCACTGGCGTGGTGCCTGCGGCGCCCGGAACTGACCAGCACGATCGTTGGCGCTTCGAAACCTGAACAGTTGATGGAAAACATTCGAGCCTGCGAATTCACGATCGACGACGATGTGCGCGATCGCATTCGTGCGATTCTCGCGTCCTGAGCCGCGAGACAGAACAAACGTCCGATTCTCGGACGTCCAATGCTCGCCGCGACGAAAAATCTCCGGCCACCGAAGATCCCGCCTGCCATTCCGTACATAGAGCAGGGCGCGGGAGTGGAAACGGTTTGCGTTCCCCGTCCCGATGATTCAGGCGACGGTGCAATGCGGGCGATCGGATCAGGTCGCTTCCCACAGTGTGCCAGGGAGTGTGGTCATGAAACGGCGAAGTTCCAATACGGTTCCGACGCTCATCCTGTTGATCGCGTGTACAGGCGTGATCGCGCACAACGTGATTCGAGCACACCATGACGATGATGATGCGACGTCCGTCGTGCAACCCCGGGTGTTTACACCGCCCGATGTTGACGTGACGCGACGATCGATCGACGAAATCGACCAACCGGCAGCGCGTGCCTGGTAAACCAGCGCGACGTCGAAATCAGTGCGGCGGCTTCCTTTTGGGGGGATCGCAACCGCGAAGTCAGGCCTGACGGGACCACAACTCGTCAGGCCTCTTTTTCTGATGTTCAGCCGCGGAAACTGGAATAAGTCATCGCGATTGATCGATCCCTATCATGGTGCTGTCCGTGCCACGGGAGGATCATCATCATGCGACATCTTGCCTTTGTGTTCCTGCTCTTGATCGCCGGCGTCTTGTCCGCAGCCGTCAGCACGCCGCGGCCCAATGATGCGCATCGCATCGTGCAAGGCATGACGATCTCCTGCCCCGGTTCCGGCCAGATCTGGGGAAGCGATGAGATGGTCGCGACCATGGCCGAACTCAAAGCTATGGGCGTGAACTGGATCGCGATCCATCCGTACGGCGGCATCCGGAACGACGGTCGAATCACCGATCCGGCACAGCACACGATGTATCAGGATCCGACCTGGCTTCGGCGCCCGATTGAAGAAGCGCACGCGCTGGGCCTGAAGATTCTCATCAAGCCGCACATCGCATACTGGGGATCAAAGTTCTCGTGGCGCGGCGAGATTCAGTTTGAGACCGAAGAGGAATGGAATCGATTCTTCGAGAGTTACGAGCGCTGGATCCTGCATGTCGCTGAACTCTCGCACGACGCCGATGCGTTCGCGGTCGGAACGGAGCTCGATCGAACCGTGCAGTTCGAAGACGAGTGGCGCGACATCATTGCCAAGATCCGTGCGCGGACCGATGCGCCACTGACCTACGCAGCCAATTGGGATTCATATCAACGCGTGACGTTCTGGGACGATCTGGATGTGATCGGCGTGCAAGGATATTTTCCGCTGGTCGGCCATGAACGCTTGCCGACGGAGCGTGAGCTCGATATTGGTTGGGAGCGTGTGCTCACGCAGCTCCGAACCTATTCAGGGAAGTATGGCAAGAAGGTCATCCTCGCTGAGCTTGGTTACAACGATTCCGCGAATGCCGCCCGTGAACCGTGGGCGTACAAGCGTGGCGGCGAACACGCTGAACTCATTCAGGAACGTTGCCTGCGTTCCGCATTGCGTGCGATCGAAAACGATGACACGGTCGTCGGCGCCTTTCTCTGGAAATGGTTCCCCGGCCAGCGGTGGGCGGGCAACTTCAACAAGCGGACGCCGACCATGCGCCGCGTGATCCAGGACCACTGGCGCGAACCGGTCCCCACCACCGAACCGTGATCAACTCCAATCGGCACCATCATCGTCGGCGGGCTGCCAGTCACTGATCTCCCCCATGACCCGATCGATTCGGCGTGCTTCGTCCGACGTACCGCGCATTGCCCGCGTCGGCTCGGGTGCCGGTGTATCTTCGCGGACGGGATAGAGCGTCCGAGACTCGTCGAGCAGCTTCAGGACGGCGGCCTGATGGCGCTTCGTTCGGACCGACGCAGCGACCCATCCGGCACCGCCGAGCGTGCGAAAACTGTGCGGCTCGATCCAGTCGTACTTCTCGACCACGGCCTCAGCCCGAGCTCGCTCAAGCTTGAACGCGAGGTGCACTACGCCGGCATCGGGATCGGGGCGAAGAAACGCGAGCATTTTCGGTCGGCTTCGTCGCCCGGGTGCGGATTCGACTTTGAAGGCCCGACCACCCCACTGCGCGGTGGAAAAGACGCCTGGCAATGCGTGCAGATGGGTCGCAAGCTCGCCGAGTCGTTCTGCGTGTCGAGGCGAGGATGGCATGGCGGAGTCTAGGCAGGTCAGTTGATTGGAATCGAACCCCGATCAGAACCCTCCACTCATTGACGCATCACCACGGTTGTCTACAATCCTCGGTTCTTCCCCCAAGGGAGCCGCGGCTGACAATCGTCGAGAGACGAACGGCACCGCATGGAGCACCCCATCGCGGCAGATGGTGCCCCCGCTCCGGGAAGTTGAGCCGCGAAGCTGGTCACGGCGACGCCGAACCCGCATTCGCGCGAGAGCAATGCCTCGTATGTCACGGCGTACGGCGGCAGAATGCGGGTTGAGCACGCCTTCCGACGAACGATTCATCATCGTCGTCGAGCCGAGCCATATGGCC
>JBCCFX010000098.1:0-13883 GCA_039029515.1 Planctomycetota bacterium
ACGAAGCACGAGCGATGGCAAGCGAGTTGATTCATCACTTTGATGTCACCGCACCGACCTCGCCTCGCGAACAATTGGCGTTGGCGCATGCGTATTACGTGCGCGGGAACGCGTATCGTCGACTCATTCAGGTTGAGCCGGAACACAGCGACAGCGCAGCCGTTGCTGGCGAGACCGACCTTCAGGAATCCAAGCGGCTGTACGAAGCACTTGCCGACACCGTTGGTGTGGACGCCTATCGTGGCGTTGCGTCGACGTGCTACGGTGGTCTGCTCGAACTTGCCGTCGAGCGCGGTGAGCGAACCGCACGATCAGTCATCGAGGAACTCATGGCAGGACTCGACGATGTCGTCGATGCCCCGAGTTACCCGAAGGGTGATCAGCTTGAGAGTCTCGGATGGTGGTGCATCTTCGGCTGCAATATCGCGCAGCGTCATCTGATGCACGACAATGACTTCTTCCAGATGATGGCCACGTTTACCGGGAAGGCGAGCGACATTGCGCAGCGCACCGGCAACTGGGCGCTGCTCGAACGCGTCTGGTCGAAGGAATACGACCGCCGGAAGCGGTTGGAGGAATTCGGCGGCATTCCGCTGTCCGAATGGCCCATCGACAGCGAGGACGTTCACGCGATCCTCGGCGTCGTCTCGCGTTTCCCCCGTTTCCGAGACTGTGGCTGGAAGATTCTCCAGACTGGTCGATTCATCAGCAAGAACTAGGGAGGTTGCTTCGATGCAACGACACCTTTCAACCTGGTCACTCCTTCTTGCGTTTGTCGCGTGTTGTACGTTCACCGCGACAGCGCAGGCCGGCGAAGAACCGCCGATCGATCTCGAAGGACATTGGCCGATCATCGAACTGCCGCATTGGCCGATTATTCATGGTCTGCCCGATGATCCGCGTACCAACGAGGATGATGACGACGAAAACGCGACCGCGCAACGTCACTCCATCTACAAGAGCATCTTCGTGGAATGGATCACCGATATCGAAACGCCCGACAAGATGGGCATCGATATTGATGGTATCCCGCCGGGCATCGGTGACTTCGGAGACATCTCCGATAGCATCTCGGGAGATGATTCATCACGAATTGTGATCTCGTCCGGCGGCGCGATTCCCGCGCCAGGTGGTCTCGGACTCATCGCGCTTGCGACCGCCGCATGCGGTGGGCGACGTCGACGACGTCACTGACCGTCTCGAACGCCTATTGAGCATTCAGCGGGTCACGCACAGCGTGGCCCGCTTTTTCGTTTTGGCCGGCGCTGTCTTTGGAATGCTACGCGGCGCGACGAGCATCGGTCGATGACGCAATCGCGTGACCGAGATCTTCAGGCGTAAACCACTGCTCGGTGACGCCAGACGAGATGGTCTCAGTCGTCACACCATCCGTCGGTATGACGCCGATCACACATCCATCATCGGTACAGAGCTTCGTGCATGCGTCCCGGACTTCTGCGACGACTGAGGGCGTCACGACAACCAGCGTATCTCGACGAACGTAATCGGGGACACTGTCGATCAGCGAAGCCAGCGTGTTGGTTTCGCAATCGTCGATGGTTACATCACATGCCGGGAGGTTCATCACCGTCCGGATACCGAGTCGCGAATCGCCCGGCGTCATCAGGATGTTGCCGCTGCGAATGAACGCACCGTTGGCGGCCGTCGAGACGTTGAGCTTCGTACTGGCCGCAAGTGATGTCGCGACCGCCTCACCGATGGGACCGGCGGTCGGCATGGCGATCAGCATCGGTGCATTGATGGCAGCACTGAGATTTTCGAGCATCGAGCGAACAATCGGGCCGTCGGTCGGGCCAGCGCCGACGATGATCAGGCGAATGCGTCGATCGCGGGCAAGGTCGTTCGCGGTGTGAGTGGATGATGACACGTTCGGTGCGGCGGTTTCATCTGATGAGGGCAGTGCGACGGGAATGGAGCGCATCACCGAGTCAAGACACTCGATGACATCGGGTTGATCGCTCTCGGTGGGTACGATTCGGCAGTCGATTGCGTGGTGCACCATGCGCTGTGCGCACCGTGCCACCGTTGTGGCACATGGCGAACTGAGCAGTGTCAGCCGGACTGGTCCGGTCGCCGTGTCGCACGCCGCAATCACGCCATCGAGATCGGCGTCGCCGAGCGTCGCATCCGCGAAGATCGTGGTCGGTCGCTCGTCGGTGAGTGCCTCGGCAATGGCATCGAGGGTCGTGACGATCTGAACGTCTTCGATGCCGTTCTTGCGAGCGAGCTTTGCGAGATGCTCTGACCGCCAGAGTTGATGATCCAGGATCAGCAGACGGTGATCGGCGGTCATAGCGAAGCCTCGATGTGAGCGTGAGGACGGGAAATCGCCGCCGGCAGACGATGCTGCCGGGTACAACCGGCTCGATCGGTCCGTGAGCACGCCGAGTTGAGCGCTGGCCGCAGAATCGGCGGTTCCGGCATGATGCGGCTTGGTGGTCCAGGTGATCCAACGGGTTCCGCTCAATCGCGTTGTCATGATGGACGACGATGCACTGTCGGGCGGCAGATCATGGTCCGATAACATAAATGCATCATCAGCGAGATACAGCATGGCCACGACGACGAGCGCACCAACCGATGGTTCATGGCAACGCACGTTGGCGAGCGTGATGCTTGCGGTTGTGCTCAGTGCTTCCATGGTGCTCAGTGCCCGGGCGCAGGATGAGGTCAACAGCGGACGCATCAGCCTCGAACTTGGTGCGGACCTGACATCTGCTTCATACTTCCGCGGGTACCGCGACGAGGACAGCGAGCTCATTGTGCAGCCATACGCTGAAGTGGGCGTGGCAATTCGTGAAGGCATGACGTTTCTGAACGAGCCCGATCTCGATCTGTTCTTCGGCACCTGGAATGCGCTGCACGAAGCGCAGACCGATGCAACCGACAACGGGAAAGACATCTGGTACGAAGCGGACTTCTACGGCGGCGCAACGCTGTCGTGGGAAACTGTCGAGCTTGGCGTCACGTACACCGTGTACACATATCCAAACAGTGATACGGAGACCGTGCACGAGGTAGCGCTGATCGGGACGTATGACGTCCCGGATGATTCGTGGGTCGATGCCGTGTTCGGTGACATCTCGCTCGAGTTGGCGTTGGAGCTGGACAACTCCAACGTGGCCGATGATGAAGCGATCTTCCTCGGTATCAGCGGCGGACCGACGTTTGACCTGAACGAGGATGACTGGACGCTGTCATTCCCCTTTGAGGTCGGGTTGAGTCTCGATGACTACTACGTGGACGACAGCGACGACACGTTCGGCTATCTGTCACTCGGTGCGGTGGTGGAGTTCCCGTTGCACAGCGGTCCGTATGGCGACATCACCATGCGCGCAGGCGTCACCGGCTTGCTGCTGGGCGATGCGACCGAGGTCGACAACGGTGATGACGATCTCGATGGCTTTGCCTTCATCGGCGTGAGTGTGGAGTATTAGGAAGCGACGAGCGAAGAGCGAAGAGGGAAGAGGGAAAAGGGCAAAGGGATGTGCCAGAAGGGATAAGCGATTCGGGATTCGCGAATAGGATTCCCACAGCCCACAGCCCACAGCGAATTCCGCATCCACGTGCCGGTCGTCGTCGAAAGCTGTTTCGGGGCCGAGAAGGTCGATTTGTCACAAAATTCGATTCTCGGACGTGCATCCTCTGAATCCAGATTCCATAGTATGACGAACATCATACTACGGTCCGGCATCTGGATTCACCCATGCGATATGCACCCGATCACAAGCAGGCGACTCGCGAGCGCATCCTCGAAGCGGCGGGGCGGCTCTTCCGTCGCGAGGGCTTCGGTGGCAGTGGTATCACCGCGATCATGAAGGAAGCCGGCCTGACGCACGGCGGGTTCTATGCCCACTTCGATGACAAGGAAGAACTGCTCGCCGCCGCAATTGCGTGGGCGCTCAGCGAAGAGAACTCACATCGATCCGTCGGCCTTGAGCATCTCGGTGGGCTCGAATACGTGATCGCCGTCTGCGATCGGTACCTCAGCCTAGAACACCTTGAGGCAATCGAGAACGGTTGTCCGGCACCGGCGTTGATGTCGGAACTCAGCCGGATGGGACATAAACCGCGCGAAGTGTTTGAAGAAGCGTGCCGTGGATGGCGGGATGAGATCGAGAGTCATCTCGACCCGGATCAGCACGCGGTCGCATTGGGTCTCGTGGCAGCCTGCATGGGCGGCCTGACCCTAGCGCGGTCAATCAACGACACCCAATTACGCGAGCAGGTGCTGGCGTCTACGCGAACCTTGATCCGGCAGTCACTGGCGGATTCGAATGATCGGAGCGCATCATGACCCGGGGAACGGTAATTCGACTCGTAGGCACGGTCGTCATCATTGGCCTCGTCGGCACCGCACTGGGCGCCGTTCGACTGTTCTCATCGCCGTCGACAACAGACGCGGTTGCATCGGATACCGCAGCGCCGATGGACGTGGAAACGATGACCATCGAGTGGACCGATTCGTTTGAGAGGTCGCGCATCTACGTCGGGCGAATCGAAGCACATCAGCAGGTCGAATTGGCGTTCGAGCTTGGTGGGCGCATTGCGGCGATCAATGGTGACGACGGCGACACCGTCAATGCCGGCGACATCATCGCTGTGCTGGATACGTTGCGGCTCGAAGCGCAGCGCGAGCAGTTCGTCGCAGCGATGAACGAAGCGCAGGCAAACGCTGATCTCGCGGAATCGACGCTGCAGCGCATTCGCGATGTCTCGAAGCGCGGCGCTGCGAATCCGCAGGAGATCGATGATGCCATGAAAGCGTCTGACGCGGCGTCGGCACGCCTGAACCGAGCGCGGGCTGACCTGAATGCGATCGATGTGGAGATCGGCAAGAGCACGATCGTTGCTCCGTTTGACGCGGTCATCGCGCGGCGCGATGCCGACCTCGGTGATGTCGTGCCATCCGGTGCCGCAGTGGTGACGTTGCTGGAACGACAGCGACCAGAGGCGCGGATTGGTCTCGCGGGCGGCGCAGCCCGAGAAGTGTTGATCGGTGATGAAGTGGATGTCGCCGTGCAGGGCCGAATCGTTCGCGGCACGATCAAGTCATTGCTTCCGACCCGGGAGCGCGGCATGCGCACAGTCGAAGCGCGCATCGTGCTCGATACTCAACTGAACGGTATTCGTGTCGGTGACATCGCGGAGCTGTCACTGCGTCGTGTTACCGAGGAGCGCGGTTTCTGGGTTCCGACGAGCGCGCTGTCTCAGAGTGTGCGCGGATTGTGGGCGATGTACGTCGTCACGCCGGGCGATAGTGCATCGTCGATCGGTACGATCGAGCGTCGCGAGGTGGAACTGTTGCACACCGAATCAGAGCGACTTTTTGTGCGTGGTCCGATCGACGAAGGTGATCTGATTGTCGCCGCCGGCCGCCATCGCCTGGTGCCCGGCCTGACGGTGCGCATCAGCGAACGATCTGGAGACTGATCCGTGCGATCCGATCGAAACATCGAATGGTCAACGCTGTTCCTGCGCAATCGTCATCTTCTCTGGGTGACGATCACCGCAGCGTTCGTCGCAGGTTTGTCGGCATTCGGCACTATGCCGCGGCTGGAAGATCCGCGCATCGTCAATCGGAATCCGATCATCCTGACACCATTTCCGGGTGCTTCGGCGGAGCGTGTGGAAGCGCTCGTGACGGATCCGCTGGAGGAATCGCTACAGGAAATCGAAGCGATCACACAGATTCGTTCGACGTCTCGTGCCGGCATGTCGGTGTTGTCCATCGAACTCAATGACGAAGTCGATTGGGAAGAGAACGTCCCGATCTTCAGCGAGATCCGAGATCGTATTGCGGATGTTCAGCCGCTGCTGCCGCCTGAAGCCGGCGCGCCGGAACTGGATGACAAGCGTGATCCGGTTGCATTCACATTGCTCATTGCGATTCACGGTGAAGAGGATGACGACGGGTCGCTCGGCTTGAAGAGTCGACTCGCCGAACAGCTTGCCGATGAACTACGCACGGTCGCGGGTACCGAATTGGTGCGTGTATACGGTGATGCCACGGAAGAATTTCGGGTGACGACGACGCGCGCCGACCTTGCGGATGTCGGCCTGACTGCGGCCGACGTCGCAGCGGCGATCCAGCGCGCGGATGCGAAAGGCGCGGCAGGAACAGTTCGTGCGGTGTCGACTGAGTTGGCAATCGAAGTCCGGGGTGAATTGTCCTCGGCAGATCGAATTTCTGAGATCCCGATCCTTGAGGATGAAGACGGTCGCGTGGTGCGCGTCGGGGACATCGCATCGGTTCGTCGAGATATTCGAACACCGTCAGACACGATTGGTCGCGTTGATGGCGAGCGCGCGGTCTTCATTGGCGCCCGTATGAACCGCACCGCGCGCACTGACGTCTGGGGCGCAGCGGCGATGGAACGCCTAAACGCGTTTCGAACGCTTCACGGCGGCGGCCTGACGGTTGATGTCGTCTTTGAACAAGAGGTCTACACGACCGGACGGCTTCAGGAACTCGGCGGGAACCTCCTCGCCGGTGCGATGGTCATCATCTTCGTCATCTGGCTCACACTGGGATTCCGGCAGGCATTGATTGTCGGAACCGCACTTCCGATCGTGGTCTGTCTCACCCTCTTCGCGATTCAGGCGAGCGGAAACAGTCTGCATCAGATGTCGATCTTCGGCATGATCATCGCGCTCGGACTGCTCATCGACAACGCCATTGTGGTCACTGATGAAGTCTCGCACCGACGACGTCAAGGCGCATCGCCAATCGATGCCGTTGCTGGTGCCGTTCGTATGCTCGTGGGCCCGCTTGGCGCATCGACGTTGACGACCGTGCTCGCGTTCGCACCGATCATGCTGTTGCCTGGCGGTGGCGGCGACTTTGTTGGCTCGATCGGCCAGAGCGTGATGTTCGCCGTCGTGTTCTCGTACATGATCTCGCTGACGGTGATCGCGGCGCTGGCCGGACTCTTCGTACGCCCGCGTGCTGCGCGTGAACAGCGCTGGTGGCGTGACGGCGTGACGAGTCAGCGCGCTGCGGTGCTGCTTGAGTCCATGTTCCGTCGGTTGTTCTCCATGCCTGCGGCGGCGATTGCCCTCGCGATGTTTCTGCCGTTGTCGGGGTTTATCCTGTCGCGAACGCTTGGCGATGAGTTCTTCCCGCCGGTGGATCGCAATCTGTTCCATGTGCAGATCTGGACATCGAATGAGAGTTCACTCGCGACCACTGCCGATGCAGTATCCGACGCCGAAGCGCTGATTCGAGAACACGATGATGTCACGCGCGTGCACTGGCTGGTTGGCGGGAGTTTTCCGACCGTCTGGTACAACCTGATTATGGACAAGGACGGCGCGACCGGATACGCGCAGGGTATCGTGGAGACGACATCCGCCGATGCCACCAAGCAGCTCGTGTCCGTGCTGCAAACGCAGTTACGAGAGTCCATGCCGGATGCGCAAGTGCTCGTGCGGTCATTCGGTCAGGGACCGCCGGTCGTGTCGGACATCGAGTATCAGATCTTTGGTCCCGATACGGATGTGCTGCAGACATTGGGTGAGGAGATGCGCCTCGCGCTGCATCGCCATCCGGATGTGCTGGAAACGCAGATGTCATTCGAACGTGCGGATCCCAAGTTGTGGATCGATGCCGATGAGGATGAAGCGCGGCTCGCGGGTCTTTCCCTAACGGACATCAGTGAGCAGGTCAATGCGGCATACGAAGGAGCGGTCGGCGGCACGGTGCTCGAGCAGCTGGAAGAAATTCCGGTCCGTGTGCAGCTTGCCGATGATCAGCGTGGTGATATCACCGCAATCGCATCGACGCCGTTGTCGACACCGATGGGCGATTGGGTGCCGTTGACGGCGCTCGCGGACGTCACGCTGCGTCCGGAGCGCGGCACGATCACCCGGCTTGATGGCGAGCGCAGCAATTTCATCTCCGCGTACACACGACCCGGCGCATTGCCGATCGATGTCGGCAACGATGTCCTGGCATCGCTCGAAGCGGAAGGCTTCACGCTGCCCGCGGGGTATCGACTCGGCATCGGCGGGGCGGCGGAACAGGATTCCGATGCCGTCGGCAACCTCAAGAAGTACATGCCGATCATCATCACCGTGGCGATCGCCACGCTCGTGCTGACGTTTCGAAGTGTGTTGCTTGCCGTCGTGCTTGGTCTGGTCGCATTTCAATCCGTCGGACTCGGTTTCCTTGCGACATGGTCGATCGGCTTCCCGGTCAGCTTCAATACGATTCTGGGCGTGCTCGGTCTGATTGGCGTTGCGCTGAACGACAGCATCGTGGTGATCTCGACAATCCGCGCGCATCCGACGGCGTCGCGCGGTGATGTCGCCGGTCTCGCTGAGGCCGTCATGACCTGTCTGCGTCACGTCGTCTCGACGACCTTGACGACGGTCGGCGGATTCCTGCCGTTGCTCATCTTCACCGGCGGTGATTTCTGGCCGTCTCTGGCGATCGTCATGGCGGGCGGCATCACCGGCGCGACGATCCTTGCGATCCTCTTCGTGCCGGCGATGTATCGGTTGATCATGCTGCTGCCGGGATCGCGTCGAGCGTTGTCGGTCCCGACAACGGCGAGCGTGGAGATGGCGTGAAGCGCGCCCGGCAGGACTCGAACCTGCGACCTCCGGTTTAGGAAACCGATGCTCTATCCAGCTGAGCTACGGGCGCTTCGGTGCCGATGGTAGCGGGGCGGTCGCGACCCTGGCAACTGCCGGGCCGGCTCGCCGTTGGCCCGCACGCACACAGGCGTTCGACCGGCTTCCGTGGCGGTCGTGGCCGGGATCTGAACGCCATGAATTCGTCGTACGCGACGAAATAGAAAATCTCTCCGGTCGGTTGTAACCGCCGACGAGTCACTGCATCCAAGGTGCAGTTGATCTGGATACTGACATGCTCTTCAAACAGCACATCACTCACTCAGCCCGCAACGACCGCAGAGATCCTCTGCAGGCGGCGCTGAACGGCATGGGTCTGACGCTCTTCTGACCTGCGGGCAACCCGTGCGGTGACTCTTTATCAGTCCGTTGCGACGGTTGATATTGGCATCGCACGCATGTGCCGATCGTTCCAACGAATTTCATTCGCCTGACCGCGCGCTGCGCTGACGCCGTTGGTATCGCGAACCGTGTTCGCATGTCGTCGAGTCGTGGCATTGCTATCCGTGCATCAGCGACGGCCAACACGCGGTCTGCGCGATACCTGCAGCATCAACGAAGAGTATCACCATGAACCCTCGATTCATCACCAAAGACATTCACGCATTACTCGATTACCCCGTCGCGCTGGTCCTCATGGCCGCGCCGTTCATCCTCGGACTCGGTGAGCCCAGCCCGTTCGCGCTTTGGCTTGGTGTCGGTGCCGGCATCGCCGCGCTCTCCCTCACCATCCTGACCGATCACAAACTCGGCATCGTTCGTGTCCTGCCGTATCCAGTCCACGTCGGTGTTGATGCCCTGGTTGGCATCACATTCCTCGTCATGCCGTTCGTCCTTGGATTTCAGGGGCTTGATGCCTGGTTCTACTGGCTGAACGGTGCGGCGGTCATGGTCGTCGTCGGACTCAATGCGCCTGAACCACAGGCAGCATTGGCATGACGGACATCGCTCGCCATCACGTTTCACAAACACATCACCACACCATCACGACCGTGAATTCAGGTCGTACCAACAGGAGCATTCTAATGAAGCCCATTCTGACAACCGCAATCCTCGCCGTTTCAATTGTCACGGTGCTGACCGGCTGCGAGACGACGGCCACCACGCAGGCCGCTGCGACGCCGGTGACAGGCACGAGCTACGCGTATCACAACGCGAAGAACCTGCCCGCAAGCGGCGTGGCACTCGACGGCTACTGCCCGGTCGCATACTTCGCGGTCAACGATGCCGTCCTTGGCGATCCGAAATTCGCATCAACTCATGACGGCGTGACGTACCACTTTGTGTCCGCGGACGCGAAGCACGCGTTCGATTCGAATCCGGCGAAGTACGTCCCCGCGTACGGCGGCTGGTGCGCGTTTGGCATGGCCGTCGAAGACAAGTTCCCGGTCGACCCGCGCAACTTCAAGATCGTCAACAATCGTCTCATGCTGTTCCTGCGCAACCCGGGCGTCGATGCGCTCGAGTTGTGGAATGACGGTGATGAGTACGATCTGACCCGCAAGGCCGATGCGCACTGGGCGAAGGTTCAGGGCTGATCAGACAGAGTCGCGTTCATCTCGGCCCGGCGTGTGGTTGACATCATGCGCCGGGCCTTTGCATGCGCGCTGTTTCGCCGGCAGGACGAGGCGATCGCAGTAGAATATGCCTTCATCCTTCGCGAGCGTGGACACCGCGACGGCGACGAGGCTCTTCATGCGAAACCGCATTCTGGGACTGCTCACGACCATCGCACTCCGCGCACCGCGCCTCGTCCTAGCGATCGGCATCATCCTGGCCATCGTGTCCGGACTGCTTGCATGGTCTCGGCTGGACGTCAACTCCGATCCCAATGCGTTGATTGACGCCGACCGGCCGTATATGCAGAAATACGCGGCGTTTCTGGATATCTTCGGTGAGCTCGAACACATTCTCATTGTGATTGATGCGAACGATGACCACGCCGCTGCGCGTGCATGTGTCGTCCACGTGGCGGAGCAGGTGCAGCACGTCGATGGCGTGGACGCGGTGTACGCGACGATTGAACCGGAAGAGCAGTTGCGCTATGCCTGGCATCGCATGACAGAGGATGAACGTGCTGCATTCATCGAGCAGTGCATAGCGCTGTCGTCGATCGAGGCACCGACGACGAGCACCGCGTTGGTTGAACGTGCGGCGGCCTTGCTGGTCGACACACCCAACGGCGTTCCGCGGATCGGCGAAGCTCGTGCGCTGCTCGGCTGGTACATCAGCGCGGTCGTCGATGGGCAACAGATCATCCCGCTGCCACAGCGCGAATTTCTGACGTCCTCGTCGGGTGATCTGTATTTCATTCGTGTCGATGCAACGAGCGATTATTCGACGCTGGAATCACTCGCCGGTCCGCTGGCGTCCATGCGATCCATCATCGAGGTCCAGCGATCATCATTTCCGTCAGTTGAGATCGGCCTCACGGGCAAACCGGTCCTGCAGGATGATGAACTCCGCGCCAGCACGCGCGATATGACGCGAGCATCGGTACTTGCCATCGTGCTGGTGACGATCCTGTTCATGGTGATGTTCAAAGGGATCGTGCGCCCGCTCTGGGCGGTTGGCGCACTGCTGCTGGGTATGGCATGGACGATTGGCGTCACGACCGTTGTCGTGGGGCATCTGAACCTCCTCAGCATGGTCTTCACGCTGGTGCTTGTCGGTGTCGGCATTGACTTCGGTGTGCACTCGATCAGCCGGTATGCCGAGTTTCGCACGCAACACGACCGTGCACGCGCGATTCGGCGTGCGATGCTGACCGCTGGACGCGGCAACATCACCGGGGCGGCGACATCGGCGATGGCATTCTTCGGGACGATGCTCGGCGATTTCCGTGGATTGCGCGAACTCGGCCTGATTGCGGGCATCGGCCTGCTGCTGTGCCTGCTGGCGATGCTCACCATCTTGCCCGCAGGTCTGGCGGTGCATGATCAGCGAACGAGTGTCGCATCGCGCGACCGGTCAATCATAGGGCGGACTCGTGTGCCGAAACGACGTACGCAGATCATCGCGCTCTGCGCGATGGCGCTGCTCACGCTTGCGTTGATTCCATCACTGCGTCGCCTCCACTTCGAAACGAACCTGCTCAAACTCCAGCCGACCGGGCTTGAATCAGTCGAATGGCAGCAGCGGATGATCGATGATGATGCGAATTCGATCTGGTTTGGTGCGATCATCGCCGACGACCTTGAAGCGCTCGATCGAATTGTGGCCGATGCGAGCACAATGTCTTCGGTGAGTGAGGTTCGCAGCGTACAACGATTCGCACCGCGATCAGGGGCCGATGCTTCGGGCGTTCTCAACGTGCTGCTGACAATGCCTGAAGTTCAAAGCGACGATGCACAATGGCCCACGGATGAAACGTGGATGGGTGTGCTTGAAGGCCTGGATCGTGCGGCTGAGATGGATCTGCCGGGACAGGACACGATGGCGTCTTCGCTGGAGTCGTTGCGTCAGGGGATTACCTTCGCGCGGTCGGCACCGGAGCGCGGGCGCACACCAGCGATGATCACCGAGGCGTTGCGCGATGAGCTTGATCGCGCTCGGTTGATTCTCGATGGATCGATGCGCTCGTGGCGCGATGCGTTGCCGGCGATCGCACGATCGCTGTATGTGAGCGATGATGGCCGCCTGCTCGCAATGGTGCATCCTCGTGGCGATATCTGGGATGTGGAGCAGCTGGAGCATTTCGTCGCCGATCTCGAAGCGATCGATGCCGACGCGACCGGCGTGCCGATGACGCACCTCGCATCACTGCACGATATGCGCGCTGCATTCAGTCGGGCGATTCTCTTCGCAGCGGCATTCGTCGTGCTGTTCATCGGACTTGATTTTCGATCGATTCGATACACGCTGCTTTCACTGATCCCAACCGCGCTCGGCATGGTGTGGCTGCTCGAGGCGATGTCATTGCTGGGCGTGTCATTCAATCTCGCGAACTTCTTCGCGATTCCGATTCTGATCGGCATCGGCGTCGATAACGGTGTGCATGTTGTCCATCGTCGGCGCGAAGGCGGTGGACGCAGTGAAGTACTCGGATCGACAGGCCGGGCGATCCTCACCACATCGCTCACGACCACGCTCGGGTTCGGGACGCTGCTGCTGGCGTCGCACCGTGGCCTTCAGAGTCTCGGCGCGGTGCTCGTGATTGGCAGCCTGGCGACGATGTGTGGCGCGGTGCTGGTCCTCCCGATGCTGCTGGGGACTTTTCGCCCACGCGAGATGCAACGGTGAACCGGCTCGCATACCATGTGGCTTGCGCACCCACGTCGAAAAGGAACTCTACCCATGTCGGAATTCTTCGATCGCCACCGTGAACTCCTCGAACGAGCGTGCACGGCGATACATGAGCGAACCTACTGGAGCGCCTATCCCGAGGTGCCGAGCGGCAAGATCTACGGCGAGACGGCACGGAAGGACGGTCAGGCCGCGTTCGATGCGCGTCTGAACTCGACGTGTGACCTTGATCAGCCGGGCACGGTCGGAACGGTCGGCTCGGAGCGATCGCCGTACGGCATGGATCTTGGTATTTCGTATCCCAAGGTCAACATCGACACGGTCGTGACCGCCGCGCACTCGGCGATGACCACGTGGTCGAGCAAGTCGATCGACGAACGTGCCGGCGTCTGCCTCGAGATTCTCCATCGCCTGAATAAGCGCAGTTTCGAGATGGCGAATGCTGTCATGCATACGACCGGACAGGGATTCATGATGTCGTTCCAGGCGGGCGGTCCGCACGCGCAGGATCGCGGCCTCGAAGCGGTCGCATATGCGTATGACGAATTGTCGCGCGTGCCGGATTCAGTTGTCTGGGAAAAGCGCGTCTCCAAGACAGACACCGTGACGCTGAACAAGAAGTACCGCGCCGTGCCGCGCGGCGTGTCTGCGAATATCGCGTGCTCGACGTTCCCCACGTGGAACAGTTATCCGGGGTTGTTCGCGAGCCTGATGACGGGCAATGCGGTGATCATGAAGCCGCATCCGGGCGCCATTCTTCCGGTGGCCATCACGGTCGAGATCGCCCGAGATGTGCTGCGTGAGGCGGGCATCGACCCCAACGTCGTGATGCTTGCCGCGGATGATGCCGATTCGCCGATCACGAAGGAACTCCACCCAGGACAGCGATGCCAGCGCTGACAGCGCGGGCTGGACCGGCTTCCTGGACATGCTGAAAAAGCACCGCAAGCGCCAGCCCATTAATGGTGCGATGATCGCGA
>JBCCFX010000099.1:0-13815 GCA_039029515.1 Planctomycetota bacterium
GTTGGCTGTTGGCTGTTGGCTGTTGGCTGTTGGCTGTTGGCTGTTGGCTGTTGGCTGTTGGCTGTTGGCTGTTGGCGGGGAATCGTATTCCCAGCCCTGATCGCGAGTCCCCAATCCCGAATCGCTCATCCCTCATGGCTCATGGCTCATGGCTCATGGCTTCTTAATGATCGTGACCAGCATGATCATGACCAGCATGATCATGGCCGTGATGACTGTGATCGTGCGTGCTCGCTTCCATCTTGGCGATGCCGAAGGCCAGCGCCAGTCCGATCAGCAAAGATGCCGACAGCGCGTAGCGATCGTGGTTGTGAAACTTCAGTTCCGGCAGCAGATCGCTCAACGCGATGCACACGAACGTCCCGGCTGAGAACGCCAGCGCCGCCGCGATGTAGCCATGCCCCGCGCTGCCACTGCCGCTCATCCCGAGGTAAAACAGGATGACGCCGACTGGAATCGCGAGGCTGAATGCGACGTTGACGAGATGACACTTGAGCGTGGTCTTTTCGCGAACGCGCATGAGGGTGAGAATCGTCAACGCGTCGAATGGCTTGTGCAGCGCAATGACGAGGAACGTCCCGACGCCCCACCAGCCGATGCCGGTCGCGCCGTGACGGTCGGCTTCCACGCTCGCCGCCAACGCAATGCCGCCAATGATGCTGTGGATCGTCAAGCCGATCAGCGCCCCTGCCCAGGTAATGCTGTGGTCGTGAGCATGATCATGATCGGCGCGCTGGCTGTGATCGTGGTCGTGCTCATCGTCACCCGGCGCATCGTGATGGTGATAGCAGAAGAAGCGTTCGAGGAAGAACATCAGCAGTAAGCCGGCGATGAACCAGAGCATGATGGTCCCGACCGCGCCGTGCGCGTCCGTGACATCGATTTCCATCAACGCATGCGGCAGCAGATGCAGCAGGCCGATGCCCAGCATCATCCCGCTGATGAAGCTGATCGCGAATTCAACCCGGCGATGCGTCAACGTCACCATCATCGGGAGCCACCCGCCGACCAGCGACGCCATGAGAATCACGACGATGTACCCAGCGAGCAGCAGCAGCGTTCCTGATTCCATGCGTGCCATCTCCTTGGTACTCGACCAACAAAAAACCCGGCTCCACGCATCGAAGCGCGAAGCCGGGGAGTATACGGGAACGAAGAATGGATCGGATCAGAGCGTCGTGGCGGCGTTGCCAGTGCCTGCCAGTGCTCCATTGGTCGCATGGCCGTTGGCTTGGCCATTGGCGTGGCCATTGGTGCCCGCCGTGCCATGGGGAGCGTCCACAGGGTGGATCATCATCTTGATGGTGCCCGTGTCGATTGACAGACCTTCGCCGTTGTCGAGCACCGAGACCGTCTCTGGGCTGAGTGCGTAGAAGATCTGCTTGCCGGCTCGACGGTTGTACACGAGGCCGACCGTCCGGAGGAGGCCAAGGTGATGGCTGACCGTGGGCTGTGCGAGGTCAAGACGATCGCACAGAGCGCTCACGTTCAGCTCGCCGGAGCGAAGCAACATCAGCACGCGAACGCGCGTGTTATCGGCGAGGATTCGGAGCACGCGGACGACGTCGTCCACGGCGCCGGGGGTTGGGTTTGTTCCGCTGATCATGGGTCCCGTCCTAAGAAAAAAAGTTTCCGGTGCACCGATTGGGGGCGAACTATAGACACCACATCCGTGCCGTTCCTCGTCGCCCATCGTGCTCGATCACGCCCGCCTCGATTCGCCTTCACAGTGGCCACATGTGCCGGAAACGGGTATCATCCCCGTCCCGTCGAGCACCCCGGTGCCCGACCTGCTTGGGGCAGTAGCTCAATTGGGAGAGCGCCTCGGTCGCATCGAGGAGGTTGTGAGTTCGAGTCTCATCTGCTCCACTTCGCTTCGCACCGGCTCAGGGACGCAAAAACCCTGAGCCTTTTTTGTACCTTTGCCTCCGATGGCCAATCAGTCCGCCACATCCGGCTCCACGGCCAACCCCGCTTCGCGGGGCCGTCGATCCTCATCGGATCCGCGGGACACGCCAGCGATGCGGCAATATCGACGGTTCAAGGCCCAGCATCCCGAGTGCGTCCTCTTCTTCAGGATGGGCGACTTCTACGAGATGTTTGATGAGGACGCGAAAACCGTCCACGAAGTCCTCGGCCTGACCCTCACCCAGCGTTCCACTGGCATCCCCATGGCGGGCGTGCCCCACCATGCGGCCGAAAACTACATCGCTCGACTCCTCGGCCAGGGTTATCGCGTCGCGGTGTGTGATCAGATCCAGGACCCGAAGGACGCCAAGGGCGTCGTCGACCGCGCGGTCACCCGCGTGCTCACGCCGGGCACGCTCGTCGACGAATCCCTGCTCGACGAAGCAGCCTCAAATCACCTCGCGGCCATCGCGTTCACGGAAGCCGGTGACGACTCGGCCGCGGTCATCGCCGTCGCGGAGCTCTCGACCGGTCATTTCGTTCTGCGCGATGTACGCGCTGATCAGATCATCGATGAGGTCGCACGCCTCGGCCCGACGGAACTGTTGTACGTGGAGACCGCCGATCGCAGCGTGCCGCCGCGCGTCGCGGCGATCCGTGATGCCGTCGGCTGCGTGCTCACCGCGCGACCAACGTGGACGTACCGGCAGGCGGAGGCACGTGAAGTGTTGATCCGCCAATTCAACGTGCATTCACTGGCCGGCTTCGGGCTCGAAGATGACGACCCGGCCCTCGGCCCGGCCGCCGCATTGGTGTACTACCTGCAGGAGACGCAGCATCCGGATGCAAGCGACGAGGATGCTCGGCTCGCACATCTCCGCCCGCCGCGCCGAGATCCGGGTGATCGGTACGTGACGATCGATCACGCCACGCTGCGAAGTCTCGAAATCGAACGCACCATGCGATCCGGCGACACCGCGGGATCGTTGCTCGATGCCGTCCAGAACGCGCGGACCGCGATGGGCAAACGCTTGCTCCGAGAATGGCTGTGTTATCCGCAGCGTGACCGGTCGGTCATCGAAGCTCGACAACACGCCGTCGAGGTGTTCCGCGCTGACGATGCCCTGGCGACAACTGTCAGCGAGCACTTCTCAGCGATTCACGATGTTGCGCGAATTGTCGGCCGGCTCGCCGTCGGCCGCGCCTTCCCGCGCGATCTCGTTGCGCTCGGGCGAAGCCTCGGCACGATCGAACCACTTGCAGACAGCATCACTGATATTCCAGCGCTTGCGCCGTGGGCAACAACGCTGGATGAACTCCGCGAACCGCTTGGCGAACTCGCGGCAACGATAGACCGTCTTTGCGATGACGATCCTCCCGCGCACCTTCGTGAAGGCGGGTTATTTCGGGACGGTATTGATGCGGAGCTCGACGAGGCGCGCGGCCTGCAGCGCGACGCCGGCGCGTGGCTCGCGGAATATCAGCAGACGCTCTCCGACACGACGCAGATTCCGTCGCTGAAGGTCGGATTCAACAAGGTCTTCGGCTATTACATCGAAGTCACGCATACACACACGAGTAAAGTGCCGGATACGTTCACGCGCAAGCAGACGCTCAAGAACGCTGAACGTTACATCACGCCCGAGCTGAAGACGTTCGAAGACAAAGTCACCACCGCCGACTCGCGGGCGATCGAACGCGAGAAGCAACTCTTCGAGAACCTCTGCGCGGATGCGCACGCCGAGACGACGACCATCGGTCTATTTGCGGATTGCATTGCCGAGCTCGACGTCTTGCGCGGTTTCGGTGAATTGGCACGCATGCATCGTTATGTGCGCCCGACGATCGTCGATGAACCGATTATCGACATTCAACAAGGTCGCCATCCGGTGCTCGATCAACGATTGGCTGATCGATTCGTACCGAACGACAGCGAGCTCGGTGAGAACCATGGTCATCTCGCGCTGATCACCGGCCCGAATATGGCCGGCAAGAGTACGTACATTCGACAGGTCGCACTGATCGTCCTGCTCGCGCATACAGGCTCGTTCGTCCCGGCGGATCGCGCGACGATTGGTCTGACCGATCGAATCTTCACGCGCATCGGCGCCTCAGATGAACTTCATCTCGGCCAATCAACGTTCATGGTCGAGATGACGGAAATGGCCAACATCCTCCACCATGCGACGGATCGAAGCGTCGTCGTGCTCGATGAACTCGGTCGAGGCACCAGCACGCTGGACGGATTGAGCCTCGCGTGGGCGATCGCAGAGTCGATGGATGGCATTGGCAGCCGTACCCTTTTCGCCACGCATTACCACGAACTCACCACGCTTGCAGATGATCGCGATTCCGTCCGTAACCTGCACGTTGCCGTGCGCGAATGGGGCGATGACATCGTATTCGTGTATCGCATCATGCCCGGGCGAACTGACCGCAGTTATGGCATCCACGTTGCTCAACTTGCCGGCGTACCGCGTTCGACCATTGACCGCGCGAAGGCACTGCTCGACACGCTGACGGTCCAGACGTCTGAAGAGGGTCGCCGGCGCGCTGCGCAGTCTGCGCCGACGGCCGCGGATCAGCTGGATCTCTTCACGACGTACGCAGAGCACCCGGCGCTCGCCACGCTCCGATCGATCGACCTCAATGCGCTGACGCCGCTTGATGCATTCGATAAAATCCGCGCCGTACTCGCTTCACTCGATCGACCTGACACCGATGCCGAGTGAGGACGTCGCATGAATGCCGGGACAGACAAACTGCTCCGAGAGGCGTATGCCGCGTTTCAGCACGGCCAACTCCAGCGTGCGCACCAGTTGACCACCCAGTTTCTCCAACATCAGCCGAATCATCCGACGGCGCATGCGCTGATGGGTCTGATCGCGTTTCAGGCGGGCAACTTCGATGCTGCGCTTGCCCGTCACGAGCATGCGGCAACGCTTGAGCCCAAGGCGGCTGAGCATCAATGCAACATCGGGTTCACACTCTTGGAACTTGCCCGATTTGATGATGCCATCACCGCCTTCCAACGGGCGAACACACTTGCCCCGGCGCTCGCTGTCGCATCAGCCGGCCTCGCCACGGCCTATGAACGGCGCGGCGATCACGACGGCGCTCGCAGCGTCATCGAGCCATACCGAGCGCACGCCGCGACAACTGATCGCATGGATGCGGTTCTGACGTCTATCCTGCTGCATGATCGCGCGCATGAGGAAGTCGTCTCGCATATGACGAGTCGACGTCAGGCACCGATCGATGACGGGCCGGCACGCCGACAGTCGATCATGAATCTTGGCCGCGCGCTGGAGAAACTCGCTCGATACGACGATGCGTTCGCCGCTTTCTCTGACGGCAATCAGATTCTGGCGCGTCAATTTGATGCCGGTTCATTTGACGCCAAATGCGCGCGCCTTCGTGATGCTGCCTCGGCGATGCCGGAAGAACTCGTGTCGAACGAGACCACAGATCGACTGATCTTCATCGTCGGCATGCCGCGCAGTGGATCCACGCTGATCGAACAGATTATTCATGCTCATCCCCAGGCGTACGGCGCGGGCGAGTTACCCGCCATGATGCGCACGTTGAATCAAGCACCGAAGCACCTTGGGCTGACAGGCACATATCCAGAGATTATGCCGACGCTTCAACAAAGGCATCTCGATCAGCTGGCGCGACAGTATGTGTCAGCATTGCCGGCGTCCGCCGCGAATGCCGCCCGCGTCGTCGACAAGGCATTGCCAAACTTCCAGCACGTGCCGTTCATATTGCGGCTGTTTCCCAAGGCAACGATTCTGCACGCGCGGCGACACCCGCTCGACACATGTTTATCCTGCTTCATGCACAACCTCTCGCCGGTGCAGCATGCGTACACAACATCGCTCGAGTCTCTCGGGCGGTACTTTGAGGCGTACGAGGAACTCATGGCCGCCTGGAAGACGATGTCTCCCGACCGGATCATCGATGTCCAGTACGAAGCGCTGGTGCAGGATTTCGATACCGAAGCCCGTCGCATCGTGAACACATGCGGTCTCGCCTGGGATGACGCCTGCGCATCTTTTCACACCGCGCGACGCGACGTCACGACGATCAGCTATGAACAGGTCAGGCAACCGATCTACCGGAGCGCCATTGCCCGGCATGAACGCTATCGTGAGCATCTTGCCCCGCTTCGATCAGCACTCGGCGCACGGATCAACGCATACGAGGCATCACTTTTGGCTGACGGTGATGAGACGGAGATAACACGGTGAATCGCGACAAGGCAACACAGCTTGTTCGTCAGGCAAACAGCATGCTCGAGCAGGGCCGTCTCGGCGGCGCGGAGCAGTTTGCTGAGCAGGCTCTGGCCATCGATAAGCGAAATGCAGACGCCATGGCCGTGCTCGGTCGCGCCGCAACGGAGCGAGATCAATACGACATCGCCATCGATTGGCTGAAGAAAGCAATGTCGATCGATCGGAAGAATGCACTACTCCCGTGCACGATCGGGACCACATTGATCGCCGCCGGGCGGTTCCGGGAAGCACGCACGTGGTTTGATCGCGCCATGAAACTTGATCGCAATCTGCGCCCTGCCACAGTCGGGATGGCCCAGATGTATGAGATGGACGGCAAGCCCGACAGTGCGCTCCGGTTGCTGACGCCGTATCGCGAAAGCAATCAACTCACGCCGGACATGATGGTTGTGCTGATGCGTGTGCTGAGTTCCAAAGGTGACCGCGCCGAAGCGATTGCGTTTGCCGAATCCTGCCTGCAACAAGAGCTACTTCCGATTCACAAACGTGAGTTGCATATGTTGCTCGGCCGCCAATACGAACGCGAAGGCGATCCGGCTGCGGCGATGCAGCATCTCACCGCGGGCAACGAGGCGTTCTCATATCCCTACAGCCATGAACGCACGCTTGAGCAATTCAGTACGATTCGAAGCACGTTCGCCACGGATTCGCCACATGCTGCAACACGATCGTCGAGCGAAGCTCGCCCGATCTTCATCGTCGGTATGCCGCGCACAGGTTCCACGCTTCTTGAACAGATCCTCCATGCGCATCCTGCATGCATGGGCATGGGCGAGGTCTCGTTCCTGCGTGACACAATCGATCGAGTTAACTCGATCACGGATGCAGAAGATCACTTCCCCGACTGCGTGCCGTACCTCAGCTCCGGCGATTACGACACACTGGCAAACGCCTACCTTGAGGCGCGGCCTCGTGCCGCCGCCCGGTCGGAACGCACTGTCGATAAGGCACTGTATAACTTCAAGTGGATCGGCATGATTCGCCGGATGTTCCCACATGCCCGGATCATCGAAGCGTATCGCGATCCCGTTGAAACCTGCCTTGCCTGCTTCATGCAGAATCTGAATCCGCGCGCACATTCGTACTCATCCTCGCTTGAGAGTCTCGGCGCTTTTTATAGTGCTTATCAGGATCTGATGACGTACTGGCATGACACCACATCCGACATGTTGATTCGCATGACGTATGAAGAGATGGTGGACGATTCCGAAGCACAGATTCGTCGATTGCTCGAGTTTGTCGAACTGCCATGGGACGATGCGTGCCTGAGTTTCCACGAAGTTCGTCGTGATGTCACGACCATCAGTTACCAGCAAGTGCGCGAGCCGATCAATCGGAAGGCGCTCGGCCGGGCCGCGCGATTCGGAGAACTCATCGATCCGCTCCGCGATGTTCTTCAACGCGAAGGCGTGTCTTTCACGGGATAAATGGTGTGAATCGAAGTAGACATGATGCCATCGTTGACCAGGCATTCGCTCAGTTTCGAGCGGGTGCGATCGATGTCGCCGAACAGCAATTGACAGCGCTGGTTCAGGAACAACCCAACCACGGCAACGCCCATGCGCTCCTCGGCGAGATCGCGGCGGCACGCAGTGATCATGCCCGCGCCATCGCGCTGCATCAGCGTGCCATCCGTATTGACCCCAAAGCCGCGCGATATCAGTGCTATCTCGCATCTGCACTTGCCGCCGACGGTCGATTCCGCGATGCCATTGCCCACTACGAGCGCGCCCTGAAGATTCGCGAGCAATTTCCACTCGCGATCGGTGGCCTCGCGCAAGTCCTGTCCATGCGCGGCCGACATGATCAGGCCGCAGCGCTGCTGAAGCCATTCCTGAAGTCCGGCAACCTGACTGCACGTATGCTCGCGGTTCAGACACGATTGCTCTACAGCCACAAGGATGATGCGGCGGTCGTTGCATTCGTGAATGACCATGACCGGGATGATCTTGATCTCGGCCCACGCCGCGACATGCTCTGCACGATGGGCCGATCGCTTGAACGACAGCAGCAATTCGATGCGGCATTTGATGCCTTCTCACGCGCCAACGATATTGCGACCGTGTCGTTTGATCCTGAAGGCATGCGAGAACGTATGGAGGCATTGGCAACTACGTTCGATCGCGCTGCGCTGGAATCGTCACCGCGCGCTTCAAATTCATCGGACCTGCCTGTCTTCATCGTTGGCATGCCGCGCTCAGGCTCAACGCTCGTCGAACAGATCATTCACGCCCACCCGCGGGGCCATGGCGCCGGCGAGATCGCCGATCTCAATCGTGCGCTCGCCCAGATGTACCTCCAACATCTCGAATCGGGCGAAGAAAACGCCACAACCAGCGCTGAGCAATTCGATACGATTGCGCACGGCTACCTTCAGGCGCTGAAGAAGTACGGTCGATCTGCTCACCGCGTCGTCGATAAGCACCTCGGGAACTACCAGCACCTCGGCATCATCAGCCTGCTATTCCCGAACGCCCGCATCATCCACACGCGTCGACACCCGATAGATACGGGACTCTCCTGCTTCAAACATCCGTTACTCCCATTCGTACACCCGTGGTCGACGAAGCTGGAGTGGATCGGATCGCAGTACGCGCAATACGATCGCCTGATGCAGCACTGGGAATCGGTGATCGACCATCCGATTCTGCACGTTGACTACGAGGCGCTCGTGCAGGAGCCGGAACGAGTGACGCGAGAGATCATCGAATTCTGCGGGCTTCCGTGGGACGACCGATGTCTGCGGTTCTACGATGCCAGGCGTGATGTAACGACGATCAGTTTCGATCAGGTCACGCAACCTGTGTACTCATCCGCCGTAGGTCTCTGGCATTCGTACGAAGGACATCTCGGTCCAATGATCGATGCACTCGGCCCGCTCGCACATCGTGCCCACCCGCAATCCGCGTCCTGATGGAATCATGCTCATGACTGCTGCAAAAACCCTTCCGCCTCTCAACGCCCAGTTCCTGCGTTCGAAACACGAAGCGGGCCTGACCTATCAGGACTATCTCGCGACGGATTCCGTCAAAGCCGAGCCGTGGCAGTCGATTCACGAGCAGGTCGCGCTCTCCGAAGATCATAGACGACTCCTTGACACATTCACGCGGTCGATGAACGTCATCTGTGTCTCCGGCATCTGGTGCGGCGACTGCGTGCAACAGGGGCCACTACTCCAGCACATCGCCGATGCCAGTCCGATCATCAATCTGCGCTGGCTTGATCGGGACGAGCACAGCGATCTTTCGGAACAGATCATGATCAACGCCGGACAACGCGTGCCGACGGTGATCTTTCTTGCCGAAGACTATGAACCAGTGTCAATTCTCGGCGACCGTTCACTGACTCGATATCGTGCAATCGCCGCGAAGCAACTTGGCGCGTCATGCCCGGTTCCCGGCGCACCGGTGCCGGATGAAGAACTTATCGACACACTTCAGGATTGGCTCGACGAGTTCGAGCGAGTCCAGCTTCTACTGCGCCTGAGCGGTCGCCTTCGAAAACTCCATCAGGACTGAATCCGGACACAACGCCATGCTGATGAATGCCGATGTGCTGCAATCCAAGTTCAATGAAGCCGTGCCTTACGATGCATTTGTCGCCAGCGGTGAACCGCACGGTCATCGCATGCAGTGGGACCAGCGATACGGACAACTTGAACTCGACGATGCGCAACATGCGATGGTCGCCGGCTTCGAGCGAACGATCAATGTACTCAGTCTGACCGGCACCTGGTGCGGCGATTGCGCATTGCAGGGCGCGGCAATGCATCGCATTGCCGAAGCAAACCCGGAGCGTATTCACCTTCGTTATCTGCCGCGCACGGATGAGCACGCCGAACTCATTGTGCCGAATCAGATCAACGCCGGCTTTCGTGTCCCGGTCACCTGGTTCATGGCCGAGGACTTCGAGCCGGTTTCGCGTTTCGGCGATCGCACGCTGAGCCGGTATCGATCGATGGCGCGCAAGCAACTGGGGGCGAATAGCCCGGTGCTTGCGGAACCGCCCGCCGATCCGGTGCGCGAGGTTCTTCGCGAAGTCCTTGATGAAATCGAGCGTGTCCATCTGCTGCTTCGTCTCAGCCCGCGGTTCCGACAGCAGTACGGCGACTGAGCTGCGGGAAATCCGACTGATTTGGCCGACCGACGCATCCGGGCGGTCAGTGACGGGTTGGAACGCAGGGAGACCGCATGCACTGTCGATTCGCCATCCTGTTACTCATGCTGATCGCACCCTTCGCGATGGCTCAGGACGATCCGGCTGATCCCGTCGAACCCACGATCGAAGACCGCATCATCGCCGCCTTGCCGGCCGTCGTCACCTCGTCTGAGCGCAATGCGCTCCAGTCTCTGCTGACGTCGACACACTGGCCGTTTCAGGTCTTTGGCATTCTTCGCCTGGACCGGCACGAATCCGACGTCGCCGCCCCATTGCTGTTGATCCTTGCCGAAAGCCCGCACTGGCAAGTGCGGTGCTTTGTGCTTCGCCAATCCGTTCGCGCCAATGTCACGCTGCCCAATTCACTCTTCGCCCAGGAGGAACACCCGCGCGTCATGCGTGCGGCATTGCGGTATGGCATTCAGGTTGATGAAGACAGACTCGAGCGTGGCGCACGCAAACTCATGCGCATGCGAAAAATCGACGAGCTGCTTCTCGGCCTCGAACTCGCGCAAGCGAGCGATGTCGCTGCGCTTCGATCCGAAGCCGCATCGCGCGCGGATCGACTCGTGCGCAATCTCGATGACCTCACCGCATTGCTTGTGTCCCGACGTCTTGCCGTCATCCTTGGCGTGGATCCAGCACCGAAGAACAGCCAGGAATGGCGCGACTGGCTGACGTTGCAGGGCACATCGGTTGCGCTTGCCCCACCGTCGTTCGCACGAACGCTTGCGGCCAACGAGCCGGACAGCGAAGTCAGCACCCTGGACAGTGAGACGATCGTCCGCCTCCGAGAATACCTGTACGGCTTGCGGCAAGCAGACCTCGATGTCGTCATCGCGATGGATTCGACGTCGTCCATGGTGCCGATGATCAATCAGACTCGCGCTGAGATCGACAACCTCATTGTGTTCCTCGACGACATCGCACGCGGCATGCGCATGGGATTCGTCGCGTATCGCGATCATGACAATCCGCCGATCTGGGAAGGTGTTCCGCTGACCGATGACATCGAACGCATCCGGCGCTTCCTGATGAATGTCGAAATTACCGGCGGCACGACGCTGCCCGAAGCCGTCTTCGAGGGACTCGCGGCGACCTTGCAGGTGCGATGGAGCGAAGATGCGGTCAAGCAGGTGATCCTCGTCGGCGACGCGCGACCGCACGATGCGGATGGCTACAAGATCGCCGAGGTTCTCGATGGTCTGACCCGACAGGACATCACCGTCCATGCGGTCCACGTGACGATGGACATCACGCCGGAGATGGAACGTCGCTTGAACGACATGCAGTTGCAAGGCTATCGTGAACACAATGTTCGAACGGCACAGGCGTTTTCCGAGATCGCGATTCGAGGCGGCGGCGAGCTTGCCACGCTTGGGTCGTCAGATCGCCTCGTGCCCGCCATCATGCACTTCACGTTGCAGAAAGATTGGTGGTCGGTCTTTGATGAGTTCTATGACCGGTATCTCACGCTCTGCCGCTGATCACGTCTGCCTGCTGGTCCTGTGCATCATCTGCGGCGTGACGGGATCGGTCCACGGCGCCGATGAACGACCCGACCTCGCCGATGCGCCGGACGCCGAGCGCGAATCGATCATGCGCTTTCTCACCAGTGATGCCTGGCCGCATCGTGCGATCGGCCTGCTTCGACTGGAGCGCTTTGCATGCGACGACAGCCGGGCACTCATCGAGCAACGCCTCGCGGACAGATCATGGCAGGTGCGCACGTACGCGATTCGCGCGTTGACGTATCGTGGCGCAGCGGTTCCGTCCACACTCGGCGAAAACGAGATGCATCCGCGTGTCGTGCGGACCATGCTTCGCCATCACGTCCCGTTTGATCTGGAGAAGCTCGAGCGCGGTATTGATCGACTTGCGCGAAGTTCGGCCATGGATGACCGATTGCTGGCGGTCGAACTGGCGGCAGCCGCCCAGCATCCACCGCTCGAGAACGATGCGATCAAGACGCTGAAGACCGTCATCAATCGCATGTCACGAACGGAAGCCGGCACGCTCTCGCCGCGCCTCGATGCGCTCACTGGTGCCGGCGACCTTCGTCGCGATTTTCGGTGGCGAACCTGGTTGCTGAAGAACACCCGGGTAATTTCGCTTCAGCCCGGCTTCGCCTTTGACAAAGGTGCGCCGCCAACCGAACTCAACGCGATCGCGGCACTGTCACCAGATCGATTCACTGCGCTGCGCGATTACATGGATACGCTGCACGACCGTGATGTCGAACTCGTCGTCTGCCTCGACTGCACGGCGAGCATGGGCAAGGAATTGTCTCAGGCGCAGGGTGAACTCGATGCGATGACGCTCTTTCTCAGCGACATTGTTCGATCGCTGCGCGTCGGCCTCGTCGCATATCGAGATCGACGTGATGACTTTGAAACACGGGCGCTGGATCTGACCAACGTGTACAGCGAGGTACGAAGAGCACTCTGGACATTGTCCGCGGATCAGGGCGGCGATTCCCCCGAAGCGGTGCATCCCGCGATGAAGCGTGCAGTGTTTGAAATGTCCTGGTCGACCGATGCGGAGAAAATGCTCGTGATCGTCGGCGATGCCCCACCGCATGTCGGGTACGGCGAAGCCTGCATCAACATGGCGCGCAACGCCGCTCGCGACGGCAATCTCGTGACGCACACCGTTGAAGCCAAAGGGAAGCCAGTCAAACACTTCAAGGAGATTGCCCGAGCCGGCGGCGGCGACTGCATCTCACTGGAGGATCAGAGCTCATTGGTCGTCGAGCTGGCCGGCTTGTCCGTCACCGAACAATACCGATCGCAGTTCCGGGAATTCTTTCGCATCTACCTGCGTTTGTGCCGGTGAGGGATCGTTGGAGTCGACATCATGCGCGTCATGGTCATTGGTGCATCAACGCACGCAGAGAAGTACGGACATCGCGCTGTTCGCGCGTACCTGGCCCAGGGACACGACGTGTTCCCGGTACATCCAACGGCCGATGAGATCCTTGGCCTACCGGCATTTGCGACGATTGCCGCGGTTCCTGGCCCGATCGACAGAGCCACGCTCTATGTGCCTGCGGACATTGGCCTGACTTTGGTCGACGACCTCGCAGCGCGCGGCGACGTTGATGAAGTCTGGTTGAATCCGGGTTCGGAATCACCCGAACTCGTTGCCGCGCTGACCGAGCGCGGACTGGCGCCGATTCAGGCGTGCTCGATCATCGACATTGGCGCGATGCCCTGACGCCGAGTTAACGAAAACACCCCGGATCCCATGCGAAGGACCCGGGGTGCGCGATGAATCGTCCGGAACAGACGAGCAGTTAGCGTCGACGACGACGCGGTGCCACCACCGCAGCGCCAAGAAGCATCAAAGCCCCCGGCGTCGGAACGAGGTTCGTTGCGGCAAAATCGATCGCCGCTTCATGTGCTTCTTCGCTCTCGTTGAGGTTCATGACGAAGAAGAATTCTTCAGAGAA
>JBCCFX010000100.1:0-13793 GCA_039029515.1 Planctomycetota bacterium
GAAGCGCTGCTCGATCGACTCGATGCCGTCGATGATGAGCAGCCGGCATTCGACCAGCGGCGAGAGCGTCGCTATGCATTCAGAGTCAGGAATTGCACCATCAGTGTCGTGCAGCCGGGCAGTATGCGGCCGGAGTCGTTCGAAGTGCACCTTCGAAACCTCAGTGCCGGCGGCATCTCGTTTCTGCATGGTGGTTTCCTCCATGTTGGTACAGAGGTCAATGCGAAGCTCGTCGATGGAACTGGCAAGTGGAATGAGGTTGTCGGCAAGGTCGCGAACTGCGACTACATCGAAAATGGAGTGCACGAAGTTGGCGTCATCCTCAAGTCGCCAATCGTTCCGTCGGATTTCTGCGCGGCGGCGAATTGCATACGAATCTTGTTGATCGATGATGACGTCATCGCGTCCCGACTCGTCATTCACATGCTGAAGGACTTCAACGCCGAAGTTGACTTCGTTGAAAGCGGCAAGGCAGCGATTCAGGCGATCGACAAGGAGCAATTTGACGCCATCTTCTGTGACATTGAGATGCCGGAGATGAACGGCATCGAAACAGTCCAGAGTATCCGGGATGCCGGATTCAAGGCCCCCATCTTCGGAATCTCAGCGAGCGAGAACGAGGCAGACCACAACGCAATGATCAATGCTGGTTGCAACGAGTTCGTCACGAAGCCGGTGACATCTCAGGTTCTGAAGCAATTGCTATCTGACATTGTGGTCGAGCCGCTGGCGAGCGCCCTGCACGCAGAGCCTGAAATGATCGAGTTTCTCCGATCGTTCGGCAATCAGTTGGAAGAAACGATTCACACGATCAGCAGCGCGATGACGACAAACGACTTGACGCTGTTGTCGAAGACGGTGCGTCAGCTCAAAGGCAATGCCGGGCAGTATGGCTATCCGATGATCTCGGACCTTGCGCGCACCGTTGAGTCCGAGTTGGCGGGCGGAACAGCAATTACGGAACTGGGAAACCAGATAGATGAATTACGACTGCTCTGTCGTCGTGCGCAAGTTGCGTGTCAGACCGACTAAGTCAAGCAACACATCGAAGCGTGTTGAACTGTTTCGTGCGACAAGTTCGAGTGAAGTTCGCCCGCCCAGCGTTCGATGACCCGATCATGAAGATGCCGAGCTCGCATCTTCGCTGCTATCCATGACCAAGCACAGGAGTGCGAGATGCGCCGCTCAGTACAGATCTGGATCCTTTCGTCGTTCGTGGCGATGTTGTCGCTCATGTTCATTGTGGTCACAGTGATGGCCGTTGTCCTCGCCAAGTCCGACGCAAGCGGGGTGCAGATCAACCTTGCCGGCCGCCAGCGGATGCTCAGCCAGCGCATGGCCAAGGAACTGGCCGAGTACGCATCGACGACCGATCCGTCGATTCAGGAAGACTCGCTCAAACGGCTTGGCGCAACGACCGGGCTCTTCGATCGCACGCTGACCGCGTTGATTGAAGGTGGCACGACCGCCGGCGCGAATGGTGACGATGTTGAGTTGCCGCCCGCCCACGGTGAACCGGGTGCCCTGCTGCGAACTGGTCGCGAACGATGGGTGAAACTGAAGTCAACGATTACGCCGGTCCTGAGCGGATCGTTCACGCCTCAGCAGCTGACGATTGCCCAACAGGAGATGGCGGCGAACAACACGCCATTGCTGAAGGAAATGAACGCAGCGACGGTGTCGTTCCAGAAGAGTTCAGATGCTCGAATGGCCACAATGTCCTGGACCGCGCGTGGCGCGCTGGTTCTGTCCATTGGTCTCTTCGTGGTCGCGTTCCGCTCTGTTCGTCGCAATGTCGTGCATCCACTGCAGCAGCTTGCCAGGGCGGTTGCCGACATCACGAACGGTCGACGATCCATGCTCCATCCGTTGTCTGATGGGAACTCATGCCTTGAGGTCAAAGAGCTGGCGGAGTCAACGGAGCAACTGCTCAGCCGGACTTCCGAACTCATCAAGGAACTGAAGTCTCAGTCAACGGAGCTCGATTCGATTCTCGAATCCTGCACATCCAGCGGAACGGACGTTAGAAATGAACTGTCAAGTCGAACCAATGACGTCTCACTCGTGGAATCGGCTGCGTCTGACTTTGCGACCGCCGCTGACAGCGTGGTGACACATGTCGACGACATCAAGACCGCGGCCCAGTCCAGTCGACACACCATGACCGACTGTGCGTCGGAGGTGACAGCTGCCGTTGATCAGGTGAATGGCCTGAGTCATCGTCTCAAGTCCATCTCGACCCAGGTGAAGAGCCTGAGCGACGACACGGCCGCAATTACGCAGATCGTTCGGTCGGTGAGTGATATCGCTGATCAGTCCAACCTGCTCGCGCTGAATGCGACGATTGAAGCGGCTCGAGCTGGCTCGAGTGGCGCGGGATTCGCCGTGGTGGCGAGCGAAGTTCGACAGTTGGCGGATCAGACGCAGCGTGCAACCGATGAGATTCGCGAGACCATCGAGAAGATCAATCAGCAGGCTGAGAACGTTGCCAGCACACTGGCGTCAACCACAACTGAGATCACGACTGGCATCGCGCAGGTTGCGGAGTCGGCGTCCGGGCTCGCGGCTGCTGAGCAGGCCACCGATGCCGTGTCGTCCGCGATCACCGAGATTCTCGTAGCGGTCGACCAGCAGATTTCAGCCGGCAACGAAGTTGGCAAACGTATCCGAACGATCAGCGATGCGATGACGACAATCGGCGAACGATTCTCAGAAACGCAGTCGAGCATCGAAACGCTTGCCGAACGTCGAGGGGACGTGGCAAGCCTGATCGAGCGAACGAACCTGAAGCTGGAGGATGCGGCATGAATATCCCTACCAGATCACAGGTCAATTCCTGCCGCAGATGTATGAACGGTGTCGCCTGCGCGCTTGTGATGCTCGTGCCCGCGTCGTTGAGTCACGCCGATGAAACGTCAACGACGTCGTCGTCGCTCCCGCTGGGTTATCTCAGCGACCCTGATGTCGAATCAGCGGACTTCCTCGAAGCACTCGCATCCGGCAAGTTCTCGATCGACAATCGCATTCGCTTCGAGTGGGCTGACCAGTCTGATCGACGGTCATCGACCGCGTGGACGAATCGGGTTCGATTCGGTTACGGCAGTAAGGCGTATCAGGGACTCAGTGGCTACGTGGATGGCGAATGGGTCGTCACTGCTTCAGAGGATGACTACTTCGTTCCCGCTACCGGCGACGGTACGCCGGGCCGAACCGTGATTGCCGATCCTCCGGGAATCGAGCTCAATCAGGCCTACGGCCAATACGCCGTCGACAACCTCGGCGGTGGCGACATGTCATTGCAGGTTCGCGGCGGGCGCCAGCGCATTGTGCTCGACGATAGTCGTTTCATTGGCAACGTTGGCTGGCGACAGTTTGAACAGACGTTTGACGCTGTCCGTGTGCAAGCCACCTTCGGTGACTCATCCCTTGAACTCGAGTACGCGTACGTATTCGGGGTTCAGCGCATCTTCGGCCCGGATGGTCCGAACCCGGACTCCAGTTCCCATTTCATCAATGGGTCGTACACATTCAGTCCGGCGCTGTCGGTGACGGCATTCGCGTACCTGCTCGACTTTGAAGATGACGATCCCGCCAACTCGTCGGATACCTACGGCGTTCGATTGACCGGAGTTCTCTCGCAGGATGACGATTCCGCGACGATCGATTACGAGTTCTCGTTTGCGCATCAGACAGATGCCGGCGACAACACGATCGATTACAGCGCTCCGTACCTGCATGCACGCCTTGGCGTCGCGACCAAGTCCATCGGGAAGGTCTCGGTCGGGTACGAACTCCTTGGCAGTGACGACGGCCTCATTGGTTTCCGAACGCCGCTGGCAACCGGACACAAGTTCAACGGTTTCGCAGATCGGTTCCTCGTGACGCCGGCGGAAGGTCTTCAGGACGTCTATGTGAAGTTCGGAACCACGCTCCCGCACGACATCAAGGCCTCAGTTGCATTCCATCAGTTCCTGGGCGATGACTCAGGCGATGAACTCGGTCGAGAGATCGACTTCGTCGTCAAGAAGAAGCTCAATGAGAATTGGACGCTGCTGGCCAAGGGCGGATTCTTCGACGGA
The DNA here is from genome assembly GCA_039029515.1 of Planctomycetota bacterium. GTDB lineage: Bacteria > Planctomycetota > Phycisphaerae > Phycisphaerales > SM1A02 > JBCCFX01. The sequence goes on from JBCCFX010000100.1 coordinate 4,080, forward strand.
CAGTCGGGCAATCCTGATATCGATCGTATCTGGGTTCAGGCGACGTTCGCGTTCTAGACTCAGGCGAAGTCGAGCACCGCAGTTCGAATCTGACCACGTACCGGTCGTCACTCGATGTCGTCGACGTGAATTGTCTCGTGCGCTCCCGGTGCGAGCACGATGTGTCGGCTCGGTGAGATTGCGTCGGTCACGCCCGGCAACCGATCGCCGTCCAGATCCGCGACAACGGTCAGATACGTCGTGCCGGGATGCAGATACATCAGCGTGAATTCGTTCTGCTTCGGGACGATCTCCGGGAAGAGCAACACCGTGTCGAACGCGGCTTCATCGATGAGGCCATGCTCGGTGCGCAGTGCGCCATCCGAGTTCGTCAGCGGTTCGTTCGAGAGATACACGAGAAGCCGAGCTTTCTCGATGGCCGGCATGCGATCAATTGTCAACGTCAGCTTCGCCAGGTGCGTGAGATGCTCGATCCGAAGAGGATCGCCGGCCAGAACGCCCATGCGCTGCGGGCTCAGTTCCTTGCTCTGCCACATGTAACTGGCTGATGTCGCGGGACCGAAGTCGCCCCAGTCCGGCGTGGGCAATCCACTCGGAAGATCCAGCACGCGCTGTCGGTCAGGAAATCCGTGTACCGTCGCGGCTGGCTCAGCAAGTGTGGTATGTCGGCGCGTCGCACGGAAGTGCATGTGCCGGCTTGGTGTGGGCTGTTCGCCCATGCGACTCGTATGCGCTTCCCATTCGAGTTGATTGCCATCAAATTCGAGCGCCATCCACATGATCTCTGCGCCGCCGATCGCATCCACGAAGCGGTACCGCGTTGCCGACCCATCGATGGCAATGTCGTCAAGCACGAAGTAGCTCATGCGGTAGATGCCGTTAAGTATGCCACCGTTTCGTGCGATCAGCGTGTCGGTCCCGCGCACCCGTGCGTGGAAGAACGATGTCATCAGGTTGCCCATCGTGCCGCCCTCGAAGATGCCGTGCACATGCGATGGGGCAATCGCGCGATAGTCGAACGCGAACCAAGGCATGTCTTGCCCCATGAGATTCATGTGGCCAATCCAATGTCCCTGCATGCGTTCGAGGAACTCAAAGCCTCGTGTGTTGATGTCAATTGGCTTCACGGGAGTCAGTTCTTTCGTCGGCGTTCGGTGCTCATCGTCGGTTGTGACGGCGCGGCTCGGGTCCGGTTGTTCCTGCGCTTCGATGGATGCACCTGCGTTGACCCACGCTTCGAGCAGTGCCCTCGTCGACTCTGGCAGCATGCCCGAAGGCGGCATCGGATCATCAGGATCGTTGAGACGCTCAAGCAATCGGCCGCTGAGCGCCTGGGCGCGCACGTGTTCAGGAACCGTCAGATCAAGATCCGCCAACGGATCCGGCGATGAATGGCATGTCGTGCATCGATCCGCGATGACGGCGAGCACCGTCGACCAGTTTGCCGTCACGGCATCTTTATTGTTCGAGGTCACTGGATAGGTTTGTGCCCGCGCCATCGTGCTTGCCGAAAGACCGAGGGCGATGACACACAGATGTGCGTGCGCGTAGGTGCGTCCAGGGGCCATGATGCATCGATCTCCTTCACCTTGTTCGTCAAAGTTGTCGCCGGATTTCGCTACGTGCGACCGACTATTCCGGCCCATCTTCCCTCAAGGAGGCTGCCATGAACGATGGTGCGGGTTGTTCCACAGTCAACGCAGTCTGCCCACTTGAACAGTTCAGACGATATCGGTGTCATCTATATCGATCCGCCTGGTTACGCAATTGGAGCGTTGGTACGTCTCGATCTGTTGTGTTGCCGCGCGCGGGTCTGGCACCTTGAGGCCGGTCGTGCGATGATAACCGTTCACTTAACCGAATCTTCGAGGTGCCTTGTGCGAAATGTGTCCCCGACCCGTGCTGCGTTGATCTTCTGCTGGACCTTTCTGTTCGGTGTCGTACCGGTCTATGCCCAGGACAACGAACCAGACGATGCCGCGACGACTGCACCCGAGGCCGAAGAAGAATCGGTCATGAGCTCGGGTTCGTTCAGCGGACTCAAGTTCCGGTCGATCGGACCAGCGCTCATGTCCGGACGCATCGGCGATCTCGCGGTCAATCCGAATCGTCATGCGGAGTACTACGTTGCCGTCTCCAGCGGCAACGTCTGGAAGACCGTCAACGATGGCATCACCTTCGAACCGGTCTTTGATGGCGAAGGCTCGTACTCCATCGGCTGCGTCACGATCGATCCGAATGACACCAATGTTGTCTGGGTCGGCACCGGCGAGAACAACTCGCAGCGCTCCGTGTCCTTTGGCGATGGTGTGTACAAGAGCATCAACGGAGGCAAGAGCTGGACCAACGTCGGGTTGCCCGACTCCGAGCACATTGGCATGATTGCCGTCGACCCGCGCGACTCCGACACCGTCTACGTTGCAGCGCAAGGACCACTGTGGAATTCCGGCGGCGACCGTGGCCTGTACAAGACCACCGATGGCGGCGAGAACTGGGAACAGATTCTTCACGTCTCAGACGAAACCGGCATCAACGAAATCCACCTCGACCCGCGCGACCCCGATGTCATGTACGCGTCCGCGTACCAACGTCGACGCCATGTGTGGACGCTGATCAACGGTGGTCCCGAAAGTGGTGTCTGGAAATCGACCGACGCCGGTGCGAATTGGCGCAAGATCAATACGGGTCTGCCGGGTGAAGACAAGGGACGAATCGGGCTTGATATCTCTCCGGTTAACCCTGACGTTGTGTACGCCATTGTCGAAGCAGCCAAGGGGAAGAGTGGATTCTTCCGTTCGGATAATCGCGGCGAGAACTGGGCGCGGATGAGCGACCACGAATCGAACAGCCCGCAGTATTACAACGAGATCACCTGTCATCCCACCGATGTCGACACCGTCTATTCGCTTGATACGTATATGCACGTGACGCGCGATGGTGGCAAGTCATTCCAGCGCGTCCCGCGCGTGAACCGGCATGTCGATGATCATGCGATCTGGATCGACCCCGATGACCCGCAGCACATGCGCGTTGGCTCTGATGGTGGTCTCTACGACACGCACGATGCGGGCAAGAACTGGCGCTTCAAGTCCAATCTTCCCGTGACGCAGTTCTACCGCGTCAGCGTGGATCAGGCGCTGCCGTTCTACAACATCTACGGCGGAACGCAGGACAACAACTCGCAGGGCGGACCATCGCGCACCACCGATCGCGGTGGCATCATGAACGAGCATTGGTTCATCACGGTCGGCGGCGATGGCTACGAAACCGTCATCGATCCCGACGACCCGATGACCGTCTACAGCCAGTGGCAGTACGGCGGGCTCGTGCGTCACGATCGTCGCTCCGGCGAAATCGCAGACATCCGACCGCTCGCGCGTCCCGGCGATGAACCGTACGTGTTCAACTGGGATACGCCGCTCATCATGAGTCCGCACAACAATGAGCGACTCTATTTCGCGGGCAACTATCTGTTCCGGTCTGATGATCAAGGCGACAACTGGCGCATCGTCAGCCCGAACCTCACGCGCGGGATTGACCGGAACACGCTCGAAGTCATGGGTGTGATTCAGAAACCTGACGCGGTCTCAAAGCACAACTCGACCTCGATCTACGGGAACGCGGTGGCGCTGGATGAATCACCGATCGTTGAAGGCCTTATCTACGTCGGGACTGACGATGGACTCATTCATGTCACAGAAGATGCCGGCGACAACTGGCGCGTGATCGAGAATGTCGACGGTGTGCCGGACATGACCTACGTGAGCTGCCTGCATGCTTCGGTGCTCGATGCTGACGTCGTCTTTGCGACGTTCGACAATCACAAGATGGGCGACTTCGCGCCGTACGTGTATCGCTCTGATGACCGAGGTGTCACCTGGACGCCCATCGCCAGCGATCTCCCCGAGCGCGACATCTGCTACGTCATTCGGCAGGATCACATCAACCCGAACCTGCTCTTCCTCGGCACCGAGTTCGCCGCGTACTTCACGGTCGATGGTGGCGAGTCGTGGATCAAGATGAGCGGCGTACCGACGATCGCCGTTCGAGACCTCGAGATTCAGCGCCGCGAGAACGATGTCGTGCTCGGCACGTTCGGGCGTGGCTTCTATGTGCTTGACGACTATTCGCCGCTGCGTACGGTCAACGAGGATGCGTTGACCGGCGATCCGGTGCTCTTTGGTGTCAAGGATGCGCCGATGTACGTTCAGCGCAGCCGCCTCGGCCACACGAATGGTAAGGGCAGTCAGGGCGCCACGTTCTACGCCGCGAAGAACCCGCTGTTCGGTGCCGTGTTCACGTATCACCTCAGCGAGAAGATTCAGTCGCTCACGGAGCAACGGCACGAGCTCGAAAAGGAAGACGAGTGGGATTACCCGAGCATCGATGACCTGCGTGCTGAAGATCGTGAGATCGATCCGCAGATGATCCTGACCGTTCGCGATGCAGACGGCAACGTCATTCGGCGCGTCAAAGGCAAGCGCGGCAAAGGATTCCATCGGACTGCATGGGATCTTCGATACCCATCAGAGCAGGCGGTGCAACTCTCGCGCGGCAGCGTTCCGGACTGGAGCATGCCGCCCGCGGGCCTGCTCGTCGTGCCGGGTGAATACTCGGTCACGCTCGATCTGCATCACAACGGCGCGGTCGAACGACTTGCCGGTCCCGAGTCATTCAACGTGTACGCGTTGGATCTTGCCACGATGCGCGCTGATGACCCGCAAAGCGTGCTGGAGTTCTCGCGCGAAGCCGCAGAGCTTCGCCGCGAAGTCATCGGCGCGATGCGTGCGGCGGGCGAGGCAGAGAATCGAATCAAACATCTTCGCCTGGCGATTCTCGAAACGCCGAATGCTGACAACACGCATGTGGCGCAGCTCGAAGCCATTCGTCTCGACCTTGATGCCATTCTCGTTGAGCTTCGTGGCGACCGAACGCTGAGCGCACGGAATCGTCCGCAGAATCCGTCAATCAGCAGCCGAATCGGCACTGTGGTTTCAGGACGACAGCGCGTCACAAGCCCGCCGACAGGCACGCATCGTGATCAATTCCGCTATGCGGCGGAAGCGTTCACGCCGGTGCGTGCACAGTTGCGACGCGTGATGGAACGCCTCGAAGCACTGGAAACGGAACTGGATGGCCTCGGCGCGCCGTGGACGCCAGGTCGCGTGCCGGGGCCGTGATGGAGTGAAACGTTCCTGCTTCGAGTCACGGTTCGTCGTCGCTCGATCCTGTGTCTGTTGCCGGCTCAATGTGGTCGATCGTCTGTTCCTGCGCATCCATGTCGAATGACATGTCGGCGTCGACGATCGACGTGTAGAACAGCAGCATGAAGACCTGCATGATGAACGCGATGATCACCAGGATCGGCGTTGCAAGGTACAACGTGGCAATCCGCGCTGCGTCGGTCGGCCACCGTTTCTGTGTGGAATCGCCCGAATCTGTACGTTGAACCCGAGACTTCGCCTGTCCCGTTGGCGCGATGCCGAAGATCGGATGCAGCCAGCGAATCGGACGGAGGATCAGCGCGTAGATCAGCACAGAGACGAGAATCGTCCCCACAAGATGCAGCGAGAACATCGTCCACGGGTTCATCTCAATGCGAAACAGGTAGAACGCGAGCACCTGCTGCACGGGCAGATGCACGATATAGACCGGAAATACGGATCGGTTGAGCACGCCGAAGAACCCACTCGGTCGGCTGAATAACAGAGATCCGTAGCCGAGGAATGCGAGCATGCCTGCCACTGATTCCACGGTGCGCGCGAACAGTATCGTGTTCTCACCGCCATACTCGAATTCCATCATGCGCAATACGTACAGTGCGACCGCGATCGGCAGCGCAACGTGACAAATCCAGCGGATGCCGGTCCAGAAGCTCTCGCCGAGTGAAACCAGAACGCTGCCACAGATGAAGCAGGCAAAGCCGTACCAGAAGCGCATGAAGTAAATGGAGAACGAATCCGCATTGATATGTGGTTCAAGCAATCGACTGAATACGAACAGCGTTGCCGACACAAACACAAGCCATCCGAGCGGTGTACATGCGCGTAATGTGCGAATGACCACATTGTGCTCGCGATACTTGAGGTACAGAAACACAGGAATCGCGATGAGGAAATACACCACGAGATTCCACACAAACCACAGGTGTAGCGGTTGCGGAATGTAGCGCGGCGTTTCATCAATGCTGACGTGGTAGAGCGCCGGCGAGATCGGCGCAATCAACAGCACGGCTACGACCAGCGGTGGCACCAATCGCATGAGCCGTGGCCTGACGAGGTCGTTGATTGATCGATTCTGCAACAGGTAGCCGGCGGTGATACCCGAGATCAGGAACAACACCGGGATACGCCATGGGTTGATGAGCTCGCCGATGAACCAAGCATCGTCGAGCGTCTGCTCATAGCCGATGAACTCCACCCATGGTGCGAAGGGCTGGAAGGCAACGAAGACGTGATACGCGATGAGCAACAGCAGCGCAATCGAGCGGATCGCATCGATCTCGTGCCGTCGTGGCAGTGTGGTTGGTGCCTGAGTCGTTGCCGGCGATGTCATGCGTGCGAGTCCTGTGTGGAGCTGATGCCGAAAGGTGATTGTCAACGGAAGCACGTCAACTGGGCCCATACGGACTATGGGGATCGCAGTCATGATTGCAGCCTCACGTTGTTTTGAACAGGGAACGGCGCTCTGGTAGGCTGCGCGCACCATGAAGAGCTAATACAGCATCGACATCAACCGACCTCGTGACGAGGTCTTTGCGTTCCTCGATGATCCGGAGAACCTTCCGAAGATTCTCTCTAACCTGAAGGATCAGGGTGTCATCAACGAGACGCCGGACCAGGTCGGTACGACCTTCTGGCATGTCTACGAAGAGAAGGGCCGGGAGATGAAGATGACCGGCGTCGTGACCGAACATTGCGTGCCGGAACGCATGGCGGTTCAACTCGATGGCGCGGTGTTCAGTCTCTGGGTCGCGTACGACTTTGAAGAGATCGATGCGAATTCGACACATCTGATTCAGTACTCCGAAGCGAAGTTCAAGCACGTCTTCAAAATCTTTGGTCTCATTGGCCGCAAGAAGATGGAAGAAGAAGGCCGGAAGTCGCTCGAAGAGAGCTTCGCCCGCATGAAGGACATGATCGAGAACGGGCCGGAGACGACATCCGATGCAAGCGCCGAATGAGTGGAGAGCCCAAGCCGTCCATCTTCGAAGCAGGTTCTTTATCGTTGAGTCCACGACGGCGCTCTGATAGGCTGCGCGCACCATGAAGGGTGAATACACGATCGATATCGAACGCCCGCGTGCTGACGTCTTTGCGTTCCTCTCAGATCAACAGAATATGCAACGTGTCGAGCCGACGCTGATCGGATTCGGGGTTCTTCATGAGACACCCGAGAAAGTCGGATCAACGTTCTGGTTGGTCTATCAGGAGAATGATCGAACAACGTCTATGAGCGGCGTCGTGACGGCGCACGAACATCCGGAAAATCTCGCGATCAGACTCGATCACGCACTTTTCAGTTATGAAGCTGCATATCACCTGGCGGAAATTGATGCGCATACAACACGCCTCGTCTTCTCGAGCAGAGAGCGTTTCAAGCACGTCTATAAGTTGATAGGTGTCTTTGCAGGTAGAAGGTTGAAAGCAGAGAGCCAATCGACCCACCAAGAGACCTTCGCCCGCATCAAGGACTTGATCGAGAGTGAGCGGGAAAGCGAGGCGCCAGCGTCCACTGGTGAGTAGCATGCAGTGCCCCGACTTTCGAGGAGTCGACGAATGAGTCCGTACGCGTTCCTGACGGTGACCCTGCTCGTTGCGTTCCTGATGCCGTGGTCAGCGTCGACTGCCCGTGCGGATGAGCCCGGCGTTGTCCTGCCGATGCGCGATCGCGCTGCCGTCATCGATCAACTGCTGCAGCTGCGACTCGATCGACTCGTGCCGGAACTCATGCGCGAGAACGACATCGACATGTGGATCGTGCTCGGCCGCGAATACGATGAGGATCCAGTTCTCCGCACGATGCTCCCCGCGACGTGGCTGAACGCGCGTCGACGGACGATCCTCGTCTTCCATGATCCCGGTGAAGGCAATACCGTCGAACGCGTCGCGGTCGCGCGGTATGAAGTGGGCGATCTCTTCGAAGCCGCGTGGGATCCTGATACGCAACCGGATCAATGGGCGCGCCTTGCGGAGATCATCATGGAGCGCAATCCGCAGCGCATTGGTATCAATGTGTCCGAGACCTTCGCGCACGCCGATGGTCTGTCGCACTCGCAGCATCAGGCGCTCGCCGCAGCGCTGTCGACGGAGATGCGTTCCCGACTCGTCTCTGCTGAGCCGGTGGCGGTCGGTTGGCTTGAACGGCGCATTCCTGAAGAGCTTGAGATCTATGCGTCGGTGTGCCGTATTGCGCACCAGATCATTGCCGAAGCGTTGTCCGCCGAAGTCATTCAGCCCGGCGTCACCACGACCGACGATGTGAAGTGGTGGTGTCGTGAGCGCATTCGTGAACTCGGGCTCGTGACGTGGTTCCATCCGCTTGTGTCCATCCAGCGTCCCGGCGGCACAGAGGACTTGTTGTCCATGGTCTCCGGCGATAGCGATGTCATACAGCGCGGCGATCTCATTCACATTGATCTCGGCATCACCTACCTGCGGTTGAACACCGATACGCAGCAGATGGCGTACGTGCTTCGACGAGGCGAAACCGAACCGCCGGCCGGACTACAAGAAGCATGGAAGCGCGGACTCGAGATGCAGGACATTCTCATCAATGCCTTCGCGGAGGGCCGGAGCGGGAATGAAGTTCTGAAGATGACGCTCGACGAAGCGCGCTCGCGCGGCATCGATGCGATGGTCTACACGCATCCGCTTGGCTTGCACGGTCATGCCGCCGGTCCGCCGATCGGTATGTGGGACAAGCAGGGCGGCGTGCCCGGCGCGGGCGATCTGCCAATTCGCAATCGCACGTGTTACGCGATCGAGTTGAGCATCAAGGAACCGGTGGCGGAATGGGGGACTGAGCCGATCCGCATCATGATGGAAGAAGATGCCGTGTTCGAAGATGGCCGTGTGTCATATCTCGACGGCCGTCAGACATCGCTGCATCTTGTGCGGTAGGGGATTTGGCGGCGTCGTGAAGTGGCGATAGGCATGATACGTTTCCTTCGTGACGCGCGCGACACTCTCGCGAGTGCTCAGGGGCACGCGCCGAATGCATTGAGTGCCGCGATCAGATCATCGATGTTGATCGTACCGTTGCCTACGGTGCCATCCGGATGGAGGGGCGCAATGTCGCAACTCACATCCGTTGTGCCAAATGAGTTCAGCACCCCGAGCAGATCGTCAATATTCACCTGGTCGTTTCCGCCTTCCGGGACACAGTCGGCAGGACATGGCAGGATGGCATCGCGCAGGATGACGCCAAATGTACTCTGGCTCTGCGGTCCTGCCGATGCATTCGGTGACGGTGATGGTTCCTGAATGATAGGCGTACAGAACGCAGTGCCCTCGATGATGCCATTGATGATGATCAACTCGCGCCCGATCTGATTGTCGACATCGGCCGACAGAACCAGGAGCGGATTCTGTCCAAGTCCCCGAGCTGGTCCTTGGCCTGGATGACGATGAAGCTGAGCGTGCTGTTCGATTGCTTCGCAACGACACAGTTTCAGGCGCCGCGCCTATCTTTACGCAAGTACAGCTGCTGGGA
>JBCCFX010000101.1:0-13714 GCA_039029515.1 Planctomycetota bacterium
CGTGGTGTCGTGGGGAGGTGGAGGACCGGGTAGTTGCTCGCCTTGCGCCGGTGCTGGCGCAGCTGCAGCGCTCGGTTGCGCCGGTGCTTGCGGAGGTCCATTTGGTACCAGTGCAAACAGCCGTGATGTGCGTGGAGGCCTGCAGAAGATTCACTCGGAATGACGGATAGCGGTCGGTATACTCGGTCGTGGCGACAGTTATGCAGCACGAGGCAACGCACCACGCAACGCAGCTCCTGAAGCGTGTCAATTCTCTTGATGACACTGCGGCAGCTGAGTTGCTTCCATTGGTCTATGACCGTCTGCGCGAGCTCGCTGCAGGCTATATGAAGCGCGAGCGCGTTGGTCACACACTGCAGCCCACTGCGCTGGTTCACGAAGCGTATTTCAAACTGATTGACCAGCGTGGCATTGAGTTCCGTGATCGATCTCACTTCCTCGCCGTCGCAGCTCGCGCCATGCGACAGGTGCTCGTCGAACGTGCGCGTCGGCATAACACTGCGAAGCGCGGCGATGGCTGGGCGCGCGTGACGCTAGACAGCGCAGCGCCAACCGCCAGCGATGCCACCGAGCTGCTGGCCATTCATGATGCACTGGAACGACTCGCCGAACGCGATGAGCGCCTGGCAAAGGTCGTGGAGATGCGATTCTTCGGCGGACTGACCATTGAAGAAACTGCGCGCGCGCTCGAAGTCTCGCATACCACAATCGAGAATGACTGGTCGATTGCTCGCGCGTGGTTGAGCCGGGAACTGGCCGAGACGGAAACCGATCCGAACCCATGAGTGCATTCGACTTTCAACGTGTGCGTGAGATTTTTCTGGATGCACGCGACCTCTCGCCCGAGGCTCGCCGCGCGTTGCTCGATCAACGCTGCGGAGGTCAGCCTGCGCTGCGAGCGGAGGTTGAATCGCTCCTTCGATTTCATGATGACCCGACATCTCGCATTGATGCTGGAGCTGACTCCGAACAGGTACTGCAACTTCTTGAGTCCGGCATGATGCCCGCCGCGTTCGACGGTCCGATGCCCACAACGATTGGCGAGTATCGAATCGTACGGCGCATCGGTGTGGGTGGTATGGCTGTCGTGTACGAGGCAGAGCAGGCGACGCCGCGGCGAACAGTGGCACTCAAGGTCATTCACGCAGGCGCAGCAACGCCGTCGATCCAGCGGCGGCTGGAACAGGAAGCGGAACTACTCGGTCGGCTGCAGCATCCTGGGATTGCACAGGTCTTCGAAGCAGGCAGCGCGGAAACCGAAGTTGGTCGTCGTCCGTTCATCGCCATCGAGTTGATCGATGGTGTATCACTGACCGAATTTGCAGACGACCACGATCTGTCGACGGCGCAGCGTCTGGACCTCATGGCGTCGATCGCGGATGCGGTCCAGCATGCCCATCAGCGCGGTGTGATTCACCGTGATCTGAAGCCGGCCAACATTCTGGTCGATCAAAGCGGACAGCCGAAAATCCTGGACTTCGGCGTGGCTCGAGCGACGGAAGCGGATCTCGGGATGACGACCGTGCATACCGATGTCGGTCAGCTCATCGGCACGTTGCCCTACATGAGTCCCGAGCAGGTGCGCGGCAATCCGCGCGATCTGGACGCCCGATCCGATGTATTCGCGCTCGGCGTGATCACGTTTGAGCTTCTGGCAGGGCGATTGCCGCACGAGCTTCGTGAGCTGTCGGTTCCGGAGGCCGCTCGCGTCATCGCGGATGAGCCAACGCCTCGACTGAGCTCGATTCAACCGCGATTACGAGGCGATGTTGATCGGATTGTCGCCCATGCACTTGCGCACGATGCGGATGAACGGTACGCATCGGCGTCCGAATTTGCTGCAGATCTTCGGCGATATCTCCGGAACGAACCAATCATGGCGCGTCCTGCGAGCGCGATGTATCAGCTGCGCAAGTTCGCGCGTCGAAACAAATCCCTCGTTGCCGGGGCGATGGCGTTTCTGGTCGTGCTTGCGGCGAGTACCGCAATTGCCACGACGTTTGCCGTCGGTCAGTATCGTGCGCGAGCGCAAGTGCAGCGCGAACTCGAAACCGTTCGATTGATCAACCAGTTCTTCAACTTCATGCTGGCCCAGCCGAGCCCTTGGAATGACCTTGGCCTTGAGGGTCCGCAACAGACCGTGATGCAGATGCTGGATCGCATCGCGCCGGATGTTGATGGCGCCTTTGACGACAGGCCGCAAGTTGAGGCGTCTATTCGCTCGACCATGGGGACGACCTACCTGCAGCTCGGTCGATTCGAGGATGCGGAGCGAAATCTGCAGCGAGCCATGGCGCTGTATCAGGAAGCGCTCGGTCCGGAGAGTCCGCTCGTCGGGGAGATCATGACAGATCTGGGAGTCGCCAGTGCGCATCTCGGAGAAACGAGCGATGCCGAAGCACTGCTCACCGGCGCGCATGAATTGTTGCAAAAGCATCGTGACTCTGATGATATGTTCGTTGCGCTGTCGCTCGGCAACTTGGCATGGCTTCATATGCGCACAGAACGGTATGAGGAAGCAGAAGCGCTCTTCGAACAGGCCATGTCAGCACTGGATGGCAAGGATGATCGGCGTGCCATCTCGACGCTGGCAACGATCACGATGAATCTCGGATACGTCTATCGACGCACGGATCGGCCTGATCAGGCTCGGTCGTCCTATAAGCGCGGGCTCGACCTGTTTCAGTCGCTGTATGGTGCTGACCATCCGTACGTCGCGGTCGCATCCAACAACCTGGCCCGATTGGACTACGACGATGGCGAGTATGCCGAGGCTGTGACGGCATATCAACGCGCGCTTGCAGTCTTCGAAGGCGACTACACGAGCGCGCCGCAATATGTCGCGGCCATTCTGAACAATCTGGCGAACGCACACTGGGAGCTCGGTGACTATGAATCGGCGGAGAAGACGTTCCACGACTCACTTGATCTGTATCGCGAGACTGTCGGCGAAGCACACTACGACTACGCCGCAACAATGAGCAATCTTGCCGTGCTGCACACGCTGCAGGATCGCTGGGAACTTGCCAATCAGGAGTTTGAAATCTTCGCCACGTATCTCCGAGGCCAGACTGGATTACCGTTCTTCCGTGCAGATGTGGTTGAAAGTTATCGCGCGGTGTGCTTTGCCAATCTCGGCCAGCGAGCAGACGTCGATGAACGCCTCAATATTGGCTATATGCGAGTCGCGTCACAGCTCGGTGCAGACCATCGATACGCCCGTGAGATCGTGCGGCAGGCGATCAAGGCGTACACCGTGCTCGGCGATGTCGATGCGGTGGCCAACTGGGAATCCCGGCAAGCGGGCTGACGCAACCCAAAACCGGCGATATCACGATCTCAGCTTCATTTTTGCTGTCTCTCGATTTTTCGGTTGGGAGACCGGACGGTTTTCTCGCATTCCCTTCTGACCGCTTTGAAACGCGAACAGACAAGGAGAAAACCAATGCGAGACCAAAGCACTATTACTTGTATCGGCCTGCTGACCACCATCGCCATTCTCGCCGGAACCGCCGCCGCTGAGACTGTCACGACCCTGCGCGAATCCGATATGACCGTCAGTATCTTTGCTGGCTCTGGACCGGTCGCCAACACCACCGCCATCACGCCGGAATCGACTTCTCTGACCGATGCTTTTGTCCATTCGATTGATGACACGATCTTCGGCGAGCAGCTTGATCGTCCCAGTGGCGTCGGTTCAGCCACTTCGCGTGCCACGGTTGACCGCTCCGATGTGCTGACCTACAGCGCTTCCGGCGGACTGATGCGTATCGACAGCAGCGCTTCGAATTTTATCGAAGCCGAGTATCTGACGGGCTTCGGTACGTGTACGAGTACGGCGAATCAGTTCCTGGTGATTGAATTCGATGTCGTCGATGACCCGGTGACGTATGACATCAGTGGCCTGTTGCTGCCGACGAACGAATTGGGGCAGATCATTCTGCGCCAGACGGCGCCGTTTCCTGCGATCGTCTATCGATTCACGTCCGTCCTGGGCGATTCAGGCCCATACGCGAATCAAGGCGTGTTGCCGCCGGGCAGTTATCAGCTCGACGTCGACCTGCAGTCATTTGCGCTCGCGAACAGTATCGTAGGTCCAGTGACGACCGAGACGGCTGAGTACGTCGTGGCACTGGAACTCGGATGTCGCGGTGATTCCACGGGCAATGGCGTCGTCAATATCGATGACCTGCTCGACGTGATCAACGAGTTCGGTGGGTGCGAAGGCAACTGCCCGGATGATCCGTGCCCGGCGGACATCAACGGCAACTGTGCCGTCAACGTCGACGACCTGCTTGACGTTATCAATGCCTTCGGCGCTGTCTGCCCGTAACCCGTCCACACTGACTATTGTCGCGAAAGCGGTTCGACCGACCGTGATCCTCGGATCACGGTCGGTCTGTCGTTTGACACTGAGATCGATCAGGGCAAACGTCGGCAGTTCGGTTGCCGCGTCCCGTCTTCGAATGTCCCTCCACGGTTGTCTTGTGTGGTGCGACGCGAAGCACCCGAATGACCAAGTGCATTGATGAACCGCGTGAAGTCATCTACGGCTTCGGCGCACACTCGCGCATGAAACAGGGCGAGCATCGTGCTCGCCCTGACGTGTGATTCATTGGGTTGGATGAGTCGTCTACGCGACTTTGGCGGGTTCAAATCCCGCGCATGTGCTCAGCACCGAGACGCGAAGATCTCGTGGCATGTTGTCAGGATGACCGCAGGCTTGCACAAGCTCAGGCTCCGCCTGGTGTGAGATTCGAATCTGCACGAGCTGTTGCTGGTCGTCGTTGTTCTCGCCAAAGTGGGCACACACGCCGCACTGTCCGTCTCGAATCGTCACCATGAGAAGTCTCCAGATCAGTCAATGTTGTTGACCTTATGCTCTAACTCACAGCGCGACCGATCAAGAGAAACCCGGTCGGATTTCGAACATGAGACTGCGTCTCAATGTCGACGAGCCTGAGCGGGAGTGTGACAGCTTCGGTGTCCGATAATGACGTCGAGCTCGCGTCCGCAGCGATAACCAGTCGAGCCGTTGCGACTTGGCCAGAGAGGACCGGGCGAGTCGCGCTGCCCCAAAACGAAAAGCCGCGCGCCTCGGAGTTTGACGGCGCGCGGTGTCATCTCGAGCAGTATTGCGGGGGCCCGAGACGGCAAGAGGTATCGTGACGGAAACGGAGAACGTCGGCGAAACGTCTCAGACAGCGGGGGTCAGTCCACTCCTCAGCTCGGCGAGTGGCTCGACGTGTTCCCCGCCATCTGAAACGTACTTTGTGGTCAACTCGAGCGTCGGCGACGACCTCGAGCGGCAAGACCCGAAATACTCAGGAGGACAAGTCCGCCCGGTCCTGGAACAGCCGTGATCGAAATACGGGCAATGAACTCATCTCCTCCGAGGCCGGAGAAACTTGAGTTCACAAATCCGACGGCTGCCCCGCCTTCAGGATCCAACAGCGCGCTCATCCCGAAGGTGTACGCGAAGTTCGAATCACCATTCTGAATCCACTCATTGACGAGTGATGTGACGTCCCATGAGAACACGCCTAGTCCATCCACGGTTGTAGTGGACTCAATGCTCGACGTCGTGATCTGTGAGTCGCGGAATTCCAACCAGGAACCGGGGCCGCTAGCGAGTGACTGATCGATCGCCGCAAGTGGGTCAGACGTCAGTCGGTGTAGCGAGATCTCCGAAGGGTTGCTCGGGTCCGGATCCGGGAAGAAGCCGTTGACAGCAGTTTCTACGCTGAACGTTGCCTGCAGGATGGGCCCAGAGAACGCGGACGGATCGAAGTCGAAATCGAAGTAAGACGTCTCGCCGGTAACACCAAAGATCGTTGGCGACGTTGTGCGATTCACCGCACGACCGCTGTTGGCTTCCTCGCCGCGGAGGAAATCGCTCTGGAAGAAGCCGGATGACATGTAATCCTGGTCGACGAAGATCTCGGTGACTCCTGCCGTCGCCTGGAAGGCGATGGTCATGGCCGAAACAGTGCCGAGAATCGGGGCAAATTTCATTTCGAATGTACTCACGAATTGAGAGAGAATGAGAGAGTCAGTGATGAGGACAGAGGGTGTGCCATGTACGGGCCGCCCACAGGCGCCCCGCCACGCAGCAGATGAATCACATCGAAACAGCCCGCCATGCTGTATGTGGCGTGGAGCAAGTCATAGCCACAGGCCACGAACGTGTGATGGACGTGACCATGTCCCGTTGATCAACGAAGCGTGTGTGGGGGCGATTCCGCGTCCAACTCCAGGCGACGCGCAAACGCGTCTCTGGCGCGGTCTTGGTGAGGGCCAGCGTGGTGGGTCTGGTGGCCCCGAGTCCCCCGGCATGGCTCGCAGTGCAGACGTTGATGACCGCAGAATCCGCGATGGTCATGCTTGTCGTGGTCAGAAGCACGATGACCCCGGGAATCCGGCCCCTTGTGCCGGTTGGCATTGATCTTCCTCCTATGAGATTGAGACTCAGTCTCAATTAAGGGTATACTACACCCCTCGCCCGGCCAAGGCAAGGTCGAATTGGCCGGGAGAGGGAAATCCGATCGGGAACCACGAGTGGTTCTCGGGTCCTTGTTCTCGTGCGCACGGTTGGTCAGGAAGGCAACGCAATGACAACGACGGCAACGTCGCAAGACGCACGATTCGACGCGACACCGCACATCGAAGTGCTTGCGACGCGCGAAACGACAGAAGCGAATGCGAAACCGTCTCCGCCCGTGCGACGCAAGCGTCGGAAGAAGACCTACAACAAGTCAATGAAGCTTGTCCGACGTATTCACATGTACTTCGGGCTTGTGCTCACGCCGTTCGTTCTGCTGTACGGCATCACCGCGATGCTCTTCAATCATCCGGCATGGTTCAGCTCGGGCATCACCGAGTCCGTCGAGGCAGGACACTTTGCTGAGGTCGAATTCGATGCAGCAGATGTGTTGGCGGCGGCAATCGTGTCGGAACTCACGGACGAGCATGAACTGGACGTCGCACTGATCGAAGGTGAAGACGTCAGGCTGCGCGGCGACTTCATTATCGATGCCACGACTGAGGAAGCGCGGACGCGCTATCGACTGAGCCGGTCGGATTTGAGCGGTACGCGGCAGATTACGGAGATCACGCCGGATGTGGAAACGCCGTTTCCCGATGCAGTTGTCAGTCCGTTCGGCGAACCGATCGAAACGATAACGACCGCGATCAAGGACGAAACGGAAGCAGAGCGAGTCCGAGTCCGGGTTGCGCCTGATGTCGAGTTCGCGGTCACCGTCGACGATGAGATCTGGGCGGTGTCATGTGATGTCAACACCGGTGCGCTGACGGTTCGACCAAGTGATGAACCGCGGCGGGCCATTGAGACCAGATCATTCCTGACACGACTTCATGTGTCGCGCGGGTACCCGAGTGAAGTGACGGCACGGTGGATCTGGGCCGTCATCGTTGATGTTGTCGCTGGCCTCATGATCTTCTGGGCGTTATCGGGGATTCTCATGTGGTGGCAGATGAAGCCGACACGCATGGTGGGCGGTGTGACCGTTGTCATCGGCCTCGCGCTCGCGGGTCTGCTCGGCTACGCCATGCTGCGGATGATCTACTACTGATTCGTGCTGATTCCGAGGCTGCTCAGGCGGCACGACGAAGCGGCGGATCGTCGCGTTTCGCGTCAGGGTTGTGCGCGCACAGTTTCGCGAGCGGACAGTTCGAGCATGCACGGCCGCACGGCGTCTGAGCATTCTCGGACGTGGGTGCTGGCGGATGCTCGCTGGTCGGAGCCGCGGCGTCGTCATGGTCGGTATACAGTTGAAGCCTCATGGTGGAAATGTATCGGTGCGCATTGCGGCGATGGCCACTTTGATCGCAAATGGTGATGTCAGCGGCCAGCATGACCGGTCCAGCGTGCGTGGTCGGTGTGCTACGTCCCATGAACCGCGTCCTCAGGCCTTGAAAGAAAACGTCCGAAAATCTGACCACCATGACGGCCGTCTGCCAGTGATCACTTGGACAGGAATCTTTCTTCACCTGAAAACAAGGGGTCTCCGATGCACAACGTTTCAACGGTAGGGGCTGTCGCTGCGCTCGCGCTGACGGCAGCATTCATGACGGGATGTGAGACGTTCACACCGCCGGTCAAGACGCACGATGTCTTAGCAAGTGATGGTGAGAGGTCGCTTCATGTCGTGGAGTTCAACTCGAATCGTCGCTCCGCCTATGTCTTCGAGCACGGTGATCAGATTCGCGTCGTCGCGGAACCACCGCCGGACACTGCACTGAAGCAGGCACTCGAAGGTGCGCTCAAGGCATCGGTCACGCAGGCCGGCGGTTCGGGCGAGGCTAAAGTCAAGGCGACGCTTGATCCTGAAGTCATTGCGCGGGCCATTTCGATTTCGCTGCTGCGTGATGCGAGCTATCGAATTGCCGAGGCCTATGCCAACGGCGCGATCAACGAGTCGCAATACGACGAGAAGTTCGAGCAGATTCTCTTCGTGGCCCACAGTGTCGCGCTGGCAGAGGTCACCGCGAAGTACTCCGAGGCCGTCAAGGAAGCGGTCAAAGTGAAAAAGCAGGAGCTCGATACGATGGAAATGTTCATCGAGCAGGGCGGCGACCCACAGCTCTTCGAATTCAATCGAACCGACAGCGAGTCGGCATCTGTTGATGAGCTCATCCAGCAGTTGGAATCGCGACTGCCGATCAAATGGCCATGGCAGGACTGATGGAAGCACCCGAGCCACTTCCGGGTGCGTGATGTCTGATGCCATCGGCGCGTTCTCTGGGGGCGCGTCGGTGGCTCATTCATATCGGTTGACTGCCAACTACGTGTGCCAACGGTTGGTCGCGCCGGCACTTCTACGAAAGATCTTCGACGCGCTTCTCAAGGAACCGCCGTTCCGGCGTCGTGCTGACGAGCTTCAGCGCCGCGTCATACGCGCGTACCGCGTCCTGCGTACGTCCCGCTCGCCGAAGCAGTTCAGCCCGCGTTGCGGGAAGAAGGTAGTACCCGCTGAGCGCGGTTGCATCGATCGCGTCGATTGTCTCAAGACCTCGATCGGGACCGTGAACCATCGCCACGGCCACCGACCGATTGAGTTGCACCACCGGCGATGGAAAGCGCGCCATCATGATGTCGTAGTACGCGAGAATCTGCGGCCAATCCGTCGCATCCGGACTCGGTGCGATGGCGTGACACGCCGCAATCGCAGCTTGCACATGGAATGCCGATAGTTCTTCGCCGGCCTGCGCGAGTTCAAGATGACGAAGGCCCATGGTGATGGACGGTGCGTCCCACTGTAATCGATCCTGATCGTCGAGAAGCACGAGTCGGCCTTCATCGTCGACCCGGGCAGGAAGGCGAGCACCGTGCAGCAGCATCAGGCTCATTAGGGCGTGCGCTTCGGGCCGTGCCGTGGCATCTCTGGTGACGATCAGACTCCCGAGCCGAATCGCTTCATCAACCAGATCAGCCCGCACGAGGTTTTCGCCTTGATGTGCGGCATAGCCTTCGTTGAAGAGGAGGTAGATCACATCGAGGACCGAACTCAGTCGCTCATCGATCGCCTTCGGCCCGGGGACTTCGATCTCAATATCACCAGCGCGAAGCCGACGCTTCGCCCGGACGATGCGCTGGGCCATCGTCGTTTCCGTGGTGAGGAACGCCCGGGCGATCTCCGAGACGTCGAAGCCGCACACAAGCTTGAGCGTCAACGGCGCGCGGGCATCATCCGGAATCGATGGATGGCTGCACGCGAAGATCATGCGCAGGACGTCGTCATCGAGTTCATCATCGAAGCGCGCAGGAGTCTCATCATCGGTCAGTGCGGTCGAATCCGACTCGAACACTTCCAGCTTCGTGCGCAGCGTCTGATGACGACGCAGCACATCGACGGCTCGGTTGCGGGCGACGCGGTAGAGCCATGCCGCCGGCTCGTCCGGCACTCCGTCGAACGGCCAGCGTCGCAACGCAGCGATCAATGCATCCTGCACGACGTCTTCGGCGAGATCGACATGAGCCGGGCCGAGTGAACGCACCAAATGCGACACCAGGCGACCGGCCTGGTGTCGAAAGAGGTGATCAACGAGTTGAGGAATCGAATCCGGCATCGGTCAGGATGCTTCCACCGCGCGAAGTTCGATCGTGCCGCCGTGCTCGAGATGCGGGCAGTCCTGGCTGACGGCGACCGCGTCTTCGTAGCTGTTGGCGTGGATGATAAAGAACCCACCAAAGACTTCCTTCGTCTCGGAGAACGGTCCATCCGTGACGGTGGTGTCGTTGCCGCTGCGCCGCATCACCTTGCCGGGTTCATCGGTGAGCTTCTCGCCGGCGACCATGCGTCCTTCCTGGGCGAGCTTGCCGGCCCAGTCGTTGTAGCGCTGGACGATCTGCTGCATCTGCTCGGGGGTGAGGTCATCGAAGCTGCGGGGGTCATCGTGGAAGGCGAGCATGAACTTCATCGTGAACTTGGCCATTGTCGTAGTCTCCCAAACGGGGCGGTTGAGCGGTGAATCGTCGGCCCATTGCCGGCGTTCTGGAGAGGTGACGACCGGCGTCAGGCCGATTCGACAGCGTTCTGAGAAAAATTTGGGAGGAGTGGGGAAGGCTTCCAGGGAGGCTGGATCACTGTTTGGTCGCCACCGGGACAACTTTCACGTACTTCCGAAAGACGTCGGCCACATCGATGTCGGTGTCATCATCAATGAGTTGGTCGATCTCGCCTCCGATGTTGATCCGTGCGAACCACCATCCATCGGGTCCATACATCTCGGCCGCAAGATCGATACGGGAATCTCGATTGCCGCGTTCAAGATCGATGATAAATGCCGTAAATCCTTCTCCGCGAAGTTCGACGACTGGATTTCGAGCTAGGAGTTCAATTGCCGAAGATCGCCCCATGGCCATCCAGGCCGCGCGATTGAGTTCACGGCTCGTTGTGGAATTTCGAATGATGCTCTCGTCGACCATGAGCCAACGGCGGAAGAATGCCGCGGTTGGTTCGTAGTCGGCGTCCATCCATGTGGAATCGATATCGCCGGTGATATGACGATACAGATTCGGCCTTATTGTCAGATCATCGACGCGATGAAGATGAGCACGAGTGAGCACCGAGTTGCAATACTGGCGATGTGATGGGTGCTCAGACCATCGGCCCTGAAGATCGGTCCCACCATAATCTGAGACAGTCGTCGCAGTCAGAAACGCCGGCGTATTTCGGTCGACGTTGTGTTCGAACTGAACGGCATAGATCTCGGTTGAGCCACGTTTCTGAACGAGTCCGGAGCCGACATAAACGTCAACGGCATACGCTGGCCAGTCCTGTGCCAGACTGCCCTCGAGTTGTGGAGCCAGGATCACGCGTTGATACCCATCGGAGACACCTCCCCGCGACATGCTCAAGGCGCCACCGCGTTCGAGTTCCACATGTGTCTCAAGGCCAGGTCGGAACGCAGGATCGTTTTCGAGCAGCGTCAAAAGCGCATCTATCTCTCGATCTCCATCGAGAGGCCAAACAGCCTCGTCGGCAAGAGCCGATTGTGCAGCCGCGGCGCCATGAGCTTCCTCTGTCTGCGAGGACTTCGTGAGGAAACCGGTCACAGAAATGAGTGCGCAAGAAAGAGCGACTGTTACTTGCATGACGAGTGATGCCTCTTGTGGGGACGAGTCTGTAGGCCGGCATCGCCGATGCCGGCAGCGAACTCGCAGGTGCCGCGCACTCTTGTGTTGGGGTGCGGGAGTCTATTGAAGCGGACCGAACGTGATGTACCTCTGAACGATCGAAACCGGATCGAGGTCTATTCCATCCTTTCGAAGCACGTCGACTGGAATGGAACACTCAATGCGAGACATCCACATACTGTCAGGACCGTAGATTTCCAATGAAACTCTGATGCGATCATCACCATCGAAAGCGCCTTGACGATTGGTCCAGTCAATGACAAAAACCGTGAGGTCATCGGAGTTCATCTCGATGATGGGATTCTCAGGGCGCATGCCGCGAAGCATATCGGCACGAGAAATCGCAATCAGTCCTGCGCGATTGAACTCCTGACTCGTTTCTGCTGCCCGCAGCTCCGAAGCATCAAATCCGACATAGTGCCTGAAGAATTCCGGTGATGGAGCGTACTTGTCTTCCATCAGCCGCAGCAGTTGGCTGGTGTCGTTGTAAATCGCAGCATGAAGATTCGGTCGATATGAGATTGCATCAACACCGGCAAGGTGAGCGCGCGTAAGAATCGACCATGCGTTCGCCATCATTCTCGCATTCTGGAACCACACATCAAAGAGATCGGATGTGCCAGTCGATCGTATGTCTTCGATCGTCACATAGCCCGGCTCGTCGTCAAATCGAAACGAATGCGCAAATATGTCCTGCACATCCTCGCCGTCGGGGCCTTCTGCTCGGCTCAGTCCCGACCCTGTGTAGACATCGATCGACAATCGAGGAATGTCAGGGCGAGGTGGATTCACAAACACTCGACGTGTGTGATCGTCTGGCGTCGCCGGTGCGCGCGGAACGATTCCGCCTGATTCGATCGAGAATTGAGACGTCAATCCTCGGCGGAGTTTGCGATCGGATTCCATGAAGGCAATGAGGGCATCAATCTCACGCGTCCCCGATAGGTCCCAAATGATTTCCGCAAGCTGGCCTGGCGCGAGCGTAGCGATTTTGGCTCCGTGATGATCGCGGGCAGGTGACAACCCTGACATGGGAACGCAGGCAACCGCGCATGCAATGAGAAACCCGAAGAGCGTCGTTTTCATGGGCTGTCGTTCCGAATCGGACAGAGTGAATATCGATTTCGATGGTTGTCCACGCAGTCTATACGAAGGTCGTGTGAGGCCAGGATCGAATATGCCGGGTTCAGCATAACTCGGCCTACGGGAATTTAACGTCGAAGGTCGATGACGCGAGTTGTACGATGATACGCATCGACGAGCACTGGAAATTGAGTTTGCCTTGACCATGATCTCTGAGCTGATGTCAGGTTTAGATGGCCGCTCGAACAAGCAGTCGTATGGGTGTGTGTGATGGCCGTCACGCTCGCCGTATTCTGTTTCTTCATTGTGTATCCGCTTTGGGCGTTATACGCGAGTGTGGCAGCACTCTTCGCATGGCTGATCTGGATCATCGTGCGGTGGACATCAAAGCGGCGTGCGAATGCAGAAACTGATGGCGGGGTGCATAATGAGTGATCCAAGCGTTCGAGGTTCACTGTGAAGACGTTTCACTTCACCAATTGGATTGAAGGTGGTTCCGATCAGCATTTGGATGGCGCAATCCTCGATGCTCTTGTTCGAATGAGTGGTCTTCCGCAGTGGCAGGTCTTCTACTTTGAAGGCCAATTCAAGCGCGACGCACCGCCGCCAGTCCCGTACGACGTGATTCATAGGCAATCATGGACGACGAGTTACGGATACGAGCTGACTCAGGACGAATTACTGCTGCTTGCGCGCGATGTGTTCCAGTTTGTCGAGAGTGTCTTTGTTGGGCGTTCCGTCGACCAACCTCGTGCTCAGCGAGACTCGTGGCTCAAGCCGAGACGCCGAGCGAAGTACTTTGTCGTCCGGTGCTTTGAGTGGGACTGGACGGTTGACTCTCCTTCCTCACAGATTCAGACAGAGCTTGAGCAGCACATGCCGAACCTCCGTTGGCTCAGAAAACCGTCTCTGAAGTAATGCAATGAGTCTGCCGCGCCCACCTCTATGCGTGACGAGGAAGGCGGATTGAAG
>JBCCFX010000102.1:0-13563 GCA_039029515.1 Planctomycetota bacterium
AGAGCTTCCTCGGCGGTCACGCCATCCGGTGCGACGCCGACGTTCGACTTGACCACGCCGACGAAGCCGCCCTCGATGTTCGTCACCTTTACAGGCTTCACGTCGAACAACTTCGTGTTGATCGGATACTTGCCCGGCGTCAGCACGGAAGCCTGCGGCCCTTTGTAGCCGTTGCCCTCGCCAAGGAAGTACTCGGCAGTGAGCATGTTCTTGTAATCTTCAGGGGCCCACTCCGGCGCGAATGCCTGGCCGGCAGGAAGTGGCTGGCCATCCTTGGCGGTGAGGATGCCGACTTCTTCGGCATTGATATTGATGAGTTGAACCTCTTCGACCTTGTAGATGCCCGGCCAATAGAACAGGTGCAGACCCGGGCCGAGGATCTTCGCCTGCGGCCCCTTTTCACCATTGACCGCGAGGATCTTGCCCGGGGGAAGTCCCTTGCCGATGTTCTTGCTGACGATGCCGCGCTCATCCTCACCGACGAAGCGGGCGGAACTCAGCACGAGACCGAGCAGCAGAACGGCGAGCGCACCGACACCTGCTGCAGTCCGCAGGGCCTTGCTGGGAAGCTTGGCCGAACTGGAAATGATGACGATCGCGAGGACAACGCCGGCGACGAGAAAAATGGCATTCACGACAAGACTCCTTTTCGAATCAATGGCTCACTATCACCGTACGACATGATGGCATCAGGTGACGAGTCACGCCTTGTCTTCACTCGGACATGCCACTGAGAAACCTTGAAGCGACGATTCCGAAGCGAATGGGGCGATCTCCCCACGCTTCAGGGGTCCGGTGAGGCGTCAGGTGCCGTATCATGGTGGGTTCGAAGGGCTGGCAGGCCCTGTTGATGGAGGATTCCCGCCATGACCACTGCTCACACGTCGACCGCAGCCGCACAGGGTGCCAACGTGGATCCACTGGATCTCATCGACGTCGATCATGTCCATTTCTATGTGGGCAACGCCAAGCAGGCCGCGATGTTCTACGCGCATACCTTCGGCTTTCGCATCGATCAGTTTAGTGATCTGACAACCGGCAGCCGGGACACCGCGTCGTACCTGCTCACCCAGGGCAACATCCGCATGCTGCTCTCGTCGGGCCTCACGCCTGACAGCCCCATGCAGGAAGAAGTTCGGCGATACGGCGATGGCGTCAAGGATGTCGCCCTCACGGTGAACGACGCCGTGGCGGCCTACAACGCAGCGCTCGCGAACGGCGGCGAATCGGCGTACGAACCGATCGAGATGCAAGACGAACATGGCACGGTCATCATGGCCGGGATCAGGACGTACGGTCGTGTGCAGCACAGTTTCGTCAGCCGGCATGGCGACTACACCCTCAAAGGCATTCGCAAGAACGGCGCACTCTTCGGTCCGGGATTCCGAAAAATCGGACCACTCTCGGTCAACACCTTCAACGAACAGAATCCTTGCGGCCTGATGTTCGTCGATCACTGTGTTGGCAACGTCGAAGAAGGCAAGATGAATCAGTGGGTAAAATGGTACGAAGATGTCATGGGCTTCAAGATGTTCAAGCACTTTGACGACCAGGACATCTCCACGGAATACTCAGCCTTGATGTCCAAAGTCATGGCGTCAGGCAATCACCTGATCAAGATGCCGATCAACGAACCGGCGGAAGGTCGGAAGAAGAGCCAGATTCAGGAATACCTTGAGTGGCACGACAACACGCCGGGCATTCAACATCTTGCCATGCGCACGGATGACGAACTAGCAAGCGTTGCTGCCCTGCGTTCGCGCGGCGTTGATTTCCTTGCGTTGCCGGATTCGTACTACGAAGCCGTCTGGGACCGCGTCAACACCACGTTGGTCAAGCATGGCCATAAGCCCGTGCGTGAAGACCACGAACGCATTCGCGAACTCGGCATCCTTGTGGATGCGGACGACGAAGGCTATCTGCTTCAGCTCTTCACCAAGCCGCTTCAGGATCGCCCGACGTTGTTCTTCGAGATCATCTCGCGTCGTGGCTCTCAGAGTTTCGGCAAGGGGAATTTCAAGGCGTTGTTCGAAGCGCTGGAAATTGAGCAGGAACGCCGCGGCAACCTCTAACACGCCCCGCTGGGACGAAAGACAATTTCTATGCAATATCGACGGTTCGGTCGGACCGGTCATGATGTGTCTGTCATCGGATTCGGCGGCGCGGAGATCGGCGTCCTCGAAACCGAGCAACAACGTGTCAGCGACCTGCTCAACGAAATGCTGGACGTTGGCGTCAACGTGATTGACACCGCCGCGATGTATCGAGGATCAGAGGATCTCATCGGTCGTGCCATCGGACATCGACGTGATGAATACGTGCTGATCTCCAAGTGCGGCCATGCCGCCGATGGTATTGATGCTGAGCCTTGGACGCCGACGTTGGTCACGGCGACAGTTGACCGAGCGTTGCGTCGGCTGCGAACCGATGCTCTCGACGTCATGCTTCTGCATTCGTGCGACCTTGAAACACTGCAACGTGGCGACGCACTTGGTGCGCTCATCGCCGCTCGCGATGCCGGGAAGGTCCGACATGTCGGATACTCAGGCGACAATGACGCTGGCGCGTGGGCCGCGGCGCACCCGGATATTGCAGTCATCGAGACATCCATCAACATCTGCGATCAGGTCAATATCGATCAAGTGCTTCCGGCGTGTGTCGAACATGACGTCGGTGTGCTGGTCAAGCGGCCGATTGCCAACGCCGCATTCCGCAAGCTTGAAGACATTCCCGAGCGCTATCACAACTATGCGAGTGTCTACATCGATCGCTTGCGCGCTATGGCGCTCACGCCAGAATCGTGTGGATTCTCGGATGATCAATGGGCCGAACTGGCCTTGCGGTTCACCCTCAGTCAGCCGGGCACGCATTCGGCCGTCATTGGAACGACCAATCCAGTCAACGTCCGCGCGAACATCGAGGCGGCGAACAAGGGGCCATTGTCTGACGACATCATCGCGACCATCCGGGAGGCATTCGAGCGCGGTCAGGCGACAGCCGACGATGCGTGGACTGGCCAGACGTAGGACGTCAGCGCCGGGACTCAGGCTCGCGCCGCTTTGAACGACCCGATGCCCTTCACGAGGACGATGATGCACGACGCCATCAGCACCGCCATGGAGATAGTGGCGATGCTCAGCGCGAATTCGCCGTTCAATGCTTGCGGAACAACGCGGCCAAGCGGCGCGAGGACACCAAGCAGCGCGACGAGCAGGCCAGCGTGAATCGCGTGCTTCCGACGCTTGCCGGGCGAGACGCTCAGGAAGCCACAGATGAGAAGGCACGCGCCGAATCCGGCCGGGATGAGCGCCGTGCCGCTGCGTGATTCGGACGCGAAGTACGTCACGAGACCCCACGCAAGAAGGAACGATCCGATGCCGGTCAAGAGGCGAGTCATGGCGAGCTCCTGTTCAATTCCATGTGACTGGCACATGGTAGGCATCAGGGCCCTTTCCGGGGTCTCGTGGCCGGTTGAACCGCTACAATGCGACGATTCGTGGACCGTTCCACGCTGGCAGTTCAGGAAGGGATGTTTCGCATGCCGTACTACATGAAGCTCGGTCAGATTCCGAAGAAGCGTCACGTACAGTTCCGTCGCCCTGATGGCACGCTGTACAGCGAAGAAGTCTTCGGAACCGAAGGTTTCGTCGGACCGACGTCGACCATGTATCACATCCATCCGCCGACACAGGTTACTGGCTGGAAGACGCGCTAGTCCACCAAGGTGGAATACGTCGAGTCGGACGTCATGCGGATGCGACACGTCAAGACCGAGCCGATGGACCCCAAAGGCGATCCGGTCACTGGACGTGTTGTCCTGTTCGGTAATTCGGATTGCGAAATGGCTGTGTGCTGTCCCGCCGAACCGATGGACTATCACTTCAAGAATGGCCAGGGTGATGAATGCCACTTCATTCACTTCGGTTCCGGCACGGTGTACACATCGTTCGGCACGCTGAAGTTTGGACCGAAGGATTACATCATCATCCCCAAGGGAACCATCTACAAGATGGTGTTTGATGAAACACCGAAGGGTGAACCGGCACCGCGATTCCTCACCATCGAAACCGCGAATGGCTCACACATCCTGCCGCCGCCCCGCTACGTGTCCAAGCAGACATCGCAGTTCCTTGAACACGCGCCGTACTGCGAACGCGATCTCCGCATTCCGGAACTTCCCCTGACGTTCGATGAAGCCGGCGATTTCGAAGTTCGGATCAAAGCTCGCGATCAGGTGCACAGCTACATTTACGATTACCACCCATTGGATATCGTCGGATGGGATGGCTGTTATTACCCGTACATTTTCAATGTCGATGACTTCGCTCCGATTACCGGCCAGCTTCATATGCCGCCGCCGATTCATCAGACATTCGAAGCGCATAACTTTGTCATCTGCTCGTTCTGCCCGCGCGCATTGGACTTTCATCCAGACGCAATCCCGGTGCCGTACAACCACTCGAACCTGGACTCAGATGAAGTCCTGTATTACGTCGAAGGCAATTACAAGGCGCGCAAGGGTATCGAGGTCGGGTCAATGACACTGCACCCGCAGGGTATTCCGCACGGTCCGCATCCGGGTACGGTGGAAGCGTCACTCGGAAAAAAGCACACGAACGAACTCGCGGTCATGTGTGATACGTTCCGCCCGCTCCATCCCACGAAAGCTGCGTTGGCGTTGGATGATTCCGCGTACCCGGAAAGTTGGCGCGATCATCCGTCCCAAACGTCGAACGGGAAGCACAAAGCCAACGGCGAATCCATCGGTTCAACGCAGGATGATGCCACCAACGTCTGGACCTAATGGCACGACGCTATTCCCGATAACCTTGTGATCGCCCATAACGGTGACAAGATGCGGTGACCTTGCCGGAATCCCGGGAGGTCGGCTTGTCCCATGCGTGACATGTGGATGGGTTTGCTGTTCTCGCACCGCTCGCGTGGTACGGTCAGGCTGGTGGCGCTCCATGTCGGACTTCGCGTCATCCAATGATTTGACACCGAGAAGAGAGAACAGCCATGAAGACGCTTGTCATTGCCACTTTGGTGGCCGGCTCCGTTGCCGTTGCCGGCACCGCTGAAGCAACCCTCACGCCGGGTGATCAGTTCGACGCGACCGTCACACACACCGGCCTCGTCCCCGCGACACACTTTGGAACGCATACATGGGGCGGCGTGGACGTCCTCAGTGATCCGCTGACGCGAACTATGACGCTCAGCAGCCTCGGGTCTGTCCCCGGGTTTGATAACGCATTGTCCATCGACCTCACCGGGATGTTCTACCCGTCGTTCTTCGCCAACGAAGGCGCGACGTTGCTGCTGACGGGCATCGATGAACCCGTCGACATCGCAAGCGTGCGCGTGTTGTCCGCGGGCACGGATATCACCGGCACGACAACCTCCCTCGATCCATCCATGTTCCAGGTCACCTGGAACACTTCAGACGTGATTTTCAACACGACGCCAGCAGAGAGTGTGACCGTCGTGTGGAATTCACAGGCCGTCCCGGCACCTGGCGCACTCGCGCTCATTGGCCTGTCGGGATTGGCGGCACGGCGACGTCGCCGCCGGGGCTGATCCAGATAGTCGGCTCTTCCTTCGCTGACGCAGGGTTTAGGACCGCCGTGACCCGACCCCGGTCGCGGCGGTCCTGTTTTTGCGTTCCCGTGCATTTGATCGCATGATGAACGTATGGCCATTCGGCACCCAAGAGCGATCTCAGCGTTTGTGCTCCTCGTCTCCCTGGCGATGCTCGCAGGCGATGCGCCGACGCCGCCGGAAAGTGCGACGACGCAACCGGATGATCCAACACGCGTCGAGTTGGAACTGCGCGGGCACGTCTTCAAACTGGAACTCGCCGCGACACCGGTTTCGTGGTCACGCGGCTTGAGCGATCGAGAGGCTATCGACACTGATGGCGGGATGCTGTTCGTGTATCCCTCCTCACGACGTCTGAACTTCTGGATGCGGTATTGCCAGACGGACATTGATGTGATCTTTGTCGATGCCCGCGGCCGCGTGACAGCGCGGTATGCGATGCCCCGAGAAGCACCGCGCGGTGCAAGGGAATCAGAGGAACGATACGAAGCACGATTGCCTCGCTACTCGAGCCGATTCCCGGTGCAGTTCGCGATTGAGCTCGCCCCAGGTTGGCTCGAAGAGCTTGATATTCAGGTGGGCGAACGTCTCGATCTGGATTTCAATGCGTTTCGACGCCTCGCCCGCGAACATCGGACACGCCGGGCTGCACCTTCACGACCACGACGATGACCACGACAGCACCGCCGATACATTCGCGTCCGGATCACGGTTGGCGTCGATACACCGTACCTGTCGTCCTCGCGGTCGTCACGCTTCTCATCGTCATTCGTCTCGGATGGTGGATGACCGCCTCGCCGAGCGACACCGTAGACTACGTGGCGCAGTTGAAGCAACTGTCCATGGGTGCGCAGCCGACGTCCGGCGAGAACGGTATGGACGCGCTTGCAGCGGCATCCCGGATCGAACAACTGATACGAAGTGAGGTTATCGCCGAGTGCACGGACCGCGTGTCCAATCTCAATTCACGCGATTGTTACCTCGTGTATGACCAGATGTTCCATGAGCCACTCGAATTGAAAGACGAGTTGCCAGGCCTTCAGGTGATCGAACGGTTTCGCGACGCAGGTGGATTCGACCATCTCGACCGGGCCGCCGCAGCGGACATGTTTCTACGTGATTTCACGCTCGAAGATTCCCACGGCGGATCGCCTCTGATGCAGGTTCGCTTCTTCGGCGATGTTGATGACCGCGACCTGCTTCGACTGGCGCTGGCATCAATGCGTGTTGCCGCAATGCGCGGGCAGCATGCCGAGGTTTGTCGCTATCTGCAATATGCACTGATTGTGCGCCATGCGCGCGCCATTCATCCCATTCTCATTGACCAGCTCGTTGCCACGGCCATGACGTCCAACATCGCAACCGAGCTGCGACACCTGCTTCAGGAGCACTCGTTCGACGAGCAGACGCTGGTCGACATGCAACGTCTGTTGTCAGGCGCTTATGCGGAGCCTGACATTGCGCACGGTGTTCAAGGCGAAGAACTCTTCGCCAAGGATTTTGCGCAATGGGTCTTTCGTGATAACGGTCATGGTGAAGGCTATCTCGAACCGGGCCTGATTCGAACGGTCACGAACTGGGGTGGTGATGATGACTTGCCCATGTCATCATTCGGTGGCGTATTGCTCGAAAACAGAACGCAGACCATGGAACGGATCGAAGCGTACTATGGCCTCGTCGCTGAATACGCGGCGCTTTCGCCGAGTGAACGCGCTATCAGCCCGGACACACCGCAGGCGTTCATCGCAAGCTTGCCACAACGACAGGTGTTGTTACGGGAGATCACGCCAATGTGGCCACGGTTCATCGACAATCATGATGAAACCAGAGCCGACATGCGCGCTGCTGAGCTGATGGTCGCCATTGAACGTTTTCGAGCTGTACATGGTCGTTTGCCCGTGTCACAGGCAGAACTTGTGCCGAGTTGCCTCGACGAACCGCTGGTTGATCCGATCACTGAGCGGCCATTTGTATACACCTTGACCTCGTTTGGTGTGAGTGGCTACCTCATCAGTCGCAGCGGACTGGATCGCGTCGACGATCTCGCAGTACTGCTGCCGAACGCAGTTTCACTCGAGCAATTGGACGTCGAGTTACGGGCCATGACGGATGACACGGTCATGAACCCGCAGCGAACGCTTTGGATCGACCAGTAGGTCCTCTGCGTTCTACGTCGCGGGTTCAACGATGCCGCGACAACTGCCGAAGCCAATCCGTCGATAGCCTTCCTTCTCACAGAACGCCGAGATAATGACCTCGTCGCCGTCCTGAAGGAACTTTCGTTCGCTCCCATCCGGCAGCGATACCGGGTTCTGGCCTCGCCACGTCATTTCAAGCAGGCAACCGCGACCATCTTCCGTCGGCCCGGAGATCGTGCCGCTTGCCATAAGGTCGCCCGGGTTCACCGCGCATCCTGTCGACGTGTGATGCACCAGCATCTGAGCGATGGTCCAGAACATGTCTCGGAAGTTCGCTCGACTGACACGATGAGCCGGCATGCCGCGGTCGCGCATCGTCTTCGATGCAATGTGAACCTCCACATTGATGTCGAGGCTCATGTCATGCGTTGGCTTCAGATAATCAAGCATCATCGGATCATCCGACTGACGAGGTGGACCGGCAACGCGATACGGTTCAAGTGCATCCAACGTCACAATCCAGGGGCTGATCGACGTAGCGAAATTCTTCGCGTTGAACGGTCCCAGTGGCACGTACTCCCACTTTTGGATATCCCGTGCCGACCAGTCGTTGACGATGCACATGCCGAAGAGGTGCTCGGCCGCACGCGCGATCGGAATACGGTCACCAAGCGGGGTTGCCGGCCCCACGAAGAAGCCCATCTCAAGCTCATAATCGAGGAGTCGGCACGGACCGAATGTTGGTGCATCGGCGTCGTCCGCCTTGGTCTGCCCTATCGGTCGGCGAATCGGCGTGCCGCTCGGGACGACGGTGCTCGCGCGTCCGTGATATCCAACGGGCAAATGGCGGTAGTTCGGTAGCAACGGATCACCGTCCGGACGGAACATCTTGCCGACGTTTGTCGCATGATTCCGAGATGCGTAGAAGTCCGTGTAGTCACCGATGACGGCCGGATTGAGCATCTCAACGTCGCCGCTATAGATCAGGCACACATCATGCTTGTCGGTTGCATCGCGAAGGTCAGGACACGAGGCATCGAGGACGCGGGCAATGGCTTTTCGAGCTTCAACCCACGCAGAACGCCCCAGTTTCATCAGATCGTTCAGCGTGTTCGCATACAAGGCGCACGCAGTGGTTCCGTCCAGGCCAGTGATTGCGCCGGCCTCAATGGCCGCACGAACGTCGAGGATTCGATCACCGATGGCTACGCCAATCGATGGCGCATCGTCAGTCCCCGCTCGCCGGAAGACTCCAAACGGGAGGTTCTGAATCGGAAAATCGCAGTCTGCGAGATTCGCCGATTCAATCCAGCTGCTGCGCACCGGGTCGTGCGTCTCATCGATATGCATGGTCAACTTTCGTGGCGACTGCGCCATGGAATACCAGGGAAGTGTCAATCAAAGCAAGCTGATCTCGCGGAGATCATCGCGCGGTTCATCGAATGAACATGATCCGAATGAAATCGCAATCAAGTCGCGCGTTCGAGCAATCTCGTCGGCGGTGATTTCGTAGTCGCCGACAACAATCGAGTCATCCGTGCATCTGAATGCCGAATGATCTGTCTGTTCAAGAACGGGTGCGATCGCATCCTCACCTTCTTCGTGTGCATAGGCAATCGCAGCGGCAAGGAAGACATTGAAGAACCCATGCTCATCGCAGTCGACTGCATCCGAATAGTGTCGGAACGGATGATGCAGTCCCGCGGTTGCCTTGAACGGGACGCCGGCTCGGGCGCACGCCACTATGAAGCGAGCAACAGCATCGACGGGCGGATAGAGATCTGCCGTCACGCCGCCGGTTCGAATCTTGGCGCCGGCATCTGAACCAACGAGCGTCGCAATCATGCCGCGCGGATCGACGTTCCAGGGAATTTCAAAGAACGGGAAGATCTCATCCGGAAGCTCATCGAGTGCTTCCTCGATCACGTCGACATTGGTGCCCTTCAATTCGATCGTGTCGATGATCGCAGAACCATTGGACGGGTCCGCGTGACGACGATTGAAGGCGTCGATGACTTCGATATTGGCGGCAAACGCCGGATCGCCGGCGGGAACGGTCAGGCCGCTCAGGTGCCAGGTCGTTTCGCCGTCCATGGGAAGCAGCGATGCCGCCGCGGCTTGAAACTCATCGAGGCGGCCCACGGGCACGATGAGCCGTTTCAACATCCATGCGTCATCGCACGCAACGTACGACGCAAAGTTGGTCACGGTCGTCGGCATATCGAGTTTCGCAGGCGGAAAGAGGCCTGCGTAATCGATGATCCCGTGCAGCAATTCCGTCAGGCTCGTATGCATAGTGCGTGACTCGAACAACGGTCGGCGTCCTTCAGCAATCAATTCGTTTTCCCGGCCTTGGCCATCTTGGCCCACGAGTCACGGAGCGTCACAGTCCGGTTGAAGACGATGCGATCCGCCGCATGGTCCTTCGAGTCCACGCAGAAATATCCGATGCGTTCAAACTGGTATGGCGTGTCAACGGTGGCATCACCAAGGCTTCGTTCAAGTTTGCAGCCGGTCAACACTTCAAGTGAAGACTCGTTCAGGCTTGCGATGAAATCCTCGCCATCCGGAACAGCCTCCGGGTCAGCGCGAGAGAACAGCGTGTCGTAGAGTCGAACTTCGGCGTCAACCGCATGATCCGCGGAGACCCAATGGATTGTCCCCTTGACCTTGCGGCCATCGGGAGCCTGGCCACCGCGCGTCTCCGGATCGTACGTTGCCCGCAGTTCAATGATGTTGCCTGCATCGTCTTTGATGACATCCGTGCACGTGATGAAGTAGCCGTAGCGCAGTCGGACTTCGCGGCCGGGTCCAAGCCGGAAGAACTTCTTGGGCGGGTCTTCCATGAAGTCAGTGCGTTCGATGTATAGCGTGCGCGAGAACGGGACGATTCGTGTGCCGGCGGATTCATCCTCGGGGTTGTTAATGGCCTCGAGTTCCTCGACGAGATCTTCCGGGTAATTCTCGATGACGACCTTGAGCGGCTTGAGCACCGCCATCACGCGCAGTGCTTTGGCATTGAGATCTTCGCGAAGACTGTGTTCGAGATTCGCAAGTTCGATGACATTGTCGCGCTTCGAGATGCCAACACGCTGCCAGAACGAGCGAATTGCCGCTGGCGTGTAGCCACGACGACGCATGCCGGCCAGCGTGTTCATGCGCGGATCATCCCAGCCATCGACGTGGCCTTCCTCGACGAGCCGGCGCAACTTGCGTTTGCTCGTAATGGAGTGACTGATGTTCCCGCGGGCAAACTCAATCTGCTGCGAGCGGTGGATATTGAGTTGCTCGAGAAACCACTCGTACAGCGGGCGGTGAGCCTCGAACTCCAGAGTGCATAACGAATGGGTGATGCCCTCGATAGAGTCCGACACCGCATGGGCGTAGTCGTACATCGGGTAGATGCACCATGCATCGCCGGTGCGGTGATGGGCAATGTGCTGGATGCGATACAACACAGGATCGCGCATGTTGAGGTTTGGCGACGCCATGTCAATCTTGGCGCGGAGGACAGCTTCGCCCTCTTTGAATTCGCCAGCGCGCATTCTCGCGAACAGATCGACGTTCTCATCGACCGAGCGATCGCGATACGGACTATTGCGCCCGGGTTCCTTGAGTGTTCCTCGATGCTCACGAATGTCGTCCGGCGAGAGCTGGCACACGAATGCCTGCCCGTTGCGAATGAGCTTCACCGCGAAGTCATACAGTTGCTCGAAGTAGTCCGAGGCAAAGTATTCGTGGCCGCCCCAATCGAAACCAAGCCACGCGATATCGCGCTTGATCGATTCCGTGAATTCAACATCCTCACGGCTTGGGTTCGTGTCATCGAATCGAAGGTGGCAGATGGCGCCTTCATGTTCTGCTGCAATGCCGAAATTCAGACAGATCGACTTGGCGTGCCCGAAGTGCAGATAGCCGTTCGGTTCGGGTGGAAAGCGCGTCACCACCTTCCCGCCAAACGTGCCGGCAGCAATATCATCCACGATGCGCGATCGGATGAAGTCAAGGGAAGGCGCTGGCTCTGCCGTCGTCATGGTGATCTCTCAGATCGCAGGAGGTCGCGAAAACACGCATTCTACGCACCGTTACGCGACCCACAATGACTCGCGCTGGGCCAGGCACCGTTCGATTCGCCGAAGGACCGATCGTTGCCCGAGAATGGCAAGGGTATCGAAGATTGCAGGGCTGACCGTGCCGCCGCTGACTGCGATGCGCAGTGGTTGTGCAACCTTGCCGAGCTTGCCGTCGGCATGCGCCGTCGCGTACTGCTCGACCGCCTGCTCGATCGATGGTGCCGACCAGTCGGCGAGATCGGCCAGCACCGGTCGGAGGTTCTCCAGATGGTCGTACCCGGATGGCTCTCCGTTGACGAGCGCTTTCCGAACGGCTTTGGACGTCTGGTATTCGATGTCGTCATCTTCAGCGATGAAGAACCGACTGCTCTCCACGGTCGATTCAAGCGTCTTCGATCGACCGTGATTCGCGCGAGCGAGGATGTCAAAGGAGCCATCATCCATCGCATCCAGAAACTCAGGATGCCACGCCTGCACGTGCGCTTTGAATGCCGGGACGAATTCATCCTCACCAAGCGCCTGAATAGCATCAAGGCTGAAGGCAAGCAACTTGTCGCGATCAAACCTCGCAGCCGATTTGTTGACGCGGTCGAGTCCGAATCGCTCGATCAGGAACGCGGCATCGAAGGTTTCAATGTCATCGCCGGGTGACCAGCCAAGCAGTGCGAGATAGTTGATGAGAACGCCCGGGAGGTAGCCGGTCTGTCGGAAGTCATCGACGTTGATTTCAGGCAGCGCAATCTGGAGTTCGCGAGCGAGACTTTGTGCTTCTTCAAACTCGAGTTGATGATCCTTGCTCTCGAGCCACCACGTCCACCGGTCTTCGGGCACTGAGGTCGCGCTCGTGATGTTGTGCTCGCGGACGTGCTTGCGCAGCGCCTTGTCCTTGTCGCGCTTGGACATCTTCGAGCCGTCCGGATTCACGATGAGCGGCAGGTGCGCATAGGTTGGACGATCGAAGCCAATCGCATCCTGAATCAGGACGTGGCGTGGGGTGTTGATGAGGTGTTCCTGGCCACGAATGACGTGGCTGACCTCCATGAGCGCATCATCAACAACCACGGCGAAGTGATACGTCGGAAAACCATCGCGCTTCCGAATCACGAAATCGTCCAGCTCACGTGTATTGATGCGCACTTCGCCGAAGACCTGATCGTCGATCACGACATCAACATCATCAGGAATGCGGAGCCTGATGACGTATTCACGGCCTTCCTGGAGATATGCCTGAACCGTCGCATCGTCGAGTTCCAACGCGGCGCGATCGTATCGATAGTTCTTCTTGGCGGCACGAGCCGTTCGTCGCGCGTCGTCAAGTTCATCCGGCGTTTCAAATGCGCGATACGCATGGCCGCTCTCAAGCAACTGGTCAAGGTACGTGTTGTAGATGTCCAGACGCTGCGATTGGTAGTACGGCCCGTTGGCTCCGCCGCCACAACCTTCGAATTCCGGGCCTTCGTCCCAGTCGATCCCGAGCCACTTCAGATCTTCGAGAAACGCCATCGATGCCGCATCCGATGATCGCTTCTGATCTGTGTCTTCGATGCGAAGCAGAAAGACGCCGTCATGCTGACGCGCGTATGCCCAGCAGAACAATGCGGTTCTGGCGCCGCCGACATGCAGATGGCCAGATGGACTGGGGGCGAATCGAGTTCGAATGGTGGTTGAAGTGCTCATGAGAGCCGGACAGCGTATCGGTCTGACGCGCTTTCGTCGACGCCTAGCCGTCGGCCCACGCGAGAATCGGGCCGGCG
>JBCCFX010000103.1:0-13515 GCA_039029515.1 Planctomycetota bacterium
GAACGGATTGAAGCCGATCGCGAACTCACCGACGTAGCGAGCGCCATCGTCGGTGTCGAAGATGTCCTTCAGCAGTTCTCCGTTCTGATCAGCCGTGGCATCGACGATCTGACCGTTCCGGAACGTCAGCTTGATGTTCTCGAACGTGATGCCGCGATAGATCGTCGGCGTGTTGTAATGCATGACACCATTGACGGAGTCGCGCACAGGCGACGTGAAACACTCGCCGTCAGGTATGTTGTGTGATCCGGTGCAGGGCACGACCGGGATGTCCTTGATCGAGAACGTGATGTCCGTCTCACCCGGCCCCGCGATGCGCACCTCATCCGTCCGCTCCATGCGTGACTTCAACGGCTGAACCGCATCCGCCATGCGCTGATAATCCAGTGTGCACACATTGAAATAGAAGTCCTCGAATGCCGCGGTGTTCATCTGCGCAAGCTGTGCCATACTCGGCGACGGCCAGCGAAGCACACACCACTTCGTGTTCTTCACGCGCTGTTCAAGATGCACGGGCTTCTGGTACAGCTTGCCGTACGACTGCATCCGTTCCGCGTCGATTCCCGCGAGCTCGCTGACATTATCGGAGCCACGAATGGCGATATACGCATCCATCCGCTCCATACGTCCCTTGTCGTACGCGGACCAGGTCTCGAACTGCGCATCCGCCCCCGCTTCGAGAAGCGCTCGCGCGATTCGATTGCGTCGCACCGCGACGTGCGGATGGGCGCCGACACGATGGGCTGCCTTCACTAACTCGATCGCGACGGCATCCGGCGCATCAAACGTCTCGATGAGCACGTGTTCGCCCGGCGTCAGCCGCGTGGAATGGGAGACCAGAACATCTGCGAGTCGGGTGATTCGGGGGTCAATCATGATGGTCCTCATCGAATTCAGAGTGCGTGTGAACGACGCATCATAGTGCAGGAGGCATGACCGTTCGCCTCAGGTCATCGGCAGCTGAAGTCCACCCGCCAGCGGTGCATCCACCGTATGCAGCACCCGCGCCATCGAGGCGACCTCCGGCATCGACGCGTCATCAGGTGCCCGAAGCCACATCCGACCTCGATACGCCGGCTGATCCGGATCGAATCGAAACCACGCGGCGATCGACGATTCCGCGTACGCATTCTGTGTCCAGAATCCGTCTTCCGCTCGACCGTGAGCGATACGCCGACCCTGCGGCGGATGCTCGTCCCAGCGTTCGATGTGCGCGCCCAGCAGCGCCGTTTCGAACGGATTCACATCATGGTCCGATGAGGTTGCCACGAGAATCACGTTCATGGCGCGCGGCATGAACTGCTTGTACGCGCGTCGAAGCAATCGACGAAGACGCTGCGTTTCGTCGACAAAACCGCCGGGCAGCCCAATCGTCAACAGGACATGCTGGCCCGACCACGGGGCAACGACAAGCACGCCGCCGAGTTCACGCTGATCGTCGTCACGGACCACCAGTTCATCGCCCACGCGTGCCTGAAGAATGAACGCCGTCGCGCGCTCGACGAACGTCTGCATCTGCTCGTCTGACAAGCGTGGGTTCCAGCGAATGCTGACCATGTACGGCCGGGCCAGACGCTCCAGCGATCGAAGCCGCGATGAGATCGTGAGCTTCGCCGTGGGGCGCGGTTGTGTGTCCGCGCGTTTCACATGCAGATAGAACTCATAGCCATCGAGTTGGACGTGAAAATCAGCAGCGCGTCCGGATGGCGTCCGAACCTCAGCGCTCAGGCGCGCACCGTGATCGAGGAGGCGCTGCGCAACGATTGCCTCTGCCGTTGCATCCAGGAACGACGTCTCGTCGGAGTGCGCATCAAGCTTCTGGTACAACTCACCGAGTACCGCATCGTTTTCCCACGATTCGATCGATGCCCGCAACTGCGGATTCCAACGCGCCCGGAACTCGTTCGCACCCGTGGTGCTCAAGACACTTTGCCCCACAGTTCCGCCGCCAACGATCGGTGTGGCGGAACGCGAACTTCTGCCGATTCCTCCGGCTCAGGCCAAAGCTCTGCCTTGGCTTCGCGTGCGGACTTCCCGTTGATCGTCAACGACGAACCTCGTGCGAGCAACTGGTCGACATGCCGACGCCCGAGCTTGACCCGCATCGAAACCGTGCCGTCGCCGTACTCCCGCTCGAGGACCATGGCGCGTCGCTCGATGAATGCGATCGTGTCGCCATCACGGAGCTGCGCTTCCACCGTCACTTCGTGAACGCCACCCAACATGGCGTGCAACGTGAGTGCGCCCAGATCGTCGAGTCCTTCGCCGGTCACCGCACTGATTGGCAGTGCTTCCGGATGACGGTTGAGCCAGACGAAGAGGTCGTCAGGATTGTCCAGCTGATCGAGCTTGTTCAAGACCAGCACGCGACGCTGATCACATGCCCCGATGGAATCCAGCGTTTCGTTCACGGTCCGCAGGTGCATCTCTGCGTTCGGATCTGCAACATCCAGCACGATGACAATCAGCTGCGCCAGTACCGTCTCTTCCAGCGTCGAACGGAACGACGCCACGAGATGGTGCGGCAGATCTCGGATGAAGCCAACCGTGTCCGACAACATCGCCGCATTGCCGCCACCGAGATCCCAAGCCTCGATGCGCGTCGATAGCGTCGCAAACAACTGATCGTTCGCAAACGCGCCGCCTTCGGTCAGACGATTGAACAGCGTTGACTTACCGGCGTTCGTGTACCCGACCAGCCCGACCGTGTAATGATCCGTATTGCGATTCGCAACCTCGCGCGTTCGGCGCGCCTGGATGTCTGCAAGCTCGCGCTTCAGTTGCGACAAACGGCGCTGCACGAGCCGGCGATCGATTTCGAGCTGTTTCTCACCCGGCCCGCGCGTGCCGATACCAACCGGTGCGCCGCCGGTGATCTGACCGAGGTGTGTCCACATCGCGCGAAGGCGCGGATAGGTGTATTCGAGCTGAGCGATCTCGACCTGGAGCTTCGCCATGTGCGTCGTCGCACGATTGGCGAAAATGTCCAGAATCAGTTCGCTGCGATCGATGATCTTGCAGTTCACTGACGGCTCAAGCGCCCGAATCTGGCTCGGGGCGAGATCATGGTCGAAGATGATCAACGTCGCCTTGGTCATCTCCACGAGATGGGCCAGCTCCTCGACCTTGCCTTTGCCCAGAAATGTCCTCGGATGCGGATTTCGACGCTTCTGCACCAACTCACCGACGACCTCAGCGCCAGCGGTCTTCGCGAGCGACCGCAGCTCCCCGTACCGATCCCGGCGATCGACAAAACGGCCCGGCAGGGTCAGCCCGGCCAGTACCGCGCGTTCCGCGGCGACATTCAGTTGTTCTCGAGGCAGCTGTCCCATCCGGTCCCGATCCGCATATGAGTTTCGTTCGGACCCTGCATTCTACGGGGCCACTGCCGAGGATACGAATGATGATTTCGGGATCCCCGAACCGTGCGTTCCCGCCTATCCTCTCCAGAACGTGAGCGGCGGCCCCGCTTTGCTGCAAGAAACTCGCCCGCAGAGGCGTTCCATTGATGTCGCTTGATCCGAGCGGCTCACCGCGCCCACCATTCCGGAATCCTCGCGTTCGGAGAAACATGATGAAACGATTCGTTGGTCCGTCACTCCTCGTGGTCCTGGTTGGCTCCCTCCTCGTCCAGCTGCCCATGGCGATCGCGGATCGCACGAATTCGTATACGTTCTTCGATCCCATCGTCGAAGTGTTCGGCGTGCTCAACGATGACTTCGTCACGTCGATCGACCCCGATACCCGCGACCAGATGCAGCGCCGCATGATCGATGCCGCCATCGACGTCCTCGACGATCCCTATACCACCTACGTGCCACCCGCCAATACATCGGACTTCAACAAAGCAGTCCGAGGTGAATACGTCGGCATCGGCGCTGAAGTGAACGTCATCAACAACTATCTGACTATCGTCACACCGATAGATCACTCTCCTGCGCTCGAAGCCGGCCTGCGCGCCGGCGATGTCGTCCTTGAGATCGAAGGCGAATCCACATTCCAGCTCGACATCAATGAATGCATCGAGCGCCTGATGGGGAAACCCAACACCGATGTCAACGTGAGAGTTCGACATGATGACGACACCGAACAGGATCTCGTCATTACCCGACGACAAATCGTCACGCCCACCGTCAAGGGCGTTCGTCGAAACGGCGAAGACTGGAACTACTGCGTCGATGCCGACTTCGGGATCGGCTATCTCCGCGTCACGCAGTTCAATGCCAACACGGTCGAAGAGATGCAGACCGCGCTCCGCGGCATCCAGAACACCGGACTGAACGGGTTGATTCTCGATCTTCGCGATAACCCGGGCGGCGCATTGAACGCCGCCGTCGGCATGGCCGACCTCTTCCTTGACGATGGCCGCATCGTCACGGTCCGCCCGCGTCAGGGCGGCGAACAGTCGTGGGATGCACGCGCTGACGGGACGCTGCCATTCTTCCCAATGGTGGTGCTTATCAATGACTCATCCGCCTCGGCCAGTGAGATCGTCGCCGGCGCACTGCAGGAAAATGGTCGCGCGAAGGTGCTCGGCATGCGTTCGTTCGGCAAAGGCAGCGTGCAGGAAATCCGACCGCTTCGATTCGGTCAGGGCACGCTGAAGATAACCACCGCCGACTACCTGCTGCCGAGCGGACGAAATCTCAATCGCTATCGCACCGACGATGCATCGATCTGGGGCGTTGATCCGGATCCGGGCATGGTGCTCACGATGACCGATGATGAGCGCCTCGACATGTTCCGCGCGCGTCGAGATTTCGAGATCATCCGTGCGGCTTCGGATGACGCGGCCGAATGTGCCGACGTCGCATGGGTCCGCAGCACGCTGCTGGATGAACAACTCGCGCAGGCGATCGAAGCACTCCAGG
This sequence comes from Planctomycetota bacterium, assembly GCA_039029515.1. Classification (GTDB taxonomy): domain Bacteria; phylum Planctomycetota; class Phycisphaerae; order Phycisphaerales; family SM1A02; genus JBCCFX01. The sequence continues at coordinate 4,872 of JBCCFX010000103.1, forward strand.
TTCGACTCGACGGCGACTGGCCACAGATCTCCGAAGACGATGCCGAGTCTGCAACCTATGCGATCGAACTTGATCGCCAGATCGAACGGCGCAAGCAACTCCTCGAAGCACTCGCCCAGGTCGATGGTCGTATCGACGAACTCGCGACCGGCGAGAATGCCATCGAGTCCTTGCTCCCCGAAGATGCTGATCTCACCGATGGCACCATCGTTGTCCGCGACAAGTACGGCAATGTCATCGGCGAGTACCGCATCGAAGGTGGTGACGTCGCCGTCGCGCTGAATGCCATCGATGTCGAGAAGGTCGACAACTGATCCGATAGAACGACGGTTCACTCGACTGCGAGTAAGATTCCCGCGTGTTCATTCTCGGGATCGAATCAAGCTGCGATGAAACCGCCGCCGCGGTCGTCGCTGACGGTCAGCGCGTGCTCAGCAACGTGGTTGCGACGCAGCATGAATTGCACGAACGGTACGCCGGCGTCGTGCCTGAGATCGCGAGCCGCGCCCATCTGGAACGCATTCTCCCGGTCATCGAAACCGCGATCCGAGAGGCCGATACCACCCTCGATGCCATCGACGCCGTCGCGGTTGGGAATCGGCCGGGCTTGATCGGATCACTCCTCGTCGGCGTCAGCGCCGCGAAGTCGCTCGCCTGGTCGTGCGGTATCCCGCTCATCGGCGTCGATCACATTCTCGCGCATCTGACCGCCCCCGCGCTCGACGATGAACCGATCGCATTTCCCGCGCTCGGCCTCGTCGTCTCAGGCGGCCATACCGCGTTGTTTCATCTCGCCGATGCCGATCACGCCACACGACTTGGTCAGACGCGCGATGACGCGATTGGCGAAGCCTATGACAAAGCTGCAACGATTCTCGAACTCGGCTATCCCGGCGGACCGGCCGTCGACCGACTGGCGCAGACCGGCAACGATCGTGCTCACGATTTTCCTGTCGCCAATCTTGATCGCGCTTCGTTCGATGTGTCATACAGCGGACTGAAAACCGCGCTGCTCTATGCCGTGTGCGGCACGCCAGTCGGGCGCGGGCGACATGCCACATTCCCGCGTGATGCCTCTTCGCTGACCGAAGATGCCCGCGCCGACTTTGCGGCATCATTTCAGCGCGCAGCGATTCGGGCCGTCGAACGGATCACGCGTCGCGCGCTCGAACATCATGATGTCCACTCGCTGATCATCGGTGGCGGCGTCAGTGCGAATTCGAGGTTGCGAACCGTCTTTCAATCCGTGGCAGATGACCACGAAATCGCGCTCCGCATACCCCCACTCTCCTATTGCGTGGACAACGCCGCCATGATCGCCGGCGAAGCGGCCCGCCGATTCGCTCGTGGCGATTTCGATGATCTCACACTCCCGGCGAGCCCGCGTCGCTACGATGCGTCGCCGTCACGGTGAGACCGACACGTCATTTGAACCCCGTATGCCACAGCCCAAGACACAATTCGTCAACCCACCGCATCCAGCCACGCTCGACGACGTCGCCCTGCAAAAGCAGAGCACGTTGACGTTTGGTCGCGACGCGGGCCCGGGTGGCCAGCATCGCAACAAGGTCGAGACCGCCGCCTGTTGGACGCACGATCCGACCGGCATATCGGGCACCGCATCGGAGCGCCGCAAGCAATCCGAGAACCGAAGCAAGGCGATGCGTCGTCTGCGCATGAAACTCGCGATCTACGTGCGCACGAACGTCTCGCGGAAGTACCACCAACCGAGCGAACTCTGGAAACAGCGTCGTCAGGGGAAGCAGATTTCGATCAACCCGAAGCATCGCGATTATCCTGCGCTGCTTGCCGAAGCGCTGGATGTGATCATCGCGCGGAAGTTTGATGTGGCCGGCGCCGCGGGCGTGCTCGGGATCAGCATGTCGCAACTCGCAAAGCTCGTGCGCCATGACCGGCACGCCTTCGCACTGGTGAACGAAGGACGCACGCAACGCGGTCTGCCGGCACTCAAGTAATCATCAGCCATCCATGACGAAGTCCGTATACGGTTGATCGCGCAACAGAACGTGCTCCCAATAATGTTGCACGGGACGCTCTTGCCGATTGCGTTCGATGCGCCGTTCCAGGCTTCGTAATGAGGCACGTCGCTCCTTGTCGAGCGTATCGTCATCTGTTGCATCCAATGCATCGCGATGCGCTTCAATCGACGCCAGAAGCACGAGATACTCAGCGTGCAGCGCTCGTTGTGTCGTACGCCACGGTGCGAATCCGGCATCTGCGATGAGATTCCGCTCAAAGACCACGACTTCCGCCAGCGCGCTTCGGCACACGGCCGCAAGTTCAGGTCGCTCGCGCATGTCATGCAGCAAGCTCAGCACCGGTGAATCGAGTTCATCCGAGATCAACCGATGGTTGATATGCATGTCGACCAGATGCGCTGCGATCACGCCGCCCAGTTCCGCATCGGCGCATGTCGCGCCGAGAATGCGACCAACTTCCCACGCGCGGTGGTCCGATGCATGATGCAACAGGATGGCCATGATGGTTCGTGCGCTGAATTGACTCTCGCGCGCCAACGCATCGATCAAATCGCTTCGGACATCCGTCCACGAGGTCAACATGTCCGGACCGATACGATCGCCGATGCGCGGCAGTTGCGTGTCCTTCACAATCGACTCGAACGCGAGTGCATCCAGAAACGTCGAATCGTCTGGCAGCCACACCTCGATCGTGCCCCATGTCGTCTCGCCATTGGTCTGACGGGTCGGCATGTCAATCGCGCGACGAAGTCGGTTGTCGTAGTCCGCAGCATCGCTTGCGTACGCCATGCGAATCCACAGCACTCGGGCGATGAAGTTGCCGTAGGCAAACGGATCGTGTTCATCCCGAAGGACTTCCAGAAGTCCGAGCCGGTCGTTGTCGGGGAGCGCCAGCGCCTCGGCTCGCGCCGCCCGATACGCCGCATCGGTCTCGACGATCAGCCGCTCCCGCAGCGCGAACAGATCTGCCGCCGACGCGGTCTGCACGCCATGCGGGACCAGAAGTATCAACAGAATGACCGCCGGGAAGCGGAGCATCGCGCATCCCCCATGTGCCAGGAACAACCTTCACACCATCAACGTCGACATCCTCGATTTGTTGCCTACGATGTTCGGCTATGAACACCATCAGCGCCATCACCACCGAACGCCTCCGCGCCCTCATCGCCGAGGAAGTCGACCACCTCACCGCCGTCCGCCATGACCTTCACGCCCATCCCGAACTTGGCTATGCCGAGCATCGGACATCTGGTGTTGTGCAGCGTGAACTCGACGCGGCCGGCGTGTCTTATGTCCCGGGCGTCGCTCGCGGGACCGGCGTGATCGGCCACCTGCCCGGCGAAGACAATCACGCGACCGGCCTTCGCGCCGATATGGACGCCCTGCCCATCGTGGAGGAAACCGGTCTCGATTACGCCTCCACGACGCCCGGCTGCATGCATGCCTGCGGTCACGATGGCCACACGACGATTCTCCTCGGTGCGGCCCGCGTGCTCTCACGCATTGCGGCCGAGACGCCACTCCCGCGACCGGTCACATTCTGTTTCCAGCCCGCCGAGGAAGGTGGAGCCGGCGGCCGCGCGATGGTTGAAGACGGGTGCCTTGATGGCTCGAAGATCGGCCCTGCCGTCTCGCACATGTTTGGCCTCCACGGTTGGCCGCAATTCGAACTCGGTACGGTCTCGACCCGACCCGGCCCGATGCTCGCGGCTGCCGACATGTTTGAAGTCGAGATCCGTGGCACCGGCGCGCATGCGGCGTACCCGCATGTCAGCCATGACCCGATCGTCTGTGCGGCCACCATGATCAGCGCGGCCCAGCAGCTCGTCTCACGCGGTGTTGATCCCCTTGATTCCGCCGTTGTCTCGATCACCAAGATCAATGGCGGCACCGCGCACAACATCATCCCGCAGTCCGTATCGCTGCTCGGCACAGTTCGCACGCTGCAGGAAGAGACCAAACGCACGATCGTGGCCCGCCTGCACGACATTGTTGAACACACCGCTCGTGCGCACGGCTGTACCGGCTCACTCAAGTATCACGACGGGTATCCCGTCACGAAGAACGACAGCGGCGCCGTGGACATCTTCAACCGCATCGCCGTCGAAGCGTTGGGTGAGTCCCGAGTTCCGCTGCTCGAACAGCCAGTGATGGGCGGCGAGGACTTCTCGTTCTACTGCCATCAGGTGCCGTCGTGCTTTTTCGCCCTCGGTCTCCGACCGGAAACCGCCGACGAAATGCCCGACCTGCACCAGCCGACATTCGATTTCAATGACGATGCCATTCCCGTCGGCGTTGAGATGTTCTGCCGCCTCGCACTCCGAAACTGACGCATTCGCAACTGATCCGGGGTTCGACGCCGATACAGGTTCTGTTACCGGCGACGCCATCTCGGCACCAACACGGAACTCCTTGTCACCATGGCACACCGACCGCAATCCGTCCTCTCTCGCAACGCGCCGATCGATAAGCTCGTCGGTCCGTTCCAGCGCTTCACGCAGCTCGAAGCCGCGGGCGGCATCGTGCTCATCATCTTCACGGTGATCGCGCTCGTCTGGGCGAACAGCGCATGGGCGCAGTCCTACATGGACTTGTTCTCAACCAAGTTCACCGTTGGCGTCGAGAGCTTCAAGATCTCCAAGCCCGTGCTGCTCTGGGTGAACGATGGTCTGATGGCGATCTTCTTCTTTGTCGTCGGACTGGAAATCAAACGCGAACTGCTTGTCGGCGAACTCTCCTCGCCGCGGAAAGCCGCCGTCCCGCTCTTCGCCGCCATCGGTGGCATGCTCGTACCCGCTGCGATTTTTGCGGCGATCAACTGGAACAAGCCCGGCATCAACGGCTGGGGCGTGCCGATGGCGACCGACATTGCATTTGCGGTCGGCGTTCTCGCGCTGCTCGGCTCGCGCGTCCCCATCGCACTCAAGGTCTTCCTCACCGCGCTCGCCATCGTCGATGACCTTGGTGCCGTGATGGTCATCGCGATCTTCTATACGGAACAGATCAACATGACGGCGATCGCCGTGTCCGGCGGCGTTCTCGTGATCCTCACAGCGATCAACCTGCTTGGCGTTCGACGCCCGGTTGTCTACATCGCGCTCGGCCTCGTCCTCTGGGTCGCTGTGCTCAAGTCAGGCGTTCATGCCACGATTGCCGGCGTGGCTTTGGCCATGACCATCCCCGCCACCATGCGCATCTCCGGTGATCGTTTCCTCACCGTCATTCGAGACGCGGTGTCCAAGTTCGAATCTGCTGCACATCGCGGCGAGAACATCGCGAAGAATCAGGATCGCCAGGCTGCAGTCGCGCACCTCGAAGAAGCATGCGAAGCGGTGCAACCGCCGCTGCTCCGTCTTGAGCATGCGCTGCTGCCGTTTGTCGCATTCGTCATCATGCCGATCTTCGCGCTCGCCAACGCCGGCGTACCTTTGGGTGAAGGTCTTATGTCGGCGCTGAAGAACCCGATTGCATACGGCATTGCGCTTGGTCTGTTCTTCGGCAATCAGATCGGCATCACCGGACTGACCTGGATCGCGGTCAAGACCGGCATCGGCTCACTTCCTGCAGGCGTGAACTGGCGGATGATTCATGGCGCCAGCGCACTCGCCGGCATCGGATTCACAATGTCACTCTTCATTGCCGGCCTTGCATTCGACGATCCTGCGATGCTCGATGTCGCCAAGATCGGCATTCTGCTCGGATCGCTCATCAGCGGCATGTTCGGACTGATCGTCCTGATGATGGCGCTGCGTGGCACGGATGCACACGAGGCCGCGCCGGCGTAAACCGCGCTGAGACATGTGTCATGGATTGACCGAATCACTCAGCGAATGAGCGTGCTCTTGCCGCGCTCACCGCGCTTGTGGTAGTTCGCCATCGCGGATTCGCGGTCCTCGAAGTTCTGCGTTGAGAACATGACCTTCGACTTCCCGATCTCGATGATGTCGCCATCGACCAGGGTGACATCCGCACCGATCGTTCGGCCATTGATCAGCGTGCCGTTCGCGGACTTCATGTCGATCGCGTGGAACGACTCGTCTCCGGCATCGAAGCGAATCTGCACGTGCTTCCGCGAGACCAGCTCGTCGGTGATCTGAATCGGCACGCCTTCATCACGGCCAAGCACTGTGGTGCGCTTCCCCAGCGGGTAGTAATCACCTTCGTTCGGACCAGAAACAACAAGAAGAGATGCCATGATTCATACTCCCCACAGCGGGCGAAATCTGTCCGCACGACCCCGGTCACTTCCGGCGTCGTACCGATTCATTGTGTATCCACGTCACCAACGCCGCAAGGGGCGAACGGCCGCGTTCAGCCATTCCCGGCCGTGATGATCTTCGAATGACCGATGGCGAGTGGCGGTTGGCGGTTGGCGGTTGGACGGAACGTATTGCCAATCCCGAATCCCCAAGCCCTCATCCCTCATCCCTCATCCGTCATGGCCCATGGCTTCCTGTTGCCATCTGCTCTGCCTCCGCTACACTGTGCGGCTCGCGCCAGTTCGGCCCTTGCCGGGCTGGTTCCATCCAAGACCGAATGCACCACGTTGTCCCGGATCGACTTGGCCCCAGATCCGGATGACCGCCGCACCATCCGGTGTGTCGGCAGACCGCGTGGGAGGTAGGAGACATCATGGCCAAGCAGATTGAAAAGCAATTTAAGATCATGGCCCCCGGCGGAACTGCCACCCCCGGACCGCCGCTCGGCCCCGCCCTCGGTGCGGCTGGCTTCAACCCCGGCCAGTTCATCCAGGCCTTCAACGAACGAACCAAGGAACTCGGCGGCAAAGTCGTCGGGTGCGTGGTCACGGTCTACAACGACCGATCGTTCGACTTCCAGATCAAGTCCTCCCCCGCCTCGGCGCTCATCAAAGAGGCCGCCGGGATCGACAAGGGCTCCGGCGAACCGCACGTCAACAAGGTCGGCACGATGACCTGGGACCAGTGCAAGGCCATTGCTCAGGAGAAACTCGAAGATCTGAATGCCAACTCTGTGGAGAACGCGGCGCACATGATTGCCGGCACCGCGCGTTCCATGGGCGTCACGGTGGAGGGCTGAACCCATGCGACGAATGAACAAACGCACCAAGGCGAACGCAGAACTCGCGCTGAAGTCCGAAGGACCTCAGTCCGTCGAGGATGCGATCAAGATCGTCAAGCAGTTCAAGGGACCAAAGTTCGATCAGTCCGTTGAAGTCTGCATCCACCTCGGCATCGATCCTCGCCAGGCTGACCAGCAGCTCCGTGGTTCGATCAGCATGCCCAACGGCATCGGCAAGTCCGCCCGCGTCATCTGCTTCTGCCAGGATGACAAGGTCGACGCGGTCAAGGCTGCAGGTGCAGTCGAGGCCGGCGGCGAAGAACTCGTCAAGAAGGTGTCCGACGGCTGGTTCGATTTCGATATCGCCGTCGCCTCGCCGGACATGATGCGCGTCGTCTCCGCCCTCGGCCGTGTCCTCGGTCCCAAGGGCCTGATGCCATCGCCGAAGGCTGGCACCGTCACCCCTGACGTCGAGACTGCGGTCAAGGAATACACCGCGGGTAAGGTCGGCTACCGCAATGACGATGGTGGCAACATCCACTGCGTCATAGGCAAGATGAGCTTCGCCGACAACGACCTCAAGGAGAACCTCGAGTACTTCCTCGAGCACGTGGAAAAGATCCGCCCCGCCGCAGCGAAGGGTCTGTACATCAAGAAGTGCGTCATCAGCGGCACGATGACTCCGGGCGTTCATATCAGCATCTGAGTGGAGCGACACCATGAGCAAGCCAATCAAAGAAATGATGGTCGCGGACTATGAGCGTCGCTTCGGAGAGCTGGAAGGCGCCCTCGTCATCGACATTCGCGGCATTGAAGCCAACGACAACAACGACATGCGTATGAGCCTTGAAGAGAAGGACATTCGCGTCACCGTCGTCAAGAACACGCTCGCCCGCAAGGCATTCGAAGGCACGTCTCTCGAAGGCCTTGGCGACTTCCTTACCGGTCCGTGCGCCATCGCATGCGGCGGCGACTCTGTCGTCAACGTCGCTCGCGAAGTCGTCGCGTGGGCCAAGAAGGTTGAGCTCCTTGAACTCAAGGGTGCAATCCTCGACGGTACGCCGTTCGCAGGCGCCGCCGGCGTGAAGCAGCTCAGCGAATTCCCGACCAAGGAAGAAGCACAGGCCAAGGTCGTCCAGCTCGTTCTCTCACCTGCCGGCAATCTCGTCGGTGCGGCAAAGGGGCCGGGCGGTGCCGTGATGGGCATCGTGAAGGAAATCGAGGAACGCCTCGACAAGGGCGAGACCATCGCCAAGGTATGACACCACACCGACGCGCTGCGGCGCGTCGGGTTGACAACGAGACACATTCAGGCATCCGACTGGCCCCTCGGGGTTAAACACGACGCGGGTCGTGCCTCTCGGATGATGAACCGTTCAGATTGGAGTTCGACACCATGTCGGAAGAAGCAATCCAGGCCCCGGCCAAGGAATTCGACGCGAAGATCAGCAAGCTCGGCGATGAAATCGCTGGCCTCACCCTCAAGGAAGCCGTGGACCTCGCGGATTACATGAAGGACACCTACGGCATCGAGCCGGCAGCAGGCGGCGCAGTCGTCATGGCTGGCGGCGGTGGTGGCGACGGTGGCGGCGGCGAAGAAGAGC
>JBCCFX010000104.1:0-13432 GCA_039029515.1 Planctomycetota bacterium
CGGCGACCAATCAGGGTGTTTCGTGTCGACGACCTGCCCGCTCCGGCCGTGTTGTTTTGGTGAATCGTGTGTATTGGAGTTTCCGGCAGATTGCATCGCGAAGGGCGGCGAGTTCATCAATCTCGCGGCAGATTGTGATTCCGTGTTCTGTGATGATCTGCTCCCGTGCTGTCTCGGGCAGGGCGTCTGTGTCGAGGTGACGTCGTTGGAGTGCTTTGAATTCGGCGGAATTCAGACATTCTCATTTCTCCAATGCGTTGACAACCCATGTCCGGACGAAGGCGCATGCTGTCTACCCAACGGCTGCACCGAGGCCTACAACGAAGCCGATTGCATGCGCAATGGCGGAACGTTCCTCGGCATTGATGCGCTGTGTGCAGATTCCGAATTTGATCGCGATGGCGATGGCATCCCAGACGTGTGCGATGCGTGTCCGGATGACCCACTGAAAGCGTATCCCGGTCGGTGTGGCTGCGGTGTTCTGGAAGACATGGAGACGCTCGACGTCGTAGCGCTCATCACGGAGGCCGGCGATCCGCCATCTCCACTCGGTGGACCGAATGGTGTGGTGGTGACCGAGGAAGGTCGCTTGCTGATCACGGACGACATCAACGACGCCTTCGAGGAATACAGCACCGACGGAACCTACGTTGACAGTATCAATATGCCATTCGTCCTGTTGCTGTCAGAACCGACCGACGTGTCGTATCGAGACAGTGAAGCTCGCCTCACGCACGCCGCATCAGGTGACATCCAGGTTATTCGTCGCAATGGCGGCGCGTTTGTGTTCGTCGGATTTTCGAATCCGACAGCGTTGCTTGATCAACCTATGGGGACGGACGTTGATCGCATCGGGCGAACCTACGTCGCTGAGTTCGGTGCACAGCAGATCGCCGTCTTTTCTGAGTCCAATCAACCTGGCGGCACGTTCGATCTTGCCGGGAGCATTCTTGACGGCACACCGTTTGGTCCGCAGGCGGTGCACGTCACGAGTGACGATCGGCTGCTTGTCGCCGATCGGCTGAGTCATCGCATCGTCGTCTTCGATCTGGACGGCACTGTGCTGAACGACTTTGGCGCGCAGGGGAGCGGAGATGGTCAGTTCGATGTACCGCTCGATGTCACCACCGATCCTGCCGGGCGCGTGTATGTCACGGATTCCGGGAACGAGCGCATTGTGGTCTTCGACAGTGGTGGGGCTTTTCTCTTCACGATCGGTGGGCCAGGCAACGGTCCCATGCAGTTCGATGGCATCCGTCAGGTGGATATCGATCTCGACTACGCCATGTACGTGACCGAGGCCGGCAATGCCCGAGTCCAGATTCTCGCTCCGGCGATTGAGCTTGCGTGTCCCACTGATTGTGTACCTGACAATGGAGATGGAACGACCGGCAACGGAACGACAAACGTCGATGACCTGCTCGCGGTGATCAATGCGTTTGGATCGGTCGGCGGCGCGTGCGATGTTGCTCCGGTGCAGCCGGATTGTTCGGTCGGCAATGACGTGATCAACATCGACGATCTGTTGGCGGTCATCAATGCGTTCGGGCCATGTCCAGACGAGGCCGAAGCGTTGAGAGGCCAATGAGCGATGTGTTCGGCTTGAGCCGGCAGACATTCACACGAACGAAAACGCGGGCTGCTTCGGCAGCCCGCGGTTCGTATGCGTTCGTCGCACGTGTTGATACGGATGTTCAACGCCCGGTGTCGAGCGTCACTCCATTTCAGCTTGAACAGTCTGCACCGACGCGGTGCTCACGTGCATGGGGTCGATCAGAATCACGTGGGCAAGGCTGGCTTCATCGACGTGCGTCGAGAACAGCAGCAGCCGGCCGCGATAGGCCATGGCACGCATATGACGTGGATTGATCGGAAGGTCTTCCGTCACGGTGGACCACGCATTGAGTTCTGGGTCAAACGCCTCGATGGTGCGATTGGGCTCGAAGCCACCGCCGGACTTGGGTGACGATCCGCCGATCAGATACAGACGGCCGTCAAGCGCGACCAGGTCGGGCGACAGCCGTGGCTTCGACGGAATCGGAATGGTCATAAATGACTGCGACTCGAAGTCAAAGACATCGCACGTGCGGACGACCTGGAAGTCCTCACGCATGCCGCCGACGAGGTAGTACCGTCCATCGAGCATCGCGCCGCCGAATGCCCGACGCGGCGACGGCAGGTCGATGTCGGTGTCGTGGAACTGAATCTGATCAGACGCGCTATCGGCGGTGACGATATCGACCAGATGACGGAATTGATCACCTTTCTCACGACGAGGATCGTAATCGAGTCCACCGAAGACCCAGTAGTGTCCGTCATGCTGAACGGTGCCGAACTGGCTGCGAGGGACAGGCAGCACTTCGCCGGCTGGTGTCCAGGTCTGTTCCTTCACGTTGAACATGAATCCGTGGCGCCATGTTCGAGCGACGTCACCATCATGCGCAAATCCACCGAACGCAAACCACGACGCACCATCGGGCGAGACCGTCGTTTGCATCGACTGTCGTGGCACCGGAAGGTCATTGACGGGCCGCCATTGGAGATTCGCGAGTGACAGCCGATACCCATTGGCGAGGAAGTTATCTGACTCGAAGTCATGCTGGCCCGTACTGTTGTTGCCGCCGAATGTGTACAGCCATCCGTCCTCGACAAAGATCGCCTGTCGGTTCTTGGCCGGCGAAGGTGATGGAATTGTCCAGTGGCAGATACCTGCAGGTGCAAATGCGGTCGGGTTCAGGCTGATACGTTCAGCATGAATCGGCCGCACGCCACGAGAGATGCCACCAAAGAAGAGCAGATCGCCATTCATGTCGGCAGCGATCTGATGGAAGAAGCGGGGGAATGTCAGCGTGGCAAGCGGTTCCCAGACATCCTGGCCTTCGCGCCACGTGTAGACATTGCCATCAGAGCCTGATGCGACCACACGATCACCAACGACTTCGGCCGCGACACCGAAGGCTGCGCTGGGAAACTCCGGGCCGGAGGTCCACATCTTTCGGTCAGTGTCGAAGAGATCGACACGCTGGCTGATATCACCATCAGCGGTGATGCCACCAATGACCATGATCATGTCGTTGATCGCAACCGACGCGAGTGCGCGACGTTTAAATGGCATGTCATACGTGCGCCATCCGCTCTCGAGGTCATTGAGGTCGAGGGCAATCATTGTGTCCGCCCACGAGCGGGATTCGCCATCTGCATTCAGTGTCCACCCGCCGACGGCGTACAGGGTCGAATCAACCACAGCCGTGTCGTGGGATGAGCGCGCCGAAGGCATGTTGGGAAGTGCGCGCCACGTGCGTTCGTCAGTGTCGTACGCTTCGACGGTGACGAGCGACTGCATCGTCTGTTCTTCGCCCTGCGCATTGAGGATTGTCATGCCGCCCGTGCGGATCACTGAGCCGCTCCAATGTTCGAGCGGACAACTCTGCACGCGCAGTTCGTTGGGAAGCGTTTCGATGTGCGACGGCTGACGAAGGTTGACGCGATAGAAGTCACTAAGTTGCGCTTCGCGGTAATAGTCGTGCGGTCGACCGGTGTACCCACCAAGGATGTACAGCCAGTCACCGTCGACCGCCGAGCCGAAGCTCGTCGACGGATTGGAAAGCGTGAACGCGGGTTGGCCGACTTGCGGCACGTTGCTGCGATCGATGTCGAGCGGCTTGGCGAAGTGCTGGGCAACAAGCGGTGCTGTTGCGGTCGTCATGGCCACGACGGCCAACGTGTGTGAGATTCGGCGAATCGTCATGAGAAGCATCTCCCGCGGATTCCTCATCCGGCCCCATGCCGGTTTGCGAACCCGAGCCGCGTAGGATAGCATGACTTGAAGTTGAGACTCAGTCTCAATTAGCCATGCTCCGGGGGTCGTGTCTGCTGAATCCGGGTCGGGGCTCTGGAGGACAGGCCTCGCCCGGTTCGGCAGCACATCGATCGCTGCGACTGAGGAAGGGGATGGACCGTGGATCAACCGGATGAGCAATCGTCGAAACATGGGGCGGAGGATCAACTGTGCGAGGCCGCGACGGCCGTGTATTACGCGGTGGTGTGCCTGGAGGCGACCCGCCGGGGTCACCCGATCCCGATTCCCGAGCTGCTCTGTCCCGTCGGTGTGCCACCGTGTCCATGCCAGATCGACCCGGCGTTGCTTCATGAGGCAGAACAGTTCCTCGTCCGGATGGGCATGATCTACTTTGATGGTCAATATCGCACCCGGCTGACACTCGATGGTGACGATGTATGAAACGTCGCTCATGTGGACAAAACGCCCGTTGACGGCCTCTGAGTAGCATTCGAGGTCTCGTGGAGCTACCATATGGACGTCGGCAGTAGCCTCCAGTGTGAGGGCAAGCGGCCGACACGGGACCACAATCAACCTGATCCGTGGATGGATGACGATGTCACCGTGATGTGTCTCCACAAGGTCGGGGTGTGGCTGCCGACGGTTCGCGACAGGCGAACGGTCAGGCCGGGATGAGTATCAATGTCATTGGATCGAATCGAGTTTGGCGACCACGTGCGCCATCCCCAGCGACCCGAATGGGGCGTCGGGCAGGTCACGCGCGTCGAAGAAATCTGGGTGGATGGTGACCCCTCTCAACGGGTGGCCGTCCGATTCCCGAATGCGGGGCTTAAGACCCTCAGCACCACGCACGCGCCGCTGGAGCGCGTGAACGGCGATGGCTCCTCCGTCAACGGTCACACCGATGATGAAGACAACCTCGCTGCCATTGATGCCGACTCCGGCCTGCTCGGCGACATGACCAAGGAGCGAGTCCGCGAGGTCATGACGCGGCTGCCGCTGGAGATCCGCGATCCCTTCTGCACCCTCTCGCGACGCCTGCGGCTGACCTTCGATCTCTATCGCTTCGATCGGTCCGGTAAAGGCCTCATTGACTGGGCGGTGGCACAGTCGGGTCTTGCCGATCCACTGACGCGCTTCAGCCGGCATGAGTTGGAAGCGTTCTTCGAGCGCTGGATTCGCGAACGCGACCAGCATCTGGGCAAGCTCCTGGAGACGGCTCAGTCCGAGCAGGCGCTCGTGCGTGAACTGCTTGGCAAGGCGCCTGAGCCGGCCCGCAAGGCGGTGCAGCGACTCAACGCGGTGCGTTGAAACCGCATCCCATGTTGATCTGACGCAACATCCGTCACAAGCCGCGCGGCGGCGACGCGGGCAACGTCCCTAAATAACCCGTTTCGTCGGCTCGAATCCCTGAAAACACAGTGTTCGTGGTGTTTGGCACGCGCTGACGGCGCGGTGGTTGTTTGTCTTCCCTTCCACAACACAAAGACACGACCGGCCAAGTGGCCACAGAAAGGGAAGACGAGATGGACGACCAGACCTTTCAGAGCAAGTTCAACGAACTCATCAACAAGATCAACGAGCTGCCGGTGGCCCAGCGAGCCCACCTCGAGCAACTCGCAAACGAGACCAAGGATCGGCGCGAACGCATTCAGGCATCGGTGACAGAACTCCAGGAGTCGTTGGACTACCTCCGCCTCAGCGTGAAATACCTCGTCTTCGACCTCGAAGCGACACGCCGCGAAAACACATATCTCCGCAAGCTGCTCGAACAGTCGAACGCCGACACGAGCGACCAAGGCGACTACGACGAAGATGCAGGCCACTTCGGTGAATCGGATTGACCTCCATCATGCGTTGACGGAGACACATGGTCATACGCGGACTTCGATCCATGCGATCAACAGTCCGCCGTGACCGTGTGCGCTCCGCGCGCCGTGCGCGCGGTCATGGGCCATCGGATCACTCGGGGGATGGGATTCTACTTACTCACTTCATTCTTCGAAGCTGATGGCTCATGACCGCACGCACGGCGACTGCCCATGGCCGTGCAACACCACACAACAACCGCCGACGTGCTCGACACGCCGGCGGTTTCTTAATTGCGTTGCATGTCGATGCGACGTTGGAGTCGTTACGGTGAGAGCACGCGACCTTCGCCGGTCTGGCCGATGATCGCCACTTCACCGTCGCCGTTCTCATCCGGGCCGAGCGTGACCGCCGGTTCGTTCTTCGGATTGAACACCTGCAGCGTCGGTCCGCCTTCATACGTCGCGAGCGCGATCAGCGTGTTGCCTGTGCCATCGAACGTATAGAACTGCCCCTGATCTTTCGTGCTCGCGGTGATGTTCGTCATTGCCTGGCCGGCCCGATTGAACGTGCTGATCTGACCGTGGCCGCGCACCGTCGAGCCGATGCTCACGAGTCGCGAGCCGGCGGTCGCGTAGGTTTCAATCATCCCGCCACCGGCGGCGTCCGGGAACACGCGAAAGTATTCACGGCCCGCGCCGAGGGCTGCACAGAGTCGGCCGGCACCCTGTTCATCGGTGGACAGATCGAAGGCTGTC
This sequence comes from Planctomycetota bacterium, assembly GCA_039029515.1. Taxonomy (GTDB): domain Bacteria; phylum Planctomycetota; class Phycisphaerae; order Phycisphaerales; family SM1A02; genus JBCCFX01. The sequence continues at coordinate 6,367 of JBCCFX010000104.1, forward strand.
TTGCCAGCACTGTTGACGACCTGAACCTGGCCGCCTCGCGCGTTGGCACGCAGGCTCAGTCGCGGGTCGCCATCGGCGCTGAACCACTGTGAGGCGCCACCATCAGGTGTCGCCTTGGCGAGGAAGACCGGCGTGTCGTTCCGAGCGCTCTTGATCGCCAGCGCGCCGCCATCGTTGGTGGCCGATGCGAGCATGAGCGTGCGTCCGAAGCTGTCGCGGAGGCTGATGCTGCCACCATCGGCATTGGCTCCGACGACGCAGACGACGCGGCCGAGGTCATCGACGATCTCGAGCTGGCGGGCCTGGATCGTGGACTGGGCGACATCGGACGGGGAGGTCTGAGCATCCGCCGACCGGACGTGCCCGAGCGCGAAGCCGAGCCCGAGCGTCGCCGCACCTGCAATGAAGCCGAGGACAAACGTGGGACGCGTGGAACGCATGGAAATTCTCCTTGGAGTCCTGCACCGGAACTGTGCCACACGGGGCATGATACGGCGATCAGAGGATCGAGACGGTCGACGGTGGTGGACCCGCAGGGCAGTTTTCTGAGCGAATCAGGGAATCAGATGCTCAGGTCATCGGTTCAATTGTTGTGCGATCGCGAAACGATCGTACACACATCGAGAATCGCCGATCCGCCGCACGAGACGGGACATCTCTGGCATCGCGGATACCCCTACATAGCCTTGGCCGAACGCCCCGGTCATGCGCGGCAACCCCCGGGAGGACCGTCATGCTTTCGACCACCGCCGAATATGCCCTTCGCATTATGGTGACGCTGACCGCCAACAATGAATCAGCCATGACCAGCGAGCAGATCGCTCGTTCAACGCAGGTGCCCGTCGATTATTCCGTCAAGGTTCTCCAGGCACTGGCGCGTGGAGGCCTTGTCAAAGCCCAACGCGGGCGCGGCGGCGGCTTCCGAATCACCTGCGATCCCGCCGAGACCTCTCTGCTGACCGTGATCAGCGCCATCGATGAGTCCCTGTCCGGCAACGAGATGAAACCGCTCGACACACCGACGCCGGTCCTCGCCACCCTCCGTGGTCATGTGACCGGCACGCTGGCGACCGCGCGCAATGCCTTCGGACAGACGACGCTGCGTTCCGTCGTCGACACCAGCGAGGCGACGAACGCCCACATGCACAGCAACGGATCAGCCGCGATGGCCGGCTGACATCCAGCGCTCACGCGCAGCCATATGAACGGACGATATGCTGAGCGGAAAGGTCGATCGATCGACCTTAAATCCGCGAGCAGCCTATGTCGTCGGTTCGACTCGAATCCATCACGCTCCATCGGCAACGTACGGCCATCCTCGATGAGGTGTCGTTATCAGTCGCGCCGGGCGTGCGTATGGCGGTCGTCGGTCCATCCGGTGCTGGCAAGACAACGCTGCTGCGCGTGATCGCCGGCCTCGATGCACCGACAACAGGTCACGTGCACATCGATGACTCGGACGTGACGAGCGCGCCGCCAGCGTCGCGTGGTGTGGCGATGCTGTTTCAGGACGCGGCGCTGTATCCACACATGACGGTACGCCGAAACCTCGAATTCCCGTTGCGAATGCGCGGTGTGGATCGGGATGAGCGGGCAGCGCGCGCCGAAGGTGTGGCAGACCGGCTCGAATTACGTTCGGTGCTTGACCGAACGCCCGACCAGATCTCAGGTGGTGAGCAACAGCGCGTCGGCCTCGGTCGTGCGCTGGTGGCCAAGGCCACGATCTGGCTCCTCGATGAGCCATTCGGTCAGCTCGATACGCGCCTGCGGCGTCGATTGGAATCGGTGGTGCTGGAGCTTCAGGCCGAAACGGGGGCGACTGTCCTGCTGGTCACCCACGATCAGGATGAGGCTGAGCGGCTTGCGACCCATGTTGCGGTGCTGCATCAGGGACGCCTGATGCAGTCAGGAAGGCTATCAGACGTTCAACGGGACGACGATGGGCTCTTTGCCCTCGAATTGATCTAAGAGATCGTCGGGCGGTTCGTTGAATGGATGAGCACGCCGAAGGCCGGCGGGCGGAAATCGAGGTCGCGGCATGACCGACAAGGCCGGATGGATACGGGCGGCGGTGGACCAGTTCGAACGTCCACTGATCACGTACGCCCTGCGGATGACAGGCGAGCTGGAAACAGCGCGCGATGTCGTGCAGGACACCTTCCTCAAACTCTGGCTGGCGGATCAGGCGGGCATCGAGGATCACCTGGCCCCGTGGCTGTATCGGGTCTGCAGGAACCGCGCGCTGGATGTGCTCAGGAAGGAGGGTCGCATGACCACGTTCGACGATGATCGACTGTCGGCATGTGCACCAAAGGGCACGCCACAGCAGGACAACGCGACAGGCGATCACACGCTTCTGGATTCAATGCGCACGCTGCCCGCGCGGCAGCAGGAGATTCTTCGATTGAAGTTCCAGGGCGGATTGACCTACAAGCAGATCGCGGAGGTCATGGACCTGACCGCGAGCAACGTGGGTTTTCTCATTCATACCAGCATCAAGGCGCTGCGCGACCAACTCGCGCCGCACGGTGATCAGCCGGGCGAAGCCGCAACGGGCGCAGCGAGGTGACGGACATGATTACGAACAACGACAACGGAACCCCGGAATGGGATGTGGATGCGCAGCTGACCGCGTATGCCCTGGGCGAACTCGAAGGCGATGACAAGATCGCACTCGAAGCACGCCTCGAGAGCGAGCCGGCATTGCGCGATCAGCTCGAATCCATTCGCGGCGTGACCGCACAACTTGAATCGGTGTTTGCCACCGAACCCACGCATGCGCTGACATCGGCGCAGCGCGATGCGATTGAACAGGGTGAACATGCGGCACCGATCATTGAAGTGAAACCCAATCCATGGCGACTCAACCGCTGGCTGGGCGTCGGTGTCACCGCCGCCGCGGCGTGCGTGACGTTCATTCTGTTCATGCCGAACTTCCTGTCGGGCGAACGTGAAGCGTCTGATGTGGCCATCATGACGGATGACGTCGCTGACAGCGCGATGGCGCCTGGTTCGGATCGTGACTCCATGGTCGGCCTTCAGATGTCGGCAGACCTCGAGTCGTATTCCAACATCGTGCCCGGCGCGGCTGGCGAGGGCGTGACGTCGGACCAATTTGTTGGCGTCGCGACAACGGATGTGTCCGATTCGGGTGATGTGGATGTTACGGGCGTAAACGCGTTGGAAATTGACATAGATGGCGCGTTGTCGGAACAAGGGCGAACCAGTCCGTCGGTTTTTACATCGACACCACCTCCGTCGCCGCCGTCGGGCCGCGCTGCCGGTCAGCGTGGAGGTGGATCGGGAGGCAGTCACAACAACTTCATGACAGCGTATACGGACGAAGCGTCAGACGTTCGTGGGTCATCGGGGCTTGCATCAAGTGACATGCGGGACCTGTCGAATGAACGTCAAAAGGTTGTAATCGACGACGAAACGAGAGAGAAACTTCTTGAAAGTCAGCGTCGGCGCGAAGCCCAGCTCGGCGCCGCAGTACAGAAGTTCGGGCAGGAAACGTACGGCGACGTCGTGCACAATCCGTTCAAGCGCCCGATCGGTGATGACATGCTCTCCACCGTGTCGGTGGATGTCGATCGCGCGTCATATTCGCTCGGCACGCAGATGATCATGCAGCAGAATCGCATTCCGCCTGCGGGCGCAGTGCGCATCGAAGAGTGGATCAACTCGTTCACGTACAACGATGCGCCGCCGGCAGAAGATGCCGAGACGCCGTTCTCATGCACCATGGAGGTCAACCAGGCACCGTGGGCCACGAATCACCGTCTCGTGCGCATCGGACTGAAGGGCTATGAAGTTGCAGCGGATGACCGCCCGGCGACGAACCTTGTATTCCTCATCGATGTCTCCGGCTCCATGAACCAGCCGAACAAGTTGCCGCTGCTGCAGCGGTCGCTGAAGGCGCTGGTCAACGAACTCACGCCGGATGATCGCGTGGCGATGGTGACGTACGCGGGCAACGCGGGCGTGGCGATGGAATCGACATTCTGCACGCGACGTGACCAGATCATTCGGTCGATCGATCGACTGACGGCCGGTGGGGGAACGAACGGTGCCGGTGGTATTCAACTTGCCTATGAACAGGCGCAGAAGCACTTCATCGAAGGCGGCATCAACCGCGTGATTCTCGCGACCGATGGCGATTTCAATGTCGGCATCAGCGAGACCGAAGCGCTGGAGAAATTCATTGCCGAGAAGCGCGAGTCCGGCGTGTATCTGAGCGTGCTCGGTTTCGGGACCGGCAACTACAAAGACGACAAGATGGAGCGACTCTCCAACGTCGGCAACGGCAACTACGCGTACATCAATTCGTTGGATGAAGCGCACGAAGTTCTCGTCCGCCGACTCAGCGGTACGCTCATGACGATCGCCAAAGACGTCAAGGTGCAGATCGACTTCAATCCGAAGTTCGTGCAAGCGTACCGACAGATTGGGTACGAGAACCGTGTGATGGCGAATGCCGATTTCCGAAACGATCGAAAGGATGCCGGCGATATCGGTGCCGGTCATGCGGTGACGTTCCTGTATGAGGTCGTTCCGCCTGGTGTCGACATCGGTGGTCTGCCTGAATTCGAAGCGACGGATGCTGAACCGTCGGAATTCATCGCCGAGGCCGAAGCGGAGAACATCGTCGACAGTGATCGGATGCTGGTTGTTCGGTTGCGCTACAAGCAGCCTGATGGCGATGAGAGCGTTGAGCGCCGTTTCCCGCTCGTCGATGATGGCAGGATGCTCGATGATGCTTCGGCGGACTTCACGTTCGCGTCGGCCGTCGCGGCGTTCGGCATGGTGCTCCGCGAGTCGCCGTACAAGGGAAATTCATCCATGAGCCTGGCGAAGAGCCTCGCGACGACAGGTGCTGATCGATTCGGTCAGTTGCAGCGTGATGTCGAGAACTATCTCGACTACGTCAATGCATCAAAGCACGCGATCGCGAATGAAATCGCACAGTCGCTGCTGGCCGAAGACTGTTCGCCGGCGGAGTTCGCGTCGGTCATCGCGATGACCGAGACGATCGACTTCGATACGTTTACGCGCACGGTGGATCAAGCGACCGCGAACGAGGAAACGGCTCCACTCGCCACGATGGTTCGTGACCGCGTTGAATTGGGGCTGGGCGAACTCGGCCGTGGCCTGCCCGGGCTTGATTTCCAGCCGATCAAGGAACGAGCGGCATTCGTTCGGCTCATTGAGAGGGCCGAATCACTGCAGCGCTGACCGAGCGGCCAACTCGATATGACATACGACAGGCGGCGCACCTCCGGGGGCGTCGCCTGTTCATGCGCTTGGCGAATGCACGGCACTGTGTTTGAATATCGACATGTACGACGAAGGCCCCAGCGAAGAGGACATCCGCCGATTTGATCGCGACTCCGCGTACTGCCCGGAATGCGGTGCCGAGGTCTGGGACGGTGTGGATGTCTGCCCGACGTGCCGGGAGTTCGTCGGTGGCCGCCTCACGAGTTCTCCGAAGACGCGATTGTCACGCGAGATGGCGCAGCGCACACGCCTCGTGCTCGTCCTGCTGCTGGTCGCGATGATCGGATTCGGCTGGATCGTTGTGTCGTTGATCCTCTGACACACAACGCCTATTCGTCGGCGTCTTCCTTGCCCTGGCCGCGATCAATCCTCGAGAACGAAATGATCGGTTCGCTTGACGGATCGCCGTTCGGTCGAGGATCCCAGCCCCAGATTGCCGGTCCGTATGGCGACTCGACAGCGGTTGGCGGAATGAAGTGGTGCGCCAGCGTGACGCGCTCATTCAATCGCTCCATCGTGCCGAAGTCGATCCACGGCTGCTGGACCTTGCGATGCATCGCACCGTTTCCGCGGAGTTGCATCGGATCGAATGGGACCCAGCCGGCGTTGGGGAGATAGAACTCACCCCAACTCATGACGTCCACGCGAAAGTTGCGATCGCGCGGTCGAGGACGGAAGCCGATGACCGGGCGCGCTGGGATGCCCGCAGCGCGCAACGTCGCGATGCACACGCATACGAGATCGTGCGGTGTTCCCTCGCCTTGTTCGACGGTCTTGAGTGCGCCCTGCATGTCAAGCGATCGCAATTGCTCGTTGATGCCCATGTTCACGCCATCGCCATTGACGCGGATGTTCCTGATGCAGTACCGAATCAGATCTTTCGCGGCGAGATACGGCGGTACAAGGCGCAGCTGGCCCTGACTCGCGTCCTCAACCGCCTTGGCGAAGATCGGCGCATTGCTCTCGATATACAGTTGCGGCTGTAAACCGTCCTGCACATCCTTCGGCCACTCCTTGGGCCAGGCGATTCGCTGCGCCGCAGCATCGTCAATGGTGCTTGACCATTGCTGTGTACGGTAGTGCAGTTGCCAGCGAAGCGAATGACCGCTGTAGCGCGCAATCGGAATCACGGCGAGCGATGTGCCGAACGGGAATCCTTCATCGAGGCGCGTCCGTTGCGCAAGCGTCTTGTCTTCGCGCCCATTCATCCACAAGTAGCCGCGCAATGACTCGTTCTCGACACGATTGAACGTGCTTCGAAAAATGACGGGCATGACGATCGGCGCATCGACCAGGTTGTACGGCATGCGATCGAGCGCACCGAGCTGCACTTTGGTGTTGAGTTGCACTTCGACGACGACGTCATAGATGCGAGGTTTCTCTCGGCCGAGCGGTCCACGCGGCGGTCGACCGGCGGTTCCTGCGGCGAGACCGACGAGGAGGATCGCAAGGCAGAATGACGTGATGGCGGTCGCGCGTGGCATGGCAGTGTTCCGATCTCAGCGAACGATTCAGGCGAACGCTGAGCTGAGTCCCTTGTACACGTAGATCTCTCCGATCGTATCGAGCACCTTCGCAAGGACGAGGTTCAGCGCGATGATGGCCAGAAAACTGGCAACAAATGACTCCGTCGCGGCTCGCCCGACGCCAGCGGCTCCAGCTTCACAGTGAAATCCCTTGTAGCACGCGATGAGACCAATCGCGATACCGAAGAACACACTTTCTGTTTGTCGTCGTCTTCTCGCTGTACCCGACATTCGCGGATCTGATGCCCGGCCCCATCTCAGGC
>JBCCFX010000105.1:0-13344 GCA_039029515.1 Planctomycetota bacterium
CATCGAACTTCGATCGATTGCCGGGCGTGGCTTCGCCGTTGTCGGCATTGAACGATGTGAACGTGTCGTCTTCCGGTTCTTCGTAGTGTTGCGCCATGATCTCGTTGACGAGATCTTCAAGCAGTCGTGTTGCCGTATGCGTCTCCGGCCCGCGCTGCGCACTTTGTACCGCGCCGCTGACCGCGTTCATGGAAGCAAGCACCATGAAGCTGACGATCGTGATGGAGATCGTGGCTTCGATCAGGCTGAAGCCGCGATGATGGGATGTCCGCGTTGATTCGGGCATCAATCTCTCCTTACGGTGCCGGTGCGATGGCCACGGTGATCGTGACGTACTCTTCGTTGCCCGTCAGCGTGAAGTCGGCCGTGCCGGTCGATGCTTTCGACGACTGGACCACGTACGCCGCGCCGAGCGATGCAGGTTTGTCTCCGGAGCCGGCTTCATCCATTAAAATCGTGGTGTTGCCCGATACGCCAGCATCACCGACGGTGATGTCGTCGTCATCAAACCCACCCACACGGAGAATAAGAGCGCCGTCAACGGTTGGTTCTGCATTCGGTGCTGATGGCGATGCACTCTTGCCGGTCGCGAATGCGGATACATCCACTGGTGTGATCGAATCATGCCCAGTGAATCGCATGATCGCACCCGTTGCTTCTTCATTGGAGCCCCAACTGAACCGATGCGTGGACGGCTCAGATGCCGTGGCGAGTTTCCACCACACACCAAGGGTGACCTTGCTGCCATCATCCTGCATATCGATCCTTGTCCATCCAGTGCCTGCAGTGATCGATTCACTCCCGTCGGTGGCAACGGCGGCGATCAAAAGATCACCTTCGTTCGCTGTCGGTGTGGTCATATCAATGCGTTGTGTTTTCGTTGGTTCCTTTTGAAGAGTAAAGTCAAGGAACGTCGGACCATCGCCGATCGCTGCCGGCGCTCCGCACGGTGCGATCTCCAGGGTGACAGCGCGATACTGTTGTTCCGCGGTCAGGCTGAACGTCGTCGCGAGTACCGAACCCGGGGTTTCGTGCATCGAGTAGCCGGCACCGCCGGAAACCTGATTGCCCGCGGTGCTGGACATCAACAGCGCTGTTGACCCGCTCAGTCCCGGATCGCCGTCGATGATGTCGGCATCATCGAATCCACCGACACGCAGCACCATCGCATTGTCCACGGTGGTCACAATGCCGGGCGATGGGGGATTGATTGACATGCCCGATGACACGGTATACGAGCGGATTGGCTGGACTTCATCATGGCCGGTGATGCGCGAGACCCAGGCAACCGCGCTGCGATTCGCGGTTGTCCATCGGAATGTCTGTACCGCAGCCTCATCGGCATCCGCGAGTTTCCACCAGACGCCGAGCGCTATGTATTCCTCGTCGAGATCGCCGTGTTCTTCAGAACCAAGATCGATCAGCGTCCAGCCACTGCCATCCGGCGGCGAGATCGGCGTCGGCGCCGAATCGTCTTCGTGACTTGCCTTGACCACGGTTGCGATCAGCAGGTCGCCTTCTGCTATGTTGGCTGGCATTGCAATGTCGATGAACTGCGCGGAGTTCTCCTGATACGACGTGATCGTGCTCTCGAGCACGAGGCTCGGGCAGATTCCCGCTGGTTGCGTGTCGAAGTATCCCCAGGACAACGGGTCAGGCGGTGATGACGCTGACTTGTCTGCTTCGATCTTGGTGGTGCGCACAATCTGGTTGACGTCAAAGCTCTGCACGCCGGTCGCGATGACCGATGCCGGCTCGTTGTTCAGCGTGCGCGTGATATTGCCACCATCATCAACCCACAAATAGACAACGGTCTCGTCGGCGTTGTCGCCCGTGCGGTCAGGCACGGTGAGTGCGATGCTGTGCGAGCCGATGTCGTCGATCGATGTTGCGAGCGTGAGATCCTCGTTCAGCTCGTTGAGCCCGAAGTTGGCATCCAGTGTTTCGTTGGCCGCGACAATGTTCGCCTGGACGGCATCGCCGGCGAGCATGACCGCGGACGTGATCCCCGCGAGCACGATGACCGTGATCGAAAGGCTGATGACGAGTTCAAGCAGCGTCATGCCGCGACTGTGATGTCGGCGTCGTCTGTTCATTGGATGGTTGCTCGACCGTCGACCTGAAGGACGACGGTGGTCACGACGTTGCCGGCGGAGACGAAGATCGTGCCTTCGTGATCGGCCCGGCCGTAGGCATCGAAGGTGATCGTCGTCGTCCCGATCGAACCTGCAGCGATATTGGCTTCGTACGGCGGAGCGCTGAGATCGTCGATGAATGTCCGCGTCGGTACATTGATATCCGGCACGTTCATGGTCATCGTCTCCGATGCCAGGTTGAGCGTGACTGTCACCGAGGAGCCGGTCGTTCGCGCGCGGTTCCGGGCGAACGTCAGATTGGCAACGACACGTTCGGCCGCAAGCGCGCTCCGATAATTCTGCAGTGCGCTGACGTACCGTGGAGACGCAATACCCGCAATGACCGCGATGATCGCAAGCGTCAGCGACAACTCGATGAGGCTGAAGCCTCGTCGAGCGCGTCGGTGCATCGGGTTCTCGGACCGGTTCATCATGACGTTCACTGTGTTACGGGGCGGTCCTGAACGAAACCGCCGCACGAGAACCGTCGGGGTCGACGATCTTCGTGCGGCTGGTCGAGGCGTTCGATGCGGTCAGCAGAACTGACACCGCATCGGAGCCGGACTTACTTGTCGAAGTACCCGGTGGCGGTGGCGTAGATGCTGCCTGTCGCTTCGTGGTACTGCCAGCCGACGGAGGCGACCTCAACGGTCGGCGGGGCGGCGGCGGCGGTGCCGATGGCGTTGGAACCCTTGTTGGCACCAACCTTGAGCTTCGGGATCGACACGAGGTACGGACCGAAATCGGTGCCGGCGGCACCTGAGGCATCCGTCTGCGTCGTCAGCTGTGCCGTGATGCTTGCCTGTGCCGGATACGACCCGTGATCAAGCTTGTAGAACTCGAGTGCGTTGCGGAGCACCGAGAGATCGCCCTGCAGACCGACGTCGTCGGCACCTTCAGCACCACGGGTGAATCGCGGGATCGCGATCGCAGTGATGACAGCAAGAATGGCGAGCACAATGACGAGCTCAATCAGGCTGAATGCATGTCGTGGTCGTGAATGACGCATGTCAGGAATCTCCCAATCCGAGACGGATCTTTCAGAAGCAAACTGTGCTGCGAGTGACATCGGACGGTGAGGTCCATGGATTGACTGAATGAGAGGAAACTGAGGCTCAAATCAGCGATTCGACGGCAAGCCGTGAGATTATTGGTCAAGGATGAGCTCAGCCCGAAGTCCACCGGTCTCAAAGATGACCGATCGAGCGTTGACTTCGACCAGCCGATAACCATCGAGGACCTGGCCGATGCGGACGAACTCATCGTTGATGATCGCGCCGCTGTTCTCACCCTGCTGCATGATCGCGGTGACTTCGTACCGGTCGATCATCTCGTTGGGCGACGGCGCCATGTCGGGATCGACGAGCTCCGCATCGCCGACGCCAAGGCCGGACCAGTTCGGACTCGCAACGAAGATATCCCGGGCGTTGTCCAGTTCGACCGGCATGACCTGTGCGTGCGTCTCAAAGCGACTGGCAAGTGCGCCTGCGCCATAGCCGGCCCGGGATGAGGTTGATGTCACCATGTCGGGGCCGGAAACGGGTGACGTCAACGGCGCGAGCGGGTCGGCAATTGCGGCCGCGTCTGCCTGCTGTGCACTATCGGTCGCACCGCCCAGCATGACGCGATCAACAATCAGAATCAGGATTGCGATCCCGAAGATCGAAGCCAGAATGAGTCGGCCTTTGGGTTGGTTCTTCATCGGTCGTCCTTACGGCTGATTCATCGCCATCTGATTGGTGTTCGTCGTGCGGGCATACCACACCAACTGCATATCCATCTGCACGTCCGCGCGTCGACCAGGCGATGCCTTGAGCTCGAACGAAGCGACGCCGGTATTCGGCATCGCGATGGCAAGTCCATGGAAGAACTTCATGATCGAGGCATAGTCTGCGGTCCCTTTGAGCTGAATCGGAACCACGGTGTATTCAGGGTTCGGTCGCGTACCTTCAACTGCAAGCAGATCGATATCAATGCCATGCTCGGTCGCGAGATCGCTCAGCGTGGACAAGCGCGCGTTCACACCCGTCGAGGACTCAAGGACAATCGGGAACGCATCGAGTTGACGACGCACGTTGTCCACGCGGGCGGCAACACGTCGTGCGGCGTCCGCGCGTCCGCTGGCATCCATGGATCGCTGCATGAGGACCTGTTCACGTGCAGAGTAGTCCTTCATCGATCGCAGTTGCGGCGAAATGATCACCACGTACGTCAGCATCGTCAGCACGATGCATGCGCTGGCACCCGCGGCATCGATCAGTCGAAGTCGAGAACGGTCTAAATTGGTCTCAGTCACGATGACGTCTCCGGTCGTGCAGCGATTTCACATTCAACAATGAAAGCGGCTGCATAGCTGCCAAACAGTGGTTCACGCTCCGACTTCAGCAGGTTCGTCGAGTCGATCAAGCCGGAGTTGTTCAGCGCGAGCACGAAGTCCGTGACCGCCTTCTGATTCCGGCCGAACCCGACCACACGCAGCGTGACCGCATCAGACGGTTCCACGACGCGCAATGACGAGTCACCGCGTCCCTGGCCACGCTGGCGCATGACCAGGTCACGGATCACGATGTCATCGCCGGCCACCGCGCTGAACTCAGCGAGTGCGACCGACCAGTCCGGCTTCGGGCCGATCCGCTGCATGGTCGAGAGCACGCGATCCACCTCGGTGAGATCGTGCTGGAGTGATACGACCATGCGGTCAGAGTCAGCAATCTGCCGATCCGCATTGGCGAGCCGACGTTCAATGTCATCATGACTCGACGGTCGCGCGATCAGCATCCCGACCGACAGGACGCCCAATACGCCGGCGTATCCGGCCACGACACACGTCCACGCGCGAATGCGCTTCTTCTGGAGTATGCGAGCGATGCGTTCATCCGGGAGTAGGTTGATACGGTTCATGCCGCCACTCCTTCTGTGCGCGATGCCAGTCCGGTGGCGATGGCCAGCGCGGCGTGGCCGGCATGTTCTTCCGCGGCGCCGTGACATTGCTCTTGTGTGGCCAGCGTCGGACGATCCACGCGCATATCAATGGCGCTCGCAATGCGTTCATCGAGGCCACGAATCGCAGCGCCTTCGCCCAGCAGCACGACAAGATCCATCGGTCGTCCACTGAATCGCTGGGACAGATACTGCACGGTGCTGACAATCTCCTCGCGCAACTCGCCGATCTGTGCGTCGATGACCGAATCCAGCTTATTCGCAAGGTCTGCGCCACCGGCTTCGGTGTCGAGTTCATTCCCTGTCAGCAGCACATCGATCTCGTTGGCATCGAATCCGAACTGGTTGCGGATCGTGGTGTGCATGGACTCGACGCTGCCGCCGGGAATCATGCGTTCGAACGCAACTCGTCCATCGAGTACGAATGAGAGGTATGTCGCTCGCCATCCGACATTGAGCGCAATAAACGTGGTGGCGCGACTCGGCAGGAACCGCTCCGTCCAGCGTGCGAGTGCCTGGGCGGGCGTTTCCAGCGCGATGACCGACAAGCCGGCGTCGTCGAAGCAGGACAGCAGCTGTTCCGCTTCGGATTCGCGGCATCCGACGGCGAGGATGTTCTTCCGGTCAGGCGGTCCGCATTGCGGAAGGGTCCACCAACCGATCTGCAATTCATCGGTTGCGGCTTTCCCCATGGCTGCGAGTTCACGACGAGCTTTGTCCGTGACGCGCTGGTCATCGGCGCTCGCGTCAATGTCGAATTCTGATCGAATGAGCAGGTCATGCGGTGCGGCGAGGACGACATCGCGGCCGGCGAAGCCACGACGAGACAGCGACTCAACGAGGCGCTTGACGTCCGCGGCGAGCGCATCGTCGTCACCACGATCCACGACGGTCATCGCATCGATGATCCAGGTGGACTGTTCACGAACGAGCTGAACGGCTCGAAGTGAACGGGATCCGATTTCGACGCCGATCGGTGACCGGGTTTTCCAGGGAAGCGGCAGTTGCATTTCTCAACTTCCTTTCGCCATAGCCGTGAGGTCAAACAGAGGCAGGAACATACTCACGGCGACAAAGCCGATCATGAGGCCAAGCAGGATCAGGATGAGCGGTTCAAGGATGGTGGCGAGCGAGCGTGCCGTCGTCTTGTTGTCTTCATCGAGGAAGTCAGACATGTTCAGCAGCAGCGTGCCGAGCTGGCCACCTTGTTCGCCACTTCGCAGTGCTTCGTAGACTGAAGGTGAGATCAGCATGGGATCGTTAAACGCTCGACTGAGCGGTTCGCCCTGCGTCACCTGGTCTTCGGCATCCTGCAGCATCTTGACATACAGCGAGTTCTTCATCGCGGTGCGCGTGAGTACCAACGCATCGATCAGTGGTACGCGGGCATCGATAAGAACGCCGAGCAGGCGCACGATGCGTGCGGTCACGAAGCTTCGCGCGATGCCGGAAATCTTCGGTGTGCGCATCTGTGTTCGATCGATGAAGCGCTGGCCGGCAGGGCGGCGAAGGAGGACGACGATGCCGGTCACCACGCCAATGGCGGCAGGAATCGCGCCCCACCAATACGCCCGAAGGAACGTGCTCAGGCCGATGATGGCCTGCGTGCTGGGCGGAATCGGTGCGTTGAGCGACTCGAACATGGTCGAGAAGCGGGGGATCACAAAGAGCAGCAGGATGACCATCGCGATTGATGCCACGGACAGCAGCAGGATCGGGTAGGTCAGGGAACCCATAATGGAACGTCGCATGGTCATGCGCTGTTGTGTGACGCTGGCGAGTCGATCAAGCATGACTTCGAGATTGCCCGCCGCTTCGCCCGCTGCGATGAGCGTGCACGTGACGGAATCAAAGCAATCCGGATGTGGCGCCATGGCTGCGCTGAGCGACGTACCGCGCTCAACTTCTTCGGTGACTTCAGCAAGCACTTGGCGCCATGTGTCATTGCTGGTTTGCCGTTGCAGCGCATTCATCGCTTCCACCAACGGCGTGCCGCATGATGTCAGCACAAACAACTGACGTGAGAAGACGGCGAGCTGCGCCAGCCGCGTTCCGGTGCTGATGCGCTTGCGTTTGCCGCGCGGCGCGGAAGGCAGCGACGTGTCGTTCCCAGCGTTCGACTCAGTCGCGACAGAGACCTTCTCAGCGTCTTTGGTGTTCGGATCGAGCAGTGCCTGTTTCATGCGGCCTTCCCTCCGGCATGGTCAGCGGACTGATCCGGACCGACCACGATGTCATCAAGATCATCGCTCTGCGTGACGCGCAGGATTTCTTCCACACTGGTTCGCCCTTCGAGCGCGAGAATCGCACCTTCCTGTCGAAGTGTCAGTGCACCAGATCGCTGCAGCTCATCGCGCAGTTCGTGCGACGGTGCGCCATGGTGAATCAACCGGCGAATGGCCGGCGTGACTTCCATCACTTCGTAGATTCCAAGTCGGCCCTGGAATCCGCTGTCGTGACACTGTTGACAGCCAGCCCCCTTCTGGAATGCTCGTCCGACGTGCTCGCGGAGATCAGCTTCCCCCAGAACTTCTGCCGTTGGGTAGTACTTGGTCTGACAGCCGGGACAGATCGTCCGTGCGAGTCGCTGAGCCACAACGCCGTTCAGCGCGCTTGATAACAGGTACGATTCGACACCCATATCGAGTAGTCGTGCAACGGCACCGGCAGAGTCGTTCGTATGCAGGGTCGCGAGCATGAGGTGGCCGGTGAGTGCGGCCTGCACCGCGACGCGCGCCGTTTCCTCATCACGAATCTCGCCGACCATGATGATGTCAGGGTCCTGACGCAGAATACTGCGCAGAGCGCGGGCGAACGTGAGCCCGATCGAGTCCTGCGCCTGAATCTGGTTGATGAGATCCAACTGGTATTCGACGGGATCTTCCACCGTCACGATGTTGCGTTCGGGGCTGCAGAGCAGGTCGAGCGCTGAGTACAGCGTCGTGGTCTTCCCGCTGCCCGTTGGCCCGGTGACCAGCACCTGACCGTGCGTCTTCTGCAGCATGTTCTGGAAGCCAATCAACGCTTCGGTGCGGAATCCGAGTTCATCAAGCCGGATGTTCAGATTGCGCTTGTCCAGCACACGAATCACCAGCTTCTCGCCGAGCAGCGTCGGCATACTGGAGACGCGAAGGTCGATCTCGCGGCCTTCAGCCACGATGCGAATACGACCTTCCTGCGGCAATCGCTTCTCGGCGATGTTCATACGACCAATGACCTTCACGCGCGACACAAGCGCAGCGTGAATGCCCGCCGGCGGCTTCATGAGATCACGCAGCATGCCGTCAACGCGGTATCGAATCCGCGTGCCGCGCGGTTCCGGCTCGATATGCACATCGCTCGCACCATCGCGCACTGCTGTGAGCAAAGCGATGTTGACGAGGTTCACAATCGGGCTGCCCGTGACCATCGTGTCGATGTCAGTCGACGGGCCATCGTCAATGCGCTCGCGCTCCACGACGGTGACTTCGGATTCCTCAAGCGATGCGAGGAAGGAATCGATGTCTGTCTGATCGCCGGCGTACTTCCCGATGTACTCAAGGATGTTGTCGTGCAGCGCGA
Organism: Planctomycetota bacterium; assembly: GCA_039029515.1. Classification (GTDB taxonomy): domain Bacteria; phylum Planctomycetota; class Phycisphaerae; order Phycisphaerales; family SM1A02; genus JBCCFX01. Next base: position 8,637 of record JBCCFX010000105.1, read on the forward strand.
GGACGGGGCGGATCTTGAATCCCGTCAGGTCCCGAAGACGGTCGAGCTTCGGAAGTGAATCCGGTTCCGACAGCGCGACGGTTAGCGTATCGTGCACGCGGAACAACGGAAGTGCGGTCAATCGAAGTGCTTCTTCTTCGCCAACCACCGCGAGCAGATGTGGGTCGACGAGACCATGGCGCAGTACACACGCGGGCTTTCCGTATTGACGAGCCAGCGTCTGTGTCAGTACCGAAGCACTAATGACACCTTCATCCACGAGGATCTCACCGAGCTTTCGATTGGACGTTTGCTGGGCGCGCAGCGCCATCTGCAACTGATCTTCCGAGACCAGTCCTTCTGAGATGAGCATCTCGCCAACGCGTTGACGCGATTCAGCCATGGTTAGAGGAAGCTCCTCACGGCAGCAGATGGATCGTCAAAGGTTTCGAAACGATCGGTAAGTCCGGTGATCTGCAGGACGTCACGCAGCGTCGGGTTGAGTCCGGTGAGCTTCAGCGTGCGTCCGCCTTGTTCGATGATTGTGGCGAGATCGACGAGCGCTTCGAGACCCTGGCTGTCAACGAACGGCATCGCACTGGTGTCGATCACCACGCGGCCGAGCGTGGTGGCGGCCACGGACTGGGCGTGTTCGTTGAACTGTTCGGCGTCTTCGCGCACGAGCGGCCCGCGCGGGCGAAGCACCATCACAGCGCCCTGTTTTCGTTCTTCGATGTTCACGGCGTCTGGCCCTCATCAGTACCGAGTGGCAACACGACGTGGAATGTGCTTCCGACGTTGATCTGCGAGTCAACGGTCAGTGAGCCGCCATGACGCTGCACGACTTCGTGCGCGAGTGCCAGCCCAAGTCCGGTGCCGCCAATCGAATCAAGACGCGAGTCGCGTGCGCGCTGGAACTTCTCGAAGATGCGGTCCTGATCCTCGGCGGCGATACCGATGCCGGTGTCCGTGACGTCGACGAGCAATTCAGTCTCGGTCGCATCCACCTTGACGGTGACGGTGCCAGCATCGAGCGTGTACTTGAGCGCGTTGCCGAGCAGGTTATGAAAGACCAGCGTGAGCTTGTCACGATCGCCCTTGATCTTGGGCAGCCGGGGAATCATGTCGAACTTCAGGTCGATCCCACTGTCGCGAGCGGCGGCGGCGTAGTCGTTCTCGAGTTCTGCGAACAGGTTGTCGAGCCGAATGTCGTTGATGACAAGCTCAACGCCGCCCGCTTCGATCTCCGCGACAGACAGCATGTCGCCGACAATGCGCTCAAGCCGTGATGCCTCGTGGTTGATGACGTTCAGGCACTGGCCGCGCACTTCAGGATCACGATCTCCGTCTTCAATTGCGGTTTCGACATACATGCGGATGTTGGTCAGCGGCGTGCGCAGTTCATGGGTTGCCTGCGCGATCAACGCGTTTCGTGATTCCTCGGCAAGGCGGAACTGCGTGATGTCCTCAAGGGCAATCAACGCATGGTTGTCGCCGCGATAGTTCACCAGTCGAATGTCAGCACGAATCACATCGCCGGTGTCGTGTGCACGATTCAGTTCCGCCTGTGACGACGTGCCGAGACGCTTGCCGAACGTCGAACGCACGAGCGCGAGGACATCCTCGTCACGCACGATCGAAGTCAGATCATTGCCGGCTGCGGCATCCACCGTCGTCTGCATGAGGACCGCGGCAGCACCGTTGATGTACTGCACATTGAGTTCGCCATCAACGATCATGAGTCCCATACGCATTGCGTTGCATGCATCAGCAAGGCTCTCGCCGCCATCGCGCGAGGATTCCTCGAAGCGGTCGATAGCGCGCTGTCGAATCTGCTCGCGTCGAAGCGAAGCTTTTTCCGTCAGCAATTCGTTCCACGCTTCTGCTTCCTTGCCAAGTGTGGTGGAAATCTGAAGTGCGGCCTCTTCGGTCTCGCCTTGCTGAAGCGCGAGCAGCGATTCGCGAATGGCACTGATGGCCCGAATGCGATGACGGAGGCGTCGGTACAACAGGAGAAGGACGAGCATCGTGATGGCACCGATGCCGCCAATCGTGGTCTGAATCTGAGCGAACGCGCCGGATGGCGTCGAGACGGGCATCGCAATGTGCAGCGTCGCCTGGCCGCGCTGCGCAATCTGCACCTGGCGCGTTACGTCGACACGCTGTTCCGTCTGCTGGATCGTGTCCGGCGATGTCGTTGCGGCGGGCCAATCATCGGGGAATGCATGCACGGTAATTGCGGTGGCATCGCGATCTGCGAGCACGCCGCCCGTGGGCAGGCTCAGTCGGCAGGTTTCGAGATCAAGCTCCGCGGCAACGCTGGCAAGCAGGCGTCGAACGAGTGCCAGGTCATCGGCCGCCAGCGCGTGTTCAAGTGCAATGGAAATCGTGTCTGCGGTTGCAGTCGCCTCATGACGCTGCGTTTCGGCGAGCGCTGTGCGATTCGAGGATTGAACAAGCCAACCCGAGAGGACCATGCCGCACAGCAGCACGATGGCCAGCACCAGACCCGTCGAAGCAACAGATGCTTCTCCGACGTCCAGGAGTGATTTCCCGACGGCGGCCGTCGACCGTGATGGCGAGTTCTTTGTCTTCATGGTGTCGTTCACGAGTTCCGAGAACCTGAATCGCCTGGCTGCACGCACCTTGCGGCAGTCAGAACCGTGTCGTTCATCGGCGTGCATCAGCGCAGCATTCATCACAGCCGTGACAGCGGTGGATGATTGTGGAGACAGGCGTTAACGCAGTTCGGACATGACGGTTATGCGGCCGTCAGATCGAGTGAGTTTCGGACCTACATGGATGTCGAAAGGAATGTCGACCAGACCTGCTGGGTCCGAGAACAGAGAGAACGCATCGGCGTGGGCCGAAGCGTCTATGCTCCGGACGACTGGTCACTTCAAAAAGCCAGTCGAGTCGGCTTGACCGATGGAACATCGCGCCTATTGTCTGATGAACATGAATCTGTCCCATAACCATCACGCGAATCACCACCACCACACCTCCACGAGGAGCCGGATGTGTTGATGTCCTGATGGAATTCGTTCCTGACCCCACAACGCCGGCTTCGTGCCGGCGTTTTTTGTGCCTCCATCGGAAGAGTCACCGGGCGCCACACGAAGTCGAACCCCAGAATCGGAGTTCGAATCATGGTGCTTACCTGTCAGACCCAAACCCTGCGTTTCGCGCTTCCCAAAGGGCGCATGTATGACGGCATCGCGCGGCTCCTGGCCGATGCAGGCGTTCGCATTCGCGTCTCGTCGCGTGATTATCGGCCGTCCATTGCCATCGACGATGTCGATGTGAAGATCCTCAAACCGCGGGCGATCGTGGAAATGATGGCCGTAGGGGCCCGCGATCTCGGATTCGCAGGCGCGGATTGGGTCGCGGAATCCAACGCGGACCTCGTTGAACTGATCGACACGGAACTCGATCCGGTTCGGCTCATCGCCGCCGCCCCAACGCAGCTCCTGATCGATGGCGATCTCCCGACCCGCAGAATCACTGTGGCCAGCGAATACGTGAACCTGGCGCAGCGGTGGATTGAGAATCAGGGGATCGATGCGAACTTGCTTCGGTCGTATGGAGCCACTGAAGTGCTCCCGCCAGAGGATGCCGATTGCATCATCGATAACACTGCGACCGGTGCGACGCTGACGGCAAACAATCTGGAAATCATCGATGAACTGATGACATCGTCGACGCGCCTGTATGCAACACGCGAAGCAATGGACGATCCTGCACGACGCGACATCATTGATCGCATCGTCATTCTCATTCGATCCGTGTTGGAAGCCCGGCGTCGCGTGATGATGGAATTCAATGTGTCGAGTACGAAGCTCGATGATGTGATCGACATGTTGCCGTGCATGCGCGAACCAACCGTGGCGCCGATGCACGGCGACGCTGGTTATGCGGTCAAGGCTGCCGTTTTGCGAACGGATCTCCCGTCGCTGATTCCGGTCATCAAGGAACGCGGTGGAACGGACATTGTCGTGACCACGCCCGAACAGATTGTGATCTGACGATGTCGATGATCGATGCACAACAATCCGCGGCGCTTCGACCGGCGCGACGTCTCAGAGACGTCGCGGCGTATCAGCCGCCTGCCCTGTATGACGCGGTCGATCTCTGGCTCGATGCCAATGAAGGCCGCGCACCGTCGGCAGAGGTTCTTGGTGCACTTGCGTGCCTGCCGGCTGACGACGTGCGCCGCTACGCTCGCCCCGGTTCGCTTGAAGCGGACATCTCGGCACGATTCGGCATCGAAGTCAATCAGGTCGTGGTGACGAACGGCGGGGACGAGTCGATCGATCGGCTCTGCCGTGCGGTGCTGGATCGTGATCGCGGGCTTGTCCTTCATACACCGACATTTGAGATGATTCCGCGGAGTGCACGGCTCGCAGACGCTCAGATCCGTGAGGTTCGATGGTGGGACGAGACGTTCCCCGCTGGTGCCATGGTGCACGCAATCGATGCGTCGACCGGCATGGTGGCAGTCGTTTCACCGAACAACCCGACGGGATCGGTCATCGCGACACCGGACCTCATCACGATCGCAGATCGCGCGGCTGCGGTTGGCGCGGTCGTCATGGTGGACTTCGCGTACATCGAATTCGCAGACGCGGACCCGACGCTCGAACTTCTCCAACGCGAGAACGTGGCGGTTGTTCGTACATTCTCCAAGGCGTGGGGAATGGCAGGACTTCGTGTTGGATATACGCTGACA
>JBCCFX010000106.1:0-13329 GCA_039029515.1 Planctomycetota bacterium
CGGACGTCCTTGATGAGCCGCGCTTCCATCAGCAGCGCTTCCCATTCGCCTTCACACACGATGAATTCAAAGTCGACGACGGCGTCGAGCAGCCCTTGTTTCTTGTAGCCGAGGTCAGCGCTCGGCACGAAATAGCTGCCCACGCGATTCCGAAGCGAGCCCGCCTTGCCGACGTACACGACATGGTCATCGGCGTCCTTCATCAGGTAGACGCCGGGCTCGGTCGGCAATGCCCGCGCCTTGGTAGCGAGGCCTTCGAGTCGGGTCTGTCGTTCCGTATCGCTCACGCGAGGATTCTAGGTCGGACGCATCATCCACGTTTCGAGCGATGTCCATCGTTTCTGCTCAATGCCACCGGCTGATGCCGCGATCTTGCTTTACAATCGGTTTCATGAGTGAGTACGCCGGCGAATCCTCCCGCACCCACAACGCACTGCTCATCCAGGGCGGCCGCGTCATCTGCCCCGCATCGGGCATCGATACCAGTGCGGACGTGCTGATCGTCAACGGTACGATTGCGCGGATCTCCACCGCGCCGGGCGAATTGACGACCACGCCCGACACGCGCGTGGTGTCCGTGCCGGGCTGCATCGTCGCGCCGGGACTCATTGATATTCACGTCCATCTGCGTGAACCGGGACCCAATCACGACGAGACGATCGCGACGGGCACGGAAGCGGCCATCATGGGCGGTTTCACGACGGTCTGCTGCATGCCGAACACGATGCCGGCGCTTGATTCGCCTCGGCTCGTTCGGTTTGTCTACCAGCGCGCTCGCGACCTGCGCTCTGCGCGGGTATTCCCGGTTGCTTGCGCCACAGTGGGCCGCAAGGGCGAGACGCTGGCGCCGCTCGCGTCGCTGGCCCGCGCCGGCGCTGTCGGCTTTACGGATGACGGCGATGCCGTCGCTCGCGCCGATGTCATGGCCGATGTCCTGCGCGGTGCACGATCGGTGGATCGCGTGTTCATGCAGCATTGCCAGGAAACCACGCTGACGGACGGCGGCGTCATGAACGAAGGCCCGGTCGCGCAGCGCCTTGGTCTTCGCGGTTGGCCGGCCGTCGCCGAGGAGTTGATCATTGAGCGCGATCTGCGTCTCAATGCATCGATCAACGCGCGGTATCACGCGCAGCACCTGTCATCCGGCGGTTCGGTGGACATCCTCAGGCGCGCCCGCGAGCAGGGTCAGCCCGCCACGGGCGAGGTCTCACCCCACCACCTCCTGCTGACCGATGAAGCCTGCCGCGGCTACGACACGAACGCCAAGATGAACCCGCCGCTGCGGACCCGGGCGGATATCGATGCCCTCAAGCAGGCCGTTGCCGAGGGCATCATCACGGTGCTCGCGACCGATCATGCCCCCCATCCGCCTCACACCAAGGCCCGGGATTTCGCCTCAGCGTCGTTCGGGATCGTGGGCGTGGAGTGTGCCCTGCCGCTCTATATCAAGGCTCTGATCGAGGACAACGTCGTCGATTGGCCCAAGCTGATCGAGATGATGACGTCGGAACCCGCCCGCATCGTGGGACTTGACGCTCATGGCCTCGGTCGGCTGTCTGAGGGCGGTCCGGGCGATGTCACGGTCATTGAGCCGGATGCGGAATGGACGATCGATGCCTCGACTTTCGCGAGCACGGGTCGGAACTGCCCGTTTGACGGCTGGACGGTCCGGGGTCGCGCCCTGATGACGGTGGTCGCAGGCCGAATTCGGCAGGATCGCCGGAACGCGCCTTCGCTCGTCTAGACGGTTGCTCCATCCCCCGGGGTGCGGGTATAGTGGTCGCTTCGCCCTTGGTTTCGAGGGCACGTCGACCGCACTGATCGTGGGCTTGCGGCCGACGCCTTGGAAAGAAGATCACGCGTCCCTCGTGTTGACGGTTCGTCAACGCGAAACCAAAGCGCCCAAGCGCGCGACGATGATCAGCGTGCTGATCACTCACGATCGTTTCGCCGGTGTCGCTGAGCAGGAGTTCGTCATGGCTACGTTGGTTGAGGATCTGATCGAAGCTGGCATTCACTTTGGCCAGCATCGCAGCGGGTGGAACCCGAAGATGTCGCCGTACATCTACGGCGTGCGCAGCAAGATCCACATCATTGACATCCGCGAGACCATCAAGGGTCTGTTGCTGGCCAAGAAGTTCATCAGCCAGGTCGTTGCCAGTGGCAAGGACGTGTGCATTGTCGGGACGAAGCGCCAGGCGCGCCCCGCCGTCGAAAAGTATGCCGACGACGTCAGCATGCCTTACGTGATCGAACGCTGGCTCGGTGGCACGCTCACGAACTTCCGCACGATCCGCGAACGACTGAAGCGACTCGAGGAACTCGAAGGCCTCGTCGACAGCGGCGAGATTGATACGTACTCCAAGAAAATGACGTCGCAGCTGATGCGCGAGAAGCGAAAGATCCATCGCAACCTCTCCGGCATCCGCAACATGAACAAGCTCCCCGGCGCCCTGTTCGTCATCGACGTGAACCGCGAACAGAACGCGCTTCGCGAAGCACGCACGCTCGGCATTCCGACCGTGTGTCTCGTTGATACCGACGGTGATCCGGATCTCGTCGACATCCCGATCCCGGGCAACGATGACTCGATGCGTTCCATCGACGTCATCACCCGCGAGATCTGTGCTGCAATCACCGAAGGGAAGTCCGGTCGCGTCGCCAAGGCTGAAGGCCGCGACGAGGACGGTGGCTCCGGCGGTGGTGGCGAGAAGCGTCAGCGACGTCGCTCGCAGCGCACGCAGTTCTCCGCCTCAGCGTCGGATACCCCGCCGCCGGCGAGCGGCGATGCCCCGGGTGGCGACCGCAGCGAAGCGGTCCCGACCGCGGCGACTGGTGCGGAACGATCCGGCGACTAAGCAGTCGACCGGCACACAACACGACGCATAGAATCCCGCTTGCGTGACGGGAGAGGTGTGGCCTCTTCCACGCAGGGTTGATCAAGAACACGATCTCGACAGGACGCAGAAGAAGATGACTACCGGCGAAACGACGTTTACCGCGAAGGACGTCATGGCCCTTCGAAAGAAGACCGGCCTCGGCATGCTCGATTGCAAGAAGGCGCTGACCGAAGCAGGTGGCGATCCTGCCGCCGCCGAAGAGTGGCTCCGCGAGAAGCTCAAAGGCAAGATGGAAACGCGCACCGAGCGCGCGACCGGCGAAGGCCGCATCGGCATCAAGATCGATGGCGACCAGGCGGTCATCATCGAAGTGCAGACCGAGACCGACTTCACCGCTCGCAACGAGAACTTCGTGAACGGCGTGGAGCAAATCACGGCGCTCGCGATGACCATGCCCGACGGCGAGATCGCCGCCAGCGACGAGATGACGAAGATCGTCGATGACCTGCGCATCACGACCGGCGAGAATGCAAACTACTCGCGCGGCCTCAAGATGAGCGGCGGCTCGTTCGGTTCGTACCTCCACCACGATGGTAAGACCGCAGCGGTGGTGCAGATCGATGGTGGCAGCGTCGACGCAGAAACGCTGAAAGGCATGTGCCAGCACATCGTGTTCCACAATCCGATGGGCATCAGTGAAGACGACGTTCCGGCAGACAAGATCGCACAGATTCGCGCCAACGCGATTCAGGAAGCGAAGGACACCGGCAAGCCGGAAGAGATCGCCACGAAGATCGCCGAAGGCAAGGTTCGCAAGCACCTCGAAGAGAACACGCTGATGCATCAGAAGTACGTGCTCGACGAGTCGAAGCAGATCAAGGAACTGCTGCCGAACGGCGCGACGATCAAGTCGTTCATCCGCTTCCAGCTGGGCGGCTGAGCCAACACGATTGCATATCAACGACATGAACGCCGCCGACCTTCGGGTCGGCGGTTGTCGTTTGGCTGTGGGTTGTTGGCTGTTGGCTGTTGGCTGTTGGCTGTTGGCTGTTGGCTGAATTGTCGTCTTGTAGGGCGGGGGCTGCGCCCCCGCCGATTATCGGCCAACAACGTTCACGCCGGGTCGCCGCGGCGATCCGGCCTACAGCTGAAAGCTGACAGCTGAACGCTGGCAGCTCTTCTCAATCTGCGCTCAGCAGATCCGGTCCCTGACCGGCCTTCTTCTCGAAGTGGCCGCCCCCTGCGTTCTCGTACTTCGTGAAGCCGAGACGGTCGAGGTTCTTGTTGCTCAGCACGGTCTTCGATTTCGTGTCCGACCATTTGCCGGCGATCGACGGCGCGGTTGGCATGCGCTGACATGGCTCGCCGGTGTCCGGATGCTCAGTCAGGGCATCGTCGGACATCTTCTGAAAGACCTCGAAGACTTCGCCTTCCGAGCCGTCCTCGGTAATGACCTGATAGACATAGGTTGGCATGACGGCTCCTTTCAGGGGCACATTGACGTGTCATCCTAGGATCGGCTCGAATGATCGCCAACAACCGTACAAACGGATATCGATTTTCGCGGACCACCGACTCCGCTCAGGAATGCCCGGCGGCGGCCCGATACCGACCATGACCACCGGCCCCGCTGCCGTCAGCAAGTGTCATCACACTTGAGTACGGCAGATCCAGGGAGGCCGGCATGTTGTCCATTCGCCATCGCGGATTCACCCTTATTGAACTCGTCGCGGTCATCGTCGTCCTGGCCATTCTGGCCGGCGTCGCGCTGCCACGGTATCTCGATCAGTCCGCCACCGCCCAACGCGAAGCGGATGAGGCAAGCATCGACGGCATTCGCACGGCCCTGAAACTGGCCTACGTCGACCATCGCTCGACCGATGCGCCGCCGAGCGCGTGGATCACCACGCTCGAGCAGGTGCCGGCCATCATGTTCACCGGCGACTGGCCTGAAGGCATTGAACGAAGCGGTCGCGTGCTGTTCGACCGAAGCGGGAATAAGTACGGACTCGTGCCGGAGACCGCGACGTCTGCGGCCGAACTCGAACAGGCCACGCGCCTGCCGTAACAACCGGCACAATGCACCAGCATGTGTTCCGATAACGCGCCATACGATCAAGCATCGCGCACTACCGGACGATACTCAAGCATGCGAACATGTCCCCGAAGACAACATGCGTCGCGACGGTCATCCCGTCGCCGTGGCTTCACGCTGATCGAGCTCATCGCGGTGATCGTCGTGCTTGCCATTCTCGGTGGCGTCGCATTGCCCAAGTTCATCGATTACGCGGACGATGCCAAGGAGGCCGCCGACGAAGGCGCTCTCGGCGGCATGCGGACCGCAATTCAGGATGCATACCTGCAGCATCGCCTGAACAACTCGCCATCATCCGAGTGGATCACATCCGCGTCTGATATCGGAACGTTCATGTCGACCGGCGAACTGCCCGAAGGCATCGCGATTGTCGGCGCGCGCCTCGAAGATCAGCGCGGCAATCGCTACAACATCACGGCTGAAACTGCGAACTCACCGGCGCGCATCACCCTGCACACGAGCGGCGGCGGCTCGTGAATTCGCGAGACCGATGGTGGCCACCACACTGGCTCACTGCGATCGCGGTGTTGCATGTCATCAATCTGCTGACCCACAAGATCGCGACCGATACGACCGAGGAGATGCTCTGGCTGAGCAATGTCGGCCTGATGCTCGCGGTCGCCGGCCTGTTCATTCGATCGTCACTGTTCATCGGAACATCACTCACGATGATCGGCGTCGCGCACGCGATCTGGATGTTCGATGCCGCGTGTGGCTACACTGTCGGATTGCACCCGCTCGGCTCTACGACGTATCTTCGAACCGCAGATCCCTGGCACTGGCTTGCGACGTCGCACCACTTCGTCCTTTTGCCAGGGCTGATATTCATCATCGTCCGACAACGCTTCTTTGAACGCCGAAGTTTTCTGGCGGCGTGTGCGGTGTTCGCATTGATCTCCGTGTCGAGTCGGTTGCTGCTGCCGGCATCCGTCAACGTGAATTACAGCCACAAGATCTTCCCCGACGTCACGCTCGCGACGCTGGCGGAGATCAACGCGCTGCCAGTTCCGTTGTTCCTGCTCTTCCTGAACGCATGGGTGATCGCGACGCTATTCCTGCCCACGACGATCATCGTGCGCGGCAGGGTTCCGGTGATATCCGAATCAGTAGCCGGCTGATCGACCACCCTTTCGCGGATCACTCGCCGCTTCAATGCCGTCCTCGTGCACGACGATCATCTGCACAACGCCGACGCGCGGCCGCACGCGTGTTTCGTGCCCGTATGCCTGCATGGCGCGCTGACGAGATGCATCGGCGCGGCCAGGCTGCGCTCCCCATGCTTCGAACTGCACCACGTCAGGCTGCCACTGATGATGAATGCGTTCGCGCTGAATCGCATTCGCAGCCGAGTCATCAAACAGCAGTACGTTGAGGATGGCTTGCGCGGTGCCGGAGATGATGCGCGGGCCGCCCGATGCGCCGGCGATCAGCACAACGTCACCATCGCGCGTGACGATGGTCGGCGACATGCTGCTGAGCGGTCGTTTCCCTGGCTCGGGAAGATTGCGGTCGGATTGACGAAGACCGTAGGCATTGGTCTCGCCACGAATCGTGGTGAAGTCATCCATTTCATTGTTGAGGCAGAAGCCGAACTCAGGCACGACGACTTTCGACCCGAATCGCACGTTGATCGTCTCGGTACACGCCACCGCCATCCCGCTGGCATCGATCACGGACAGATGACTCGTCCCGCCATCGTCCGGAGCCGCGACGGCACTGCCGTACGCAAAGAGATCCTGCGTCGAATCCAACTCGATCCGTTGAGCGAGTTCATCGAGATAGGCTGCATCGAGCAGCGCATTGGTGGGCACGTCGACAAAGTCATCGTCAGCGAGATGCTCCGCCCGATCGGCAAAGGCATGCTTCATGCACTCCACAAGCAGATGACGAAACGCAGGGTCGTCCGGCGATGTGACAGCCAAGTCATCCAGCCGGCGCTCGAGCAGGCCGAACATCTGAAGCATCGCAATCCCACCACTACTTGGCGAAGGAAATGCATGCACGACGTGTCCGCGGAACGTTCCCATGAGCGGTGTTTCGTCACGCACGCGATACCGGGCGAGATCATCATGCGTGATCGGTCCGCCGTGTGCCTGCATCTCGCGCACAATCGCGTCGGCGATCGGACCGCGATAGAACGCATCGGCACCATCGCGGGCAATCAACTCCAACGCGCGCGCCTGCGGCTCGTTGGTCACCCACGGCCCGGGCTCGATCGGCGTCATCAGTTTTCCGTTGACGATCGGGGCGTATCGACGCGCATCCTGCTGCGATTCGGCCCATGTCGACGCGACGTCGTACGCGCCGCGGTAGTCGGCGTCCACTCGGAATCCGGTGCGCGCGGCGCGAATTGCCGGGGCCAGCACCGTCGCGCGATCCAAAGTGCCATATCGGTCGAGCGCATCGAGCAGTCCGGCGACCGTCCCCGGAATCGCGACCGCGTGATGACCGGCACGATTCACATCGTCAGGCATACCGCGTGCACGCAGATCTTCGTAGTACGACGGTGCGACGGCAGCCGGTGCCGTCTCGCGGTAGTTCAGCGCAACACACTGTGCAGGCGTCTCACCATCAGCCGGGACATAGATCGTCATGAAGCCGCCGCCGCCAATGCCGCATGAATACGGTCGAACGACGGACAGCGTGAAACTCGCCGCAACGGCAGCGTCGACGGCGTTGCCACCACGTTGAAGGATCTCGACGCCGGCCTGCGAGGCAATCTCATGATCGCACGCCACCGCACCGTTCGCGTGCAGCTCCATCGGCTCGGTCATGGTGTCAGGTCGCATCTGACATCCCGCAAGGATCAGCAACACCGCAATCAGTCCGCGTCGAACCACACTCATCGTGCGCGCTCCCACAAGGTTTCCACAAGTGTCTTCGCCTTCACAATGTCCTCGATGCGCTGTGTGCCTGCTTCGCGCTCGATGACGCACACAACCGGCGGATCACAATGTGTGACCACTTCGAAGAAAGCGTTCCAGTCGACATCACCATGACCAACGGGCACTTCGGCCCCCCACGTCCCGGGAACGGTCGTCGCGATTGCATCCTTGATGTGGACCTGATGAACCCACGGTCGGAGCTGATCAAGCGCATCGATCGGATCTCCGGTCGCGTAGAGAATCATGTTCGCGGGATCAAAGTTCACCCCGACGTTCGGTTCGTGCAGATCTGTGAGGACTTCGATCAGCGTGCTCGCCGATTCCTGGCCGGTCTCGAACGCGAGGTTGACACCGCGCGCGGCGAACGCGCGAGCGAGCTCACGAAGGCGGTCAAGCATTGTCGCGCGCTCAGGGTCGTCCGTAGATTCCGGCAGGAACCCGGCATGGAGCGTGACCAGCGGAATGCCTGCTTCCGCAGCCAGCGTCGCCATCGCGTTGGCAAGTTGCCGATTGTCATCCCAATGGTCATCGGGGCGAACGCCGCCGGTCCGGGCAATGGACTCGAGCGATGAATAATCTTCGCCGATCGGAGCCATCATGCCGCTGACGATCCGGATGCCGGCGTGACGCAGAGCATCCACGCACGTCCCCCACGCCGCCTGATCACGGACCAGAGGCGTGAGATCCAGTTGGACGGCGTCCAGCCCCGTCTGGCGGACCATCGCGATGAGATCATCAGGGCCCGACGGACGGAGGCTCCAGCTACAGCAGGCAAGGACAAGTGGCGATCGGGTCGTCTGGTGCATGGCAGTGATGGCGGCGTTTCTGTGGTGGACCGTACCGGGGCAACCGCTTAGCATAGGGTTCAGTCCGCGGAACGGGGATCCGCGGTCATTCCTTCACGTGATCTGATGCCCGCCCTGACTGCGAGACCTCACTGTGTCCACGGCCAACGTCGAGAGCCAGCTGCCCGCGCCAAACGGCCCTCCGGCGGAGCCGAAGGAAACCGAACGGCGCACGTTCTCGCAGCGCATTGAGGCATTCGTCAGCCGGCTGAGCACACGGAACAACTTCTGGCACAAAGTGTGCTCGTTGATCTGGCTTCCGTTCGCCTTCCGCTCGGGCATCACGATGAAGCGGCTGGATGCGAATCGTTTCAGCGCGGTGCTGCCGTTCCGTCGCGCCAATCGAAACTGGTACAACGCAATGGCCGGAGCGGCTCTGCTCGGCAACTCCGAAGTCGCCGGCGGCATGTTCCTCTTCGCGGAATGTGGATCCGATTACATCGTCGTCTGCAAGGAACTGAACTATCAGTTCCTTCGCCCGTGCGTCGGTCCCGCGATCTACCACATTCAGATGACTGAAGATCTGCGCTCGAAGATCGACTCCGGCAAGGAATTCAATGTCTCGCTCGACATTGAGATCCGTCAGTCATTGAAGCTGAAGAATCGTGAACGCGAGATTCGCGTCGGCAAATGCCAGACGACGTTCCACTGCACGCCGAAGGCGGAATTCCGCCGGCGGTACGAGATTCGGAAGAATCGGTGAGCCGGTCGTCAACACTGAACACCATCGGATGGGGCATCTACTGCGCGGTCAGCTGGACGTGGTGCATCGGCATGTTTCTGCCGCACATCATGTTGGGTTGGTATGGCTGGCCGGGCTTTCTGCTCTTCGCGATTCCAAACGTGCTCGGATGCGCTTCGTTTGGGTACGTGTTGAATGCCAAGCGCTCTGCGCGGTTCTGTGAAGACCATCGTTCAGCGCTGACCTGGTTCTCACTTATCACGATCGCGTTCCATCTGTTCTTCGTCATGGTCCTGTGGCGATGGTTGACGCCGGCAGATGGCATCGCCGCGTGGCCGCTCGTCCTGGCGCCGGCGATTCTCATGACGGGAAGCGTGCTTGTGTTCGCCATTCCCGATCGCTACTGGCCCGCGGCAGCATTGCTGCCGTACGTGGTCTCTCTTGGCGTCTGGTTCACGATCGGACCGCAGATGCTGCCGGAAATCACATGGCGTGGCAACGAGCCACCGCTCGGTTTGCTCGGCCTCGCCCCGATCGTCATCTTCGGTTTTCTGCTCTGTCCGTATCTGGATCTCACGTTTCATCGTGCCTGTCAACAAACACCGTCGCGGCATGCGTTCGCGGTCTTCGGTGTCACGTTCGGCGCGATGATCATCATGACGTGCGCGTACTGGCAACGACTGGACAACGCTGCAATCTATGGCTGGCTCGTGATTCACATCTTCGCGCAAGCCATGACGACCGTTGGCGTGCATCTGCGTGAACTCGAACGAGCTGGCGATCGAGCAATGCTGCGTCCCGCACGCATGCGAAACGCGGTCATCGTGATCGTCGGACTCGTGATCGTCCTTGCTGCCGCATCGACGCCACTCCAGACGATGCTCGACCACTACCTGCGGTTCTTCGTGTTTTACGGGCTCGTATTCCCGTCGTACGTTGCCGTGGTCGCGATGACCGCACGTGGCGATGAACGTCGTCGACTCGCCCAACGCGTCCTGATCGCGTGTGTGCTGCTGGCGCCGTTGTGTGAACTCGGCTTCCTGCACGGCCAACCCATGCTGCTCATCATCCCGGTCGCCGTCATGCTTGCCTGGGCGCTCTGTCGCCGGCTCGCCAAAACGACGACGACGGAACCGGATTCGGTCCCGTCGTCGGTGTAAACCTCATGGTCGGATGATGATCAGGATTCGCGCCCGACGATCTGCCAGCCCGTCTTGAGCTTGCCTTCCGCCTTCTTGTACTTGACGGTTTCCTTCTCACCCGTGGCGGGATTCTGAATCGTCACCATCTCGTTGCGCCCGATCGCTGCGGCTGCGCGAACCGGCGGACGCTTCGGCGGCGCTGCGCCACGATTCGTCCGTTCCGCCGGCGGTGCTGCCGTCGCCGTGGCCTGACCAGATGCGGCCGCACCAGATGCGCCGCCCGGCTGTCCCGGTGCGCCTTCCGTCGGACGCTGCGCCTCCGGCTGCGTCGCGGTGCCCGCAGGTGGTGCCGGAGCACGGAATTGCGGTGTGAGCTTCGCCTTGAACGCGAGTTCCGTCACGCGTTCGCGGATGTGGCTCCACATCTCTTCGTAGAGACCCGCACCTTCGCGCTTGAATTCGATTCGCGGGTCGCGCTGACTGAACGATCGGAAGCCGATCGACTCACGCAACTGATCGATCGAATGCAGGTGATCCTTCCAGGCATTGTCGATGATCTGGAGCAGAATGAATCGCTCGAGCTGCGCGAGCTCTGCACGCATGACCGCATCGATCTTGTCGATCGCCACTGAACGCGGATCATCGACCGCACGTTCCAATTCGCTCTCCGTCAGCCGTGCACCCATGTTCTCCTGGAACCACTCGCTGAGTGCGTCCGGCGTGGATGCCTGCTGCACGGCTCGATCCGCACGTTCATGCCGACGCGACTCATCCCACTTCTTCGCTTCCGCGATCAGCATGTCGCGCAGCTCGGTGGGATTCGACGACGGCAGTGCGTGCGGTGACCAGTCGAGTTCATACCGAGCTCGCACCCATGACGTGAATTGCGTGATCGCAACTTCAGCGTCATGCTGAATCATGCCGGACGTTGTTTCCACGGCAAAGTCGATCGGGTAGAGAATCTCCCGTTCGGTGTACCGATCGCGTGCCCACGTCATGATGTGGCGGAATGCATCGTCGAGGTTGTCGATCTGATCGAATTCCTCGGGCTTGAACTCAGCGTCGAACTTGTTCGCGGTCCACTTGCACAGTTCGGTCGCGCCGTAGCGCGGCACGAGGTACTGGTCGAGCGGTCCGAGTTCCTGCGTTTCGACGTGCTTCGTCGCGGCGTCTTCGAGCAGGCGAACAACTTCCTTGGGTTCCATGTCCTGAATGTCAGAGACGCGCAGGCTGGCGTTGAACGTCGCCTTGGCCCAATCGCACAGTCCCGACAGATTCCACATCGATCGGTCAGCACGTTCAATCGTGCCTTTCCCGAGATTGATGTCCGTCGGCATGTACTCGCCGATCGTGACTTCAATCATGCTCGCGGCTTCTTCCTTGCACGCGATTCGGATGTAACGATGCAGATCCTCACGGTCCTTGCCGCGGAATCGATCCGGCTCGACGCTGACACCCATGTTCTCGCGCACCCATTCTGCGATGCACGTTGCCTGGAACGCCGGCGCGAGGAATCGATCGACGGCATCGCGGACCGAATCTTCGATGTGCTCGAAGATCATGTCCTTGACGCCGCGGCCTTCGAGGACCGCCTGACGAATCTCGTAGAAGTCCATGCGCTGAGCGTTAAGGACTTCATCCCATTCAAGCAGGTTCTTTCGGCTGAGGAAGTTTCGCTCTTCGACCTTGCGCTGCGCTCGACCGATCGCTTTCGTCAGCATCGGGTTCTCGATGGCATCGCCTTCCTTCATACCGAGTCGACTCAGCAGTTTGAGCGTCGTTTCGCCCGCGAACATCTTCATGAGCGGATCTTCGAGCGACACGTAGAAACGCGAAGAACCGTTGTCACCCTGACGGCCGGATCGACCGCGCAACTGGTTGTCAATTCGTCGGGATTCGTGCCGCTCGGTGCCGATCACATGCAGTCCGCCGAGTTCCTCGACGTTCTCGAAAAAACGAAGCCGATGCATCAGGCAACTGCCGACATCATCGAGTTCTTCTTCGAGCGATCGTGCGTTCATGCCGGCGATCTTGCTCTCACTGAGATACGTGTGATGCAGCGCCCAATGTCGAAGCAGCGCGAGTCGAATCTCCTCATCGGACTTGGATTCGAGATCGCCCTTCTTCATGCCGAGTTCCTTCCCGGCAAGGTGGCGGTGAATCGCGGCAATGATCTCGTCATCCGACTGTGACGCCTGCGCGGCCTTTGGACAGATCCCGCGACGCTTCCAGTGATCAACCAGCTCTTCGCGGGTGAACTGACCGAGCTTGATGTCCGTCCCGCGGCCCGCCATGTTCGTGGCGATCATCACGGCACCAACCTGTCCCGCGCTGAGCACGATGTCCGCTTCGCGTTCGTGCTGCTTCGCGTTCAGGACTTCATGATCAATGTTGTGCTTTCGACCTAGCATCTGGCTCAGCATGTCACTGCGCTCGACGCTCGTGGTGCCAACCAGCACCGGGCGACCGACATCATGGAACGACTTGACCTCGTCCACGACCGCATCCCACTTGTCCTTTTCCGAGATGAACACAAGGTCATTGTGATCAGCGCGAACGACCGGCACGTTGGTGGGAATGACCACCACGTCCAGCTTGTAGATCTCGTAGAACTCCGTGGCTTCCGTGTCCGCCGTACCCGTCGCCTCATCCAGAGAAGTGACTCTCTTGAGGGTGAAATTTTTGGGGGTCCTCCAATACAGGTCCCTCTTCTGAGTCCGCCCAGCAGATTGTTGTTGCACCGTGTGGGCAATCTCTTCCAGGGACACTCCCAACTGCTGCAAAGCACCATCTGTGCTATCATAATTGCTCTTACCTGGGCAACCCGTGGCCTCCAAACA